>NZ_JAHAVQ010000059.1 GCF_029916425.1 Liquorilactobacillus sicerae | reverse complement strand
AGATGGTAAGCGGCAATTGTTGTCTGGATATGTTCCCATAAAGTTAAATCTTCATATATTATTGGCAATTCGGGTATATAGGCCAAATTGTGCTGATAATTAAACGAATCTTTTCTGCTATCCTGCCCATTAAAAGAAATCGAGCCATTTTTTGGCTGCATTAATCCGATTACATGGTTAATCGTGGTTGTCTTCCCTGAGCCGTTTAAACCAATTAGAGCAGTAACGGTCCCTGCTTCAACGGTAAAATTTAGATCTTTAATTGTCTTTGTTTGACCATATCCACCGGTCAAATGTGAAATCTTTAGTGTCATAGTTATCGATTAAATTTTAGCAGACCGATATAATGTAGGCATGGAAGACATATTCGATAAAATCATTCAGGGTGAAATACCTAGTTACAAAGTTTATGAAGATGACGATGTTTTTGCTTTTTTAGACATATCTCAGGCTACGCCCGGACATACTTTAGTTGTGCCAAAGGTAGATGTTAAAGACATTTTTGCCTACGATGATGAATTAGCGAAAAAAATTTTAACAAAACTCCCAATCATCGCACGGGCAGTCAAAGCCTCCAACCCGAAAATTCTTGGAATAAATATTCTCTCAAACAACGGTGTCGCTGCTGGCCAATCAGTTCCCCATTCACATTGGCACATTATTCCTCGATATGAAAATGATGGTTTGCATCTTCCCGGTGCCGTCGATCATTCAAATCAATATGATGAAAAAAGATATAAGGCAATTGCCAAATCAATTCGTGAGCAATTCTA
>NZ_JAHAVQ010000058.1 GCF_029916425.1 Liquorilactobacillus sicerae | reverse complement strand
CTGATGAACTTCCCGCATATGATCGCTTGGCGTGCCCAGGGCGACCGTTCGGCTGGCATCTGAGATATATCCCTTATAAACAGTACCTAAGTCAAATAGAACCAATGAATTGTTTTTTAATGTCAAGTCCGATGTTTCTCCGTGCGGATCGGCAGCATGCTCGGCTGTCTGAACCAGAGTACCAAAGGACATTTCCGAAACGTTGCGGTTTTTCGTTGTGAACTCAAGCTCAGCAGCAATTTGAAGTTCCGTTTTACCAACTTTTAATGCTTTAAAACCAGCTTCAAAGGCCAAATCGGCATCCCTACCGGCTTGCTCCAATTTCTTTATTTCATCTTCGTCTTTAACCAGGCGCTGATGCTCGACAACCGGTGTTAAATTAAATGAATAATCGGCATCTGGAAAGGCTTCATGGAGTCGATTAAAACGAAATAGAGTTAAATTTCCCTGCTCGGTTGCTATTTTTTTTGGATTGCTGATTCGTTCTTTGATGTGGTCGTAGATCATTTTTAAGCCATCTTCATTATCTTGGTAGCCATATAGATCGTAGGGCCAGCCAACCGATTTGACAACTTCAACCTCCAAGGCCGGTGCGAAAATAAAGGGGTCTTTATCGGCAAAGACAATCATTGCCAAAATTCTTTCGTAAGGATTGGAACCAAATCCGGTGATATATTGAATTGTTTTGTAGTCTGAAATAAAAGCGAAGTCGATCTGTTTGTCGACAAGGGTTTCTTGCAGTTTATTTAGTCTTGTCTGATTGAATTTAATCATAGAT
>NZ_JAHAVQ010000057.1 GCF_029916425.1 Liquorilactobacillus sicerae | reverse complement strand
AAATAAATCTCCCCAAAATTTAGTGATTTCTCGCGGAATTTCCCGACAAAAAAATCGCTCCTGTAAATTAATACAGAAGCGACTTGTCGCGTTACCATCCTGATTTGTTTCTTTGCTTGCACAAATAAACCTTAGTAACCATCTTTGTTAGCAGATGGGCTAACAGCAATGGCGTGTCCGATAACGAGGACCATTCCGTTTGATACTTTCGGTAAACCGTTCGTATCAACCAATCACCGGCCATTTTCCTTTTCTTAATAAAGATCGGCTTACAGCTACTACCGACTCTCTAGACATTACTTGGAAAAGTACTTTCCGGATCAATTCGTTTGAAATCTACGTAACACAATATAACAAGGGCTTATTGCTTTGTCAAACATTTTCAAAAAGAAAGAGAACTTTATTATAAAAGACATTTGTTTCCTTATTAAGAAATTTTATACAATATTTACCTTGCTGATCTATACGTGTGGCCGAAAACAAATTTTATAAATTTACCTGCTTATTCTTTATTTAAGAAAAACTTTTTTTCAGGGTGTAAAATAGTCAATGTAAACTTTAGAATGAATATTCATTCCTAAATTGTTAAAGGAGCAATCTTATGACACAACATGCTTATATGATCGGAACCGGAATCGGGAACCTATCTGCTGGAATATATTTAATTCGTGATGGCAAGTGGTCTGGCAAACAAATCACGATGTATGGTCTGAACACCCATGGCGCAAACGATGGTAACTTGGTTGAAGAATATACCAAGGAATATAAAGGACCCAAAT
>NZ_JAHAVQ010000056.1 GCF_029916425.1 Liquorilactobacillus sicerae | reverse complement strand
AACAGGCAGTTACTTAATTGGAGAAGTCTGATTTGGATTATACCTATATGCGAATGACCTGGCTTTATAATCAAGATGGTAATACTAATTATGAAACTCAAAAAAAAGGTCAACCTTTAATTGGCGCTCAGGTCACTCGTCAGGCCGTTTCGCAATATGTAATTGATATGATCAAAAATCCAAAATTGGGAGTTCGTGAATCAAATGCTGTCGTTGAGCCAAACACAAACTTCGCTAAGCCGAGTTTTTATTAAATAATTAACAAATTTCATTTTTCATTTTTATGGCGCTCGATTTTTTCGAACGTTTTTTTCTTGACTTTTAAGTTTACATGTGTAGACTATAAGTTATAGATGACAAATGTAGATTATAAAAAAGAACAAATTTCTAATTCCGAATGGCAAGTCATGAGGATTGTTTGGTCGCTTGGCCAAGCCACTACTAGTGAGTTAATTAAATATTTGAACCGCAAAGAAACATGGCAACCTTCAACAGTGAAAACCTTGGTATTTCGGTTAGAAAAAAAAGGCTATTTGGCTGATGACGGTGTCAGCCGCGGTAGAAAGTTCACCCCTCTTATTTCTGAGAGTTCGGCAATGCTGCAGGCTGGTGATAATCTATTTGCTTCAATGTGTGCCATGAAAAACGGTATGGTTTTGAATCATTTGATTGAAGAATTAGATCTATCTAAAAAGGATATCGAGGCGATGGTGGGAACTTTAAATAAAAAGTTACCGGATGCAGCCGAAGTAGTTGCTTGTAACTGCTTGCCTGGGGAAGAAGGT
>NZ_JAHAVQ010000055.1 GCF_029916425.1 Liquorilactobacillus sicerae | reverse complement strand
GTGTAGATGTCCACCGATACTGTAACTCGGGCGTTCTGCTAATGGATCTGGATAAACTTAGGCAAGCCAATTTTTCCGAGCGTTTTCTATACCTGCTCAATCAATACCACTTCCACAGTCTGGCCCCGGATCAAGACTATATTAATGCCATTGCCCGCGACCGCCTTCGATATTTGGACGAAAGCTGGAATGTACAAGGTAAACGGCCGAAGATCACCACACCGAAAATCATTCACTACAACCTTTTTGACAAACCATGGCATTACAAAAATGTGCCAAATGGTGATTATTTTTGGCACTATGCACATGAGTTACCAGCTGTTTCAAGCAAGTTGCACCAAACTCGAGCCGACTTCGGCCCTGAGCAGGTGGCCAATGATCTTAAACACAAAAATGAATTGATGCGATTGGCCGCCGTCACCGGCAACGAAAAAGTCACGTTTGCTAGTGTGGCTATTTCAGGAGGACAGGTACAATTATGATCGAATCAAAAGCCCAAGATCCGCACGAACAGGTGATCGAAAACATTCAGCGTGCTGTTCAGAGTGGTCGCTTCAACGATAAGGTCGAAGTCAGCGACCCGAGACTGAAGCCCACTGAGGAAAAGGCGGTCATCCGCGACTATCTGGCACGTCAGCACACTCTGAACCACATCATCAACAACGTGATAGTACGCACTAGTATGAACCTGACTGCACGGTGGCTCACTAATGGCATCACTATTTCAGGTCAGAATAAATTAGTCCAGATTCCTGGCGGTGCCATTGTCACCAGCAATCATTTTAGCC
>NZ_JAHAVQ010000054.1 GCF_029916425.1 Liquorilactobacillus sicerae | reverse complement strand
CCTTTAATCATGAAATAGAATCTACTTTTCGTTTTTTTAGAACTTAGGTTCTATTTTTATTTATCTATGAAATCTTCAAAAATTCGCAAGAACAGAACACCAAAAAATAATATTTCTGTTAATTTACCGTTCAAAGTAAAATTTAATTGAATTTAAAATGTAACATCACAGACAAATAATTTTTTTAATTTTAGTTAACATAATATATATTATTCAAAGTTATTAAAATTTAACTAATTATAATATTAAGAAGCTTCTAATTTTATTTATAACCTTTTTTAAAATTGATTCATAAAGTTTTTAGATAAAACAAAAAATCCTAATAGTATATAAAAAGTTTAAACACTATTGGGATTTTATTTTATTAATTATTAAATGTTCTTATTAATACTGTTTTTTTTAAAGCTCTCGCATCAATCCAATATGTTTTTGAACCATCCTGAACTTCGGCATACTTGTAACTAATACCGTTTGAGCGTTGTGTTACGGCAGTTTGCAAAACAGTGATCGTATGTCCATTATATTTATTAGCTTGGTCATCCGAATAGAAAGTATTTTTGCTTGTATATGCCGGACCATTTAGGTAAATCCCGTCATCACGAGTTGTTCCGTCTATAATCGCATATTGGTTGCCATTTGTGGTCATCGACTGAGTACTTATAATTTGGTCCAAACGATGAATTGCTCTTTCGTCTATCCAATAATTATGGCTACCATCCTGGACGTAAACGTAAGTATAAGTTTTTCCATTAGCTCTTTTAGTAACAGCAATTTTATCGACTGTTACTATAT
>NZ_JAHAVQ010000053.1 GCF_029916425.1 Liquorilactobacillus sicerae | reverse complement strand
CAAAATTATCTATCATTAAAGCTTTCATTTTTTAGACTCTCTTCTAAATATAGATTACCAGTAAGTGATTACCGGTAATATATATTCTACATGTGAGAAGGCCTGGTGTCAATAATTAATTACTGGTAATATAAAATTAAAAGAAAGGCCATTATTAAATGAATGATAAACAATATCAGGAAATTGCTAGTCTCTTAGAAAGATTGTCCAGAAACAATGCGATGTGTATATATGGAGACTGGATAAAAAACAGTTTTTCTAAGGAACTGATTGCTTCAATTTCTGTGCTTACCCATAACGATCTTAAGATATTGGATAGTCTGTTGAAACAGGATTTATCAATTAGTGATGTCGTTAGCAGAACTGGTTTATCGCAGGGTGGAGTTTCTCGTCGCGTGAATATGATGTCTAAGAAAGGAATTATTCAGAAATATCAAAATGATAAAAATAAAAAAACTGTCTTTTTGAAGTTAAATCCAATAGGACAAGAATTAGTCGGTTTTCACCGCAAATTGCACGACCATATAAAAGAAAGTTTTTTTCAAAAAACTCAGCGATTCAATGAAGAGCAAATTCGAGTAGTTATTTCTTTTCTTGAAGCTATTTTGGCCTGAATGCAAGAAACTATTTAAACAGCGTGATCATGCCTTCGCTTTTTTTGGCCAAACTGTTTTTCGGGATAAGTTTAAATTTTTTTGCACTTTTTAGAATTTTAAATTTTTCGAATTGTCGAGAAAAACTGTTTTTTAAATAAATAAAATTGCGGCCTGTATTGTTGCTGATATAGTAGTGAAT
>NZ_JAHAVQ010000052.1 GCF_029916425.1 Liquorilactobacillus sicerae | reverse complement strand
TAATTATGTTTCTTAAAAATTTGAAATATTTTTATTCGATATAAAAGCTGCTGCTGCAAGAATTAAAAAAGCAGCAAATTTAAAAGATAGGTCTGGTAGTATTGTGAGTTTACCTAAAACTCACTTGTGGATTGATCGACGAGCTTCTTAATATCTGTATCAAGCTGTTAAGCCAACATTTTCTGCAAATAGCTGGCCTGCAACCAGTAGAGCCGGGTATACTCAAAGATTATCGACCAGCCCAATTAGATGAAAATTCTCAAGTGGTTAAGGAGTTACGGGTTGATCGATTAAATAGAAGAAGTCGTCGCGACCGAATATGACAGTATTTTAGCCACGGTTTTTCCACAAATTACCAGCATTATTTTTGGCATATTGTCGACAAAAATCGCTTTGAGTAAGAATCTGATTGATATTTTAAGATAGCAAGATTATAGGCTGAACTCACGGACCATCTAGTTATTTAAAAACATACAACCACATTAAAAAAAGTGATAAACTTATTTTGTAGTATACGTTTTTTTCCGTATCTACATTAATTGAAGGTTTATTATGCAAAAAAGAAATCAATGTTATTTCATCACTAAAAGTCACTGCTCTTTTAGGTGCGGCTACAATGTTATTTTCATTTTTTGTATCTTTGCTCCTTCACCTGAATACTACTACAACAGCAGTGCCGTATTCTATTTTTAATACGTATAGCAGCATTGCAGTGGCGCTTTCTGTCATTGCAGCATGTACAGGTGTCGGCACTATTGGATCCGCAACTGCTGCGGCAATCATGTACGCTGTTAATA
>NZ_JAHAVQ010000051.1 GCF_029916425.1 Liquorilactobacillus sicerae | reverse complement strand
GCATTACATAATATTCAGGGTTACGCGTTACCTTGTTGTTATTCTTGGAGTCAATGGAAAACAATGAATTTTGCTGCCATCCCCAGGTACTGACTGAATCGCCCAAAATAATATTCCAGTAGGTATAGGCGGTTGCCCCACCAGTAAAGTAAAGATTGAATAAATGAAAAATGTACTCGGCATATTCCCAACTATTTTCACCAAAGCCACATTCGGACTCAGTTTGAATCAGCTCAATTTCAGGCCATGATTCATGAGTACGCTCAATGACCTGTTGACCGGCCCATTGATAGCCGATTACTTTGATATATCTGCGAGCTCTATCATCAAATAGAATATTATCGACGTAACGGTTGTAATTATCTAACTTAATTCCTGCTGCTGTAAAAGACATATCTTCAGGCCCGTTTAATGTTCCAAGGAAAATTTCAGTATCAAGATCTTCTTTTTCAAATGTTGGCCCTAGATAATCGCGAATAAAAACCCGCAAGTCTTCGCTGTTCCATAAGCAGGACGGAAACTTTTGATCAGCAAACACTTCGTTTTGTGGACATATTCGCTTGATATGAATACCTTGTTCTTCATAGGCTCTTATATATTTAACAAAGTAATTCGCATACGCCTGCAGATTTTCTGGAGTAGTAACGATTCGACCAGAGTTGTATACCTTAGGAAATTTCATCCATGTTGGTGGGCTCCAAGGACTGGCAAATAACTGAAAATCGGGTTGATACTTTTGTGCGTTTTTAATATAGGGGATTAATGCTTCTTTATCATGGTCAATCGAGAAATTTTTAAGATTATAATCACC
>NZ_JAHAVQ010000050.1 GCF_029916425.1 Liquorilactobacillus sicerae | reverse complement strand
CAACGGATGCTAGAAATCGGGCATTGATTGAAACAGCTCAGGCGCAAGCCCAAGCAACTCGCACCCAAGCAGATGCCGAAAATTATCGGATTGCTAAAGTTGCGGCAGCTTTAAAAGAAGTTGATGAGAATTATTTTAAGGATCAGAGCATTGCGGCTTTTATTAAGCTTGCCAATTCAAATAGCAATTTGGTAGTCATGCCCAAAGACGAGATCACTAGTTTGGGACAGGTCCCAGTCATTAAAAAAATGTTGGAACAAGAGTGAAAGTGAAGGGATAAAGATATCCAAATAAGATATTCAAATAATTTTTCAGCTAGGATTAAATAATCAATTGCCAATTTTTCTTAATAATTATCAAATTACCTGAACTATTCATAGTTCATAAAAAGTACCAAAAGAAGGAGTAACCCAAAACACATGAAGTTAAAAGTTTGGTGGTTAAGTAATCTTATTTGGCTAATCATCTTCAGTATATTAAGCTTTGTAATTTTTATTAGAAAAGTTGATGGAGCTGGAACAATTCAAACGCCAGCAACTAAATTAGCTGCTTTTATTGTGCTAGTGGTTTTCTTTATTTTTATCATCTTGATCCAACTTGTCTTACTGCTATTTGTTAAGCATAGAAAGTAAAACTAAATTATAGGGTCTATAAGTTTCAATAACCCCTCGAAAATATTGAAAGAAAGGTTCTTTTTCAAGTAGTACTGATAAATAAAATTGCTTAACTTGCAATTTCAATTGGTATAGCTGAATTATTAAGCTATCTGTTCTGCGGAATGGATGGCTTTTTTGATGTAATAATGATAATTTAA
>NZ_JAHAVQ010000004.1 GCF_029916425.1 Liquorilactobacillus sicerae | reverse complement strand
CAGAACATACTTATGTTACCCGATAAGCATTTAAAAAGCAAGAAAAAAATTTTTTTAGCTAGTCAAGCAAAATTCCTTGACAGAAGTCGACATTTTTATTGCATTGTCGGTTGGCCTCTTGTATAATAACTTATGTTGAAAATTTCTATGATACCAGTTGGAATCATTTATATATTGGAGGTGAATTCCATGCCTATTATTAAATCAGCTATTAAGCGCGTAGGTACAAATAAAAAAGCTAATGCTAAAAATTCAGCTCAATTAAGCGCAATGCGGACAGCCATTAAAAAATTTGAAACTGCTAAAACAGCTAATGCTGAAAACGTTGAAGATCTATATCGCCAAGCAGTATCTGCAATTGATAAAGCAAAATCAAAGGGCTTAATCAAAGCAAATAATGCTGCACGCAGTAAATCCCGTTTAGCTGCTCGTTTAGCTAAATAATGCAAAATTATTTAAAAGAAGATGACTTTCGATAAGCGATCGATTAAGTACATCTTCTTTTTTGTACTCTTTTGATCATAATAGATTAGTTATCTTTGATTAAGATACTTCTTCAATTATTCATCAAAATAGCCTGTTAGAAACAATTGAAATAGATTTTCTGGACTTTGACTAGTTGTTTTGATTTTTTCTTCCAACTTTAATAACGACAGATAAGCTGTTCGCAGTTTCTCTTGCGTAAAAACTCTACTGTTTTGAATTGCTAATTTTACTCGGTAAGGATGAACCCTTAAGGTTTCGGCGATATCTCCCTGTGAGTATCCATGTTTAAGCAAAATTAAGGTTTGCAATAATAATCTGACTTGACCAATTAACAACGCGTTCAGTTTCAGTGGTTCTTCTCGCTGTAAAAGTAAATCATGGTAGATTCTCAAAGCTGCAGTTTTTTGATTGTTCAATACATATTTATTCAGATCAAATACATTTTGTTCTAATGTCTGCGGCACTAATCTTGCCACCATCTCCTGAGTTATTACTTTAGTTTTCTCTGCAGTCAAAAAAAGTTTTTTTATTTCTGCCAAAGTTTCAGAAAAGTTGGCCTCTGTTTTTTGTAATAGCAAACCCAAAGCGGATTCTTCAATTCGATAACCATTTTGTTTGATCTTTTTACTGGCTATTTGACTGACCTCTTTTTCATTTAGCGCTAAGCAATCAATCTGGAAGGCTTCTTTTTTTAATAATTTACAAACTTTTTTTCTAGCATCAATTTTTTGGTCATCCATTACAATCACCAAGATTGTCGAAGTTGCCGGATTTGCTAAATATTTTTCTAACTCCGTCGGATCCTGATTTAATTTTTTTCCTATTTTATCTGCAGTCAAAAAGTAGGGATGTAAAATTATTACTACTCGTTGTTCACCCATGAATGGAACAGAATATGCGTCGTTGATTGCATCGGCTAACCATTCATCTTCCATATCAAATTTTCCTAAATTCATTGATTGTAATCCCGAGGGAATCAAACTGCTCAATTTGGTAATTACTTGGTTCTTTAAATACTTTTCTGTACCAGTAATTAAATAAATTGGTTGTTGGATTTCTGTCGATTTCTTCGTTAAGAATTCAGTTGCTTGCAATTTTATCCTCCTGATCGTTACTTTTTTCATAACTTATTTTCAAATTTTTTCCAATCATTTTGAACTTGATCATGCCAGAGTTGATCGTGCAAACAACAGGGACCTTAAATCTTTTCAGAGTCACCAAGGTCTCCTGATTTGGATGACCATAACGATTATTCTTGCCAGCCGAAATAATAGCTAAAGATGGTTCAAGTTGTTTGACGTAAACTGGAGCTGTCGAAGTCTTACTACCATGGTGACCTGTTTTTAATATGTCTGCTCGTATATTTGGATACTTTTTAATAACTTGTTCTTCGCCAGTTTGATCTAAATCGCCACTAATAATAAATTTAAATTTATTGAGTTTAAACCACAGAACTAATGAATCTTCATTAGTTCCAGTCCCATCCCTAAAAGGATGTAATACTTTAAAAATTCCAATTTTTTGATAGCGGCTTGTTTTAACTGGCAAAATTTTTTCAGTTGCAATTTCCGCTTGCTTTAGTCGTCTAATAAAATTTTGGTTCTTCTCCATTCCAGCCGGAATAATTACTCGTTTAATTCGAATCTTTTTAGCAATGCTAGGAAAGTTACCAATATGATCGGTATCTTGATGAGTTAAAAATAAATTATCAAGATGATCGACACCTTTGCTTAACAAATAATTAACGATCACTGTTTCACCGTTCGTTTTTGAATGTCGAATTTGCCATTTTTCATTTGCAAATGAAACTTTGCCGCCAGTATCAACTAATGAAACTGAACGGTTAAATCTAGTTCTAATCAAAGTGCTGTCTCCTTGCCCAATATCAAAATAGACAACTTCATCAAAAAATGGAAATCGAATACTAAACGCAATTATTAAATAAAATACAAATAATCCTAAAATTAAAAAAGCTTTTTTTTTGATCCAAGATACTTCAATTAAATTCAAAATAATAATTGTTGTAACAAGTAAAATCAGTGGTGGTTTACCAAACGTCAGCATAAACGGTAATGTTGCTAACCAGTTAAAAATAACATCGATTGCACCCAAAACTTGATTAGCCAAACCTGCCAATGGGGAAAACAAACAGCCTACCAAAACAGCTGGGATAATCAGCCATTCAAAAATTGGAATAATAGCAATCGTCAAAATCCAAGTTAAAAGGTTCCACTGATAAGTATGCCACAAAACAATCAGAAAACTATATGCATTCATCTTTAATCCTAATAATAACGGGCCCAGTTTTCCACTTTGAATCAAAATAAATGTTAACAAGTAACTCAACTGAAAACCAATTGAAAAAAGCTGCAACGGCGAATAAATTAAATTAATCAACAAAACAACACATAGGGCAGATGTCCGACTAATTCTCAATTTAAAACATCCCATAAGAATTATCAGCCAAGACATGCAAGCCGCTCGAATTAAACTAGCTGATAATCCACCGATAAAAGCATAAATTGGTAATCCAAGTAAACAAAGATAATTAAAACTTTCTTTAGTCATTCCTACACAACGACAAATTGTCTTGAGAAATTGCATTAAATAAACCACATGCATTCCGGAAAGACTAAAAAGGTACAACAGTCCCAGTTGATTAATAACCGACACTTCTTGTTCAAAATCTATGTCAGAATAACCCACTAATAAGAGTTGACTATATCCATTTAGCGGTTGCGGTAAGCTTCCCAACTTTTTGATAATGCTTATCCGCAATTGATGTAACCAATCAATTAACTTAGCTAACAAACTTACTCGCAAAACTGAAAAAACTTTCACCTTTTTAATAAAAATTTGATTAATAATTAACTGTGAACGAGCATAAAGCTGATAATCAAATTGATTTTCATTAGTTGGCTGGTTAATTTCTGCTATTTGGCCATCAAATTTTAAATTTATTGGAGTTGAGAGTTTACTCCATTGCTTTTTCTCGCTTTGACTTTGAAGTTGGTAATACCCTTGAATTTTCTGCTTTCCTTCAACCCAATAACCAGTTAATTTAACTAAATTACCATCGATTTTTAGTTGATCAGGTTCAACAATCAGTTGCTGATTACTCAATGAGCGTTCAGCTTTTATCTGCTGGTTTAATTGTTGAGTATTAAAAACCCACAAAAATCCAATCCAGCCAGCAGCAAATAAAATCCAATAATAAATTTTGCTGCAAGCTTGATACAAGCGGAAAAATAAAAGCAGTAAGACTACCAACCATACTACCGAAAACTTAAAAAAAGCAAATGTCAATAAAACAGCTAACAAGGTTGCCATAAAAAGAACTTTTTCGATCCTAATCTCCAGTTAGTTTAATCAGTTAACTGCGAACTAATCGAATTTAAATACTTTTTATCAATTTTAACTTGTTCGACTGCAACCTTCTTTAATTTCATTAAGCGGACAGCATAATCATCGTTATGATAGTTTCTAAAATAATATATTTTCTTAATACCAGCTTGTAATAACATTTTTGTACATTGCAAACAAGGAAAATCTGTGACATAAATTTCAGCGTTTGCTGTAGCTACTCCAAACTTTGCACATTGCAAAACCGCATTCATTTCCGCATGAATTGTTCGCAAACAATGACCATCAACTAAGTAGCAACCTTCGTCAATACAATGAACATCACCAGAAACTGAACCATTATATCCGCCAGCAATAATTCGACGATCCCGGACTAAAATTGCACCAACTGAAAGCCGTTCACAAGTACTTCTTAAAGAAAGCAAGACTGCCTGCATCATAAAGTACTGATTCCAAGGAATTCGCTTATCCATCTAATTTTCCCCCTTTTTCAATTTTTAGTATACCAGAAAAAAATCATCCTTGACCAAGTGTTAAATTTTCTTTTAGAACCTCAAATGTTTTATCACCAATTCCGCTAATGTCTTTTAACTCATCAAGCTGTTTAAATTGACCATGTTCCTGACGAAAATTAATTATCAACTCAGCTTTTTTCTCACCAATCCCATTGATTTGCATCAATTGCTCTTTAGTTGCCGTATTTAAATCAAATTTAGCCGTTGTTGTCGTACTGTCTGAAGACTCAGCGCTACTAACAGTCACAGCACTACTGCTGGCAGTTGCTGCTTCAGTTGGAGTCTGTTCAATTGTTGTTGGCAAGCTTTGATCTTGAATTTCTCCTTTAAATGGAATGTAAATAATTTGTTGATCATATAGTTTTAATGATAGATTGACCTGATTTTGGTCAGCATTCGTTAAGAAACCACCAGCTGCCAACACAATATCATTTACTCGCTGCTGGGTAGTCGTCCGGTATACCCCTGGTTTTTCGACCGCTCCTTTGATATCAACATAGAAAGCTTTTGCTTGACTATTTGACTTAGCAGCTGTTGATGCGACTTTTGTACTACTCTTGGTTTTAGTCAACTTAATTTCACTGCCACTGGTCAAATTAGTTTGTTGATAACCATACCAAAAAACTCCTCCAATGATTAAGCCGATAGCAATTAAAATTACAATGATTCTTGATCGATTCTCATCCAAAAACTCTCTGAGTCTATCCATTTTTCATCCCTCCTCAATGTTTAATACGATATTTGTTTTCAAATGCACAAAAAAACTCCACTTTTAAGTGAAGTTTGCTTACAAAGCTAATATTATTTTTCTAAAGCGGCAACTGCCTCTTTAAAAGTTTTAACTGGAATCAACTTGATTTTTAATTTTTGCTGTTCCACGGTTTTCTTGGCTAGTCGATAGTTACTGCCGGTCGGTGATAAAAAGATTTTTGCTCCTGCCCGATTGGCGGCAATGACTTTTTTATCAATTCCACCGATCTGACCAATTTTTCCATCACTGGAGATCGTACCTGTTCCTGCAATTAATCGTCCATGTTTTAAATTAACAGGCTTCAATTGACTATACATTTGTAAAGCCAACATTAAACCGGCAGAAGGACCTCCGATTCCATCCATATCAGTTTTGATTTTGGGAACTGATTTCACAACTGTTTTTGCTGCCAGTTCAACCCCGATTCCATTCCTTTTTTTAGTAATCGGAATTACTTTGCCCGTAACAGATCTACTTTTCTGATTACGATAAAAAGTCACTTTAACTTTTTTTCCAACCTGTTGTTTTCCTAAATAAGTAATTAAAGACTCTAATGAATTAAACTTTTGATTGTTAATTTTGGTCACTAAATCCCCAATTTTTAACTTATCCTTAAAATCTGATTTAGCCAACAGTGACATGACATAAATTCCTTTAAAGCTTTGGTGATAATGCTTGTGCGTTAATCGCAAAGCATTAATCTTAGCTTGATTGACCGCAGATTTCATATAATAGCTTTGAATCAGATCAAACTCTTGATCATCTGCTCCACCAGAGATTTCTGAACTTGGCAAACGTGTTGCATTGCGATCAAAAAAACTGGCCAGGTATAAAACTGGCGTCGCATGAGTTAGCTGAACATATGTTAAAAGCAGTTTTCCCTTGCTCTGATCTTTTTGGTTGGCAATTCTAACATAACTAGCAACATTCTCAGCACTGCCAACGGACTCAATATAAACTGGCAATGGCAAAAAAAAGCCCACTGCCAAAATAATTAGTAAACTTATGGTAATCAACAGTGAGCGTTTTTTATTCATTAATTTTGAGCCTCTTTTTTAAAGCAACTTCTACTGAAGCTGGCACTAATTGTTGTAAGTTCCCGCCAAAACAAGCAATTTCTTTAATATAACTTGATGAAATCATTGAAAACTCTGGACTACTCGGTAAAAAAAGCGTTTCAATTTTGTTATCTAACTTACGGTTCAATATTGCCATATCTTTTTCAAAATCAAAATCTTTAGCATTTCGTACACCGCGAATAATTATCTGTGCTTGCAATTGATTAACAGCTTGAACTGTTAAATGATCGGCTGCTGTCTTAACTGTCACATTTTGATAGGCAGTCAAAGCATCTTGCAACAAGCCTTGTCTTTCAACAACTGAAAATAAACCCTGCTTGCTAGTATTTGTCATCACTAGCACGATGACTTGGTCAAAAATTTGGCTAGCACGCTGAATTATATCAAGATGTCCATTAGTTACTGGATCAAAACTGCCAGGAAAAACTGCCTTCATTGATCATCACCCCGAAAATGATAAATTGATATTTCAGTGATACCGTAATCTGACCTTTTCCATAATTCACAGCCAGCAATTTTAGCCGGTAACTGAGCAAATTGATCAGTTTCACAAACTGCAATGCCACCTTCTTGCCAAAGTTTTAGTTCACTGAAACGCTGTAAAACTTGATTGATCTTTTGTTTTTTGTACGGCGGATCTAAAAAAAGGTAAGCAAATTTAAGCTGTTGTTTGGCAAATAAATTTAAAATTTTAAAGGAGTCTGCTTTATAGACCCGAAAAAGGTTTTCTTCTTTTGTTGCCTTTATATTTTCTTTGATCGTTTTAACCGCTTGAAACTGATGGTCAACTAAAATTGCCTGTTGTGCCCCACGTGAAATAGCTTCAATTCCAAGTGAGCCACTACCCGCATATAAATCAAGAATTTGACCACTAAGTGAATTGCCAAGCATATTAAAAACCGACTCTTTAACTTTATCGGTCGTTGGTCGCGTCAGTTGGCCAGGCACCGCCTTTAACTTCCTGCCACGATACTTTCCTGAAATTACTCGCATGCTACTTCCTACCTGTTCGATATTTTTCACGATCCTCATCAGTTAGCTTATACAAAACTCCAACTTCATCGCCAAAATCAGTTTTCAAGTCTTTTCTTAATGAACGCTGAACTTTCCTAACAAATTTTAAAGATTGTAATTTACTGAATACTTCTTTTTCGTCAGTTTGATCAACATATAAAACAACATATTTCATTTTTTTAGAAACATAATGAATTGTTCCGTACTTACGAAGCTGACGACTATTTTTTAGATGATATAGAAATACAATCAGTCCTTCACGCTGCTTGATTTCAAAATCCATTAATTCTCACTCCTACCTGCGATAACAATTAAAATTCCATGACTATAAGCTACCCCAACAGGTCGTGATTTACCGGTAATCAACTTACTAATCATCATTTTCAGCAACACCGGTTTTTCAAAAATCGTTAAAGAACTGTAAAATGGTGCCACCAGCATTAAACTGCTTTTAGATGCAACTGATAAATCTGCCAGTGCTTGTTTTTTAAAATTTTCTCTTTGCAATAAAACAAATTGCCGATTAGAAAATTCATCATTAGCAATTTGTTTCAAATTAGTTGCGTGCTTTGCAGCAACTACTGAACTTGGCTGATTAATAACTTTAGTTAATAAGGACTGCGCTTTCAAATTCAAATCATTATTTAATTGTAGCGTTTGCCGCCCTTCTTGCAACCGTTTAGCATTAACTTGTTGCAATAGGTCAACCGGTAACATTTGGGCAAGATTATCCCAATCAACCTTGCCTTGATACTGAACTGGTAGCGGTACTTGAGCGACTAAATGATATAGCTTCTTTTTAACCAACATATCTGTATTTAGATATTCCAAAGCATAAACTTCTTTTGAACCGGGCTGCAAATACGCAATCGCATAACTGCCATTTTTAAAACTGATTAGTGGATGCTGATTCAGCGCACGCTCTGATAATTCATACTGAAATGTTTGCTCTCGATAATTAAATTTAAAATTAGCGTAAAGCGTAGTCAACTTTAAAAGCTTTTTAAAAGACATGCCAACTTTAAGTTTCCCTTGGCGAGCATCTTGACCAATAGTGAAAATATCACAAACCTGATTGGTATATTGATCAATTCCAACTTTTAAGTAGTCAGACCCATTTAAATTATATAACCACCATTCAACATTATCTGCACTTTCTAATCTATCAGCCGGCTGGCCAAAATCTGCGGTAATTTTATTTGACGACTTTCCAATATAAGCAGCTAGTTGGCTAGTCGCTAACGCCTTGACCTTAGGCGTCGTTAGTTTGATATCATTTCCATTTTTTTCTGACTTAACATTTCCAACTTCATCAACCGAAGTTGAACTTTTTTGCTGGTTGATAGCTGCTCTAAAGTAGAGATATCCTAAAAGAATTATTAAAACTAAGCTAAAGTTTAAAATATTTTTCCAGCAAATCCGTTTTTTCATCGTTTATTCCTTAATTGGTTCAAGCTCTAGCAACAAGTCTTGCGCTTCAAGCACATCTCCTGCTTTAACATACACATGGCTGATCTTACCTGTTAAAGGCGCTTTGATGGTTGTTTCCATTTTCATTGCCTCAGTAACTACCAAAGGATCGCCCTTCTTAACCTTTTGATTTTTAGCAACCAAGACCTTCAGCACTGAACCACTCAAAGTTGCTCCAATTTGGTTCGGATTAGTGGGTTCAGCCTTCAAGGCTTTTCGAACCTTTGACTTTTGACTATTATCATGAATAATAATTTGCTGTGGTTGACCATTTAAATTAAAGAATAGACTCCGATTACCATCCTCATCAGCTTCACTGATCGAATTTAGTTTAATGATCAAGGTCTTGCCTTTACCAAATAACACATGTAATAGCTCATGACTGCGCATTCCTTGATAAAAAGTCATTGTATCAAGAACATTTAAAGCACCAAACTGTTCAGAGGACTTCGCATAATCCAAGAAGACTTCTGGATATAAAATGTAGCTCAAAGTTTCCTCATTTGTTGGCTCATGTTTGATCTTTTGCTTTAGTTCTTGCGCGATCTTAGTAAAATCAACCGGTTTTGCCAAACTGCCTGGTCGCACAGTGATTGCTGGCTGATCTTTTAAAACTACTTTTTGTAATTTGGGTGGGAAGCCACCAACAGGCTGACCCAAATTCCCAGCAAAAAAGTTGACAACAGAAGCCGGGAAATCAAGAGTCTTCCCTTTTTCAAGAATATTATTGGCATTTAAATTATTTTGAATCATGAACAGTGATAGATCGCCAACAACCTTTGAGCTTGGTGTAACTTTAACAATGTCTCCAAGCAACTGATTAACTTCCCGATATGTCCGTTTAACTAATTCAAAATCATCAATTCCTAAAGCTTTTGCCTGCTGTTGCAAGTTTGAATATTGTCCACCTGGCATTTCAGTTTCATAAATATCTGTTTGTGGCGCAGTAATACCATTCATAAAATCTTGATAACAAGGTTTAACTCCCAACCAATAACGATTCATTTTTTCGGCATTATCAATATTAAGTTCCGGTTGTCTGACATTACCAGCCAATGCGTAATACAAACTGCTCATGCTTGGTTGACTAGTTGTCCCAGAAAGCGCACTTGTAGCCACATCAACTATATCAACACCAGCTCGAACAGCTTGAACATAAGTTGCAATCCCATTTCCAGTTGTATCATGAGTGTGCAAATGGATCGGCACATCAACAACTTCTTTTAAACTTGAAACCAACTCATAAGCAGCTTGTGGCTTTAAAAGTCCCGCCATATCCTTAATCCCGATAATCTGTGAGCCAGCACTAACAAGATCACGAGCTAAACTCTGATAATATTTAAGGTCATATTTATGTTCAGCTGGATTAATAACATCTCCAGTATAACACATTGTCCCTTCAGCTATCTTCCCCGTATCGCGAACATACTGGATGCTTTTTTCCATCTGTTCGACCCAATTCAAACTGTCAAAAATTCGGAAAACGTCAATCCCGTCTGCGGCACTTTGTTGAATAAAGCGCTCCAACACATTGTCTGGATAATTTTTATAGCCAACTGCATTTGAACCACGAAACAGCATCTGCAATAAAGTTTTAGGCATTAATTTTCGAATGATTCTCAAACGTTTCCATGGGTTTTCATGTAAGAACCGATAGGCCACATCAAAAGTTGCTCCACCCCAAACCTCAGCTGAGAAGATATGCGGCAAAGCTTGATCAAAAACTTTAGCAGCTGGAATCATGTCCTTGGTCCGCATTCTGGTTGCAAATAGACTTTGATGAGCATCACGCATGGTAGTATCAGTCAACAACACTTGCTTTTGTTGACTGATCCAGTTAGTTAAACCAGCTACACCTTGAGAGTCCAGAACTTGTTTAGCCGTGACTGCATCATTTTCAGTTGCAAATTCATGTGACATATGAATATCAGGTACATATTTTTTGTGATGCTTGCCAATTCCTGGGAAACCATTAACAGTTACCTCACCAATATATCTTAATAGCTGATTAGCCGTCTTTGGCTTACGTTCATACTCAAATAATTCCGGAGTTGAATCAATAAAAGTCGTCTGAGCTTGTCCCGCGATAAATATTGGATGATTAATAACCTTTTTCATAAATGGAATGTTAGTTTTAACACCGCGAATCATGAACTCATCTAAAACTCGGTTCATTTTTTTAACTGCCCCAGCAAATGTTCGTGACATTACACACGCCTTAACCAATAGCGAATCAAAATACGGTGTAATCACTGCCCCAGCATAAGCATTGCCGCCATCTAAACGAACTCCAAAGCCACCAGGTGAACGATAGGTTTCAATTTTACCAGTATCTGGCATAAAGTTATTTTCAGGATCCTCAGTTGTTACTCGACATTGGATTGCATAACCGTGGTAGGCAATTTCATTTTGTTCTGGAATTTCCAAATCTTTATGTAGATCTTTCCCGTCAGCAATTAAAATTTGGGCCTGAACAATATCAATTTCAGTAATCATTTCAGTTACTGTATGTTCAACCTGCACTCGGGGATTAACTTCAATGAAATAAAAATCATCTGAAGTAACTAAAAATTCAACCGTACCTGCATTTTGATAATCAACACTCTTCATTAACTGAACTGCCGCCTGACATATTTCCTGGCGGCGTTCGTCTGAGAGAACGATGCTGGGAGCGAATTCAATCACTTTTTGATGACGCCGTTGAACTGAACAGTCACGTTCAAACAAATGAATTACATTTCCATGCTGATCAGCCAAGATTTGGACTTCAATATGCTTAGGATTTTTTAAATATTTCTCAACATATAGCTCATCATCACCAAAAGATTGTTTTGCTTCACTTCGTGCTCGGTTAAAACTTTCTTGAACTTCTTGATCACTATTAATGATCCGCATTCCGCGACCACCACCGCCTAAAGCAGCCTTGATCATAATCGGATAACCATGCTGATGAGCAAAAGCTTGAACTTCAGTCACCGAACAAACAGGTTTATCGCTTCCCGGAATTGTATGTAAACCAGCGGCTACAGCTGCATCTTTAGCTTGAATCTTATCGCCAAAAATTTTTAAATGGTCAACTTTGGGACCAATAAATGTAATCCCTGCATCTTGACATTTTTGGGCAAACTGTTCATTTTCCGCTAAAAATCCATAGCCGGGATGAATCGCATCGGCACTGGTTTTTTTGGCAATCCGAATAATATCATCCATATCCAAATAAGCCTCAATTGGACGTTTACCTGCACCAACTAAATAGGCTTCATCAGCTTTAAAGCGATGAACAGATAATTCATCTTCCTTAGCAAAGATTGCCACTGTTTTAAGTTTTAATTCGTGACAAGCCCTAATTATTCGAACAGCAATTTCACCACGGTTAGCGATCAATACCTTTTTCACTGAAATCCCACCTTCATTTTAATTCTTATTAAACTTCACTTGTCGCTGATGGATCGAGATATTCATCACGATCCCTAAAGCTAATGAAAGTACCAACATGCTTGAACCACCATATGAAACAAAAGGAAATGTAACTCCGGTAATTGGCAAAAGGCCAGTTACAGCTCCTAAATTAAAGAAAGTCTCCACTGCAAAGAAAGTTCCAATTCCATAACAAACCAAGGCAGAATAAGTATCTTTTGCCCTAATGCCAATTAAAAACATTCTAAGAGTCAGCCAACAGATTAAAGCTAAAATACAGGCAACTCCAATTGCGCCTAGTTCTTCACTGATTACCGCTAAAATAAAATCCGTATATGGCTCTGGCAAATATCCTCGTTTCTGAATACTATTTCCTAATCCTAAACCAAATAAACCACCGTTGCTAATTGCATAATAAGAATTGATCAGCTGCTGGCCACTATCGCTAGCAACTTTGAATGGATTATAAAAAGCAGTTAAGCGGCTATACATATAGGTGTATTTTGTTCCAGCAACCGGATTCCATTTGCGTAAAGCAAACAACAGGATAATAACTGCCACGGTCCAACCGACAAACCAACTGAAAGCCCGTTTCACTGACTTCAAAACCGCCGTGTTAGCTAGAATCATCATAGAAACAATTGTTAAATTAATTGCAAAGCCGCCAAGATCAGGCTCAATCAAAATCATTAACAACAAAACTGCTATTAGCAGCCACGGTTTCCAATTTCGATAACTATCGATCCCCTTATCCAATGAAAAGTATTCTCGTCGCGCCAACATTTGTGCTACAAACAGAACCAGATATAATTTACACAATTCAGCTGGTTGTAAACTAAATAACTTAAAATTGATCCAACCATTGGCACCATTCACAGCTTTAGTCATAAATTTGGCATAGGCTAACAAGCCAGCAATTATCCCAAACCCTCCAATAATAAACTTTTTGGAAGTAAAATTTGATAATTTTAAAAGCGTTGTTAAGCCAAAGCAAATCAATCCTAACAAAACATAAACTAGCTGCCGTTCTAAGTAAAAGTTTGTCGTCATTCCAGCATAAGATAGATTAATTGAGCTAGCAGAATAAACCATTACAGTTCCCACTAAACATAAAATAATATATGGAATGAATAAATAGAAGTCAAAATAACGCAATTTGATTTTAATTTTCTTCATCACGCTTAGCCACTAGTCATCCTCTCCAGCAGTTACATAAATATT
The DNA here is from genome assembly GCF_029916425.1 of Liquorilactobacillus sicerae. GTDB lineage: Bacteria > Bacillota > Bacilli > Lactobacillales > Lactobacillaceae > Liquorilactobacillus > Liquorilactobacillus sicerae. The sequence goes on along the minus strand of NZ_JAHAVQ010000004.1, from coordinate 189,932 downwards.
AGACAACACTTGTTCAAGTTCCGTGACCATTTGTTTTCCCTCTTTTCGGGAAATCAAGCCACATTTTTCAGCTAATCTAACTTCACGAGAGAAACCATAAATTTGCGTATCAGCTACTTCCTCAAAAGCTGGGCATTTTGACATACAAAGAAAATTGCGCTGTTTACTTAAAATTGACTTGATTTGATCAGCATCTGCTGCGAGTATTGTCAGCATTTCATTTTTAGTAACAGATTCCCGCAATTGCTTCAGCCCCTTTCTAAACTAGAGCAATTATATCATACAAACCAAGTTGATAAAATCAAACTAAACGTTCTTTCAAGCTTACCCTCCTTTTCAAATTATTATTATGATGCTAAAATTCGTATTTTTCAACAGAAAAAATTAACTTTTTCTAATAAAACATTTTTTTACGAACATTATGATGTCAAAAAGGCATTTAATAACTAATAAACCTTTCTTGAATGATGATTTAGCAAAAAACATTTTCAATCTTTCTTAAAAAATTAAAAAAGCTCTCATGTCGACCTTTCGATCAAAGACATCAGAACTTTTCTCATCTATTGTTAATTTTTAAAAAGTCAATCCTAATTTTGTGATATTCCAACTAATTGTTAGCTTTTTTTGCAGCAATTTTCTTTTGTTTTGCCGCCTTTTCCCGCATATTGGTTGGTAAGATCCGCTTACGTAAACGGATGCTTTCTGGCGTGATTTCAAGCAATTCATCCTCATTTAAGAATTCCAAAGATTCCTCCAGCGTAAAATGCGTTGGTTTGCGAATCATTGCTGTCTGATCTTTATTAGAAGACCGAACATTTGTCAAGTTTTTGCCTTTTGTCACGTTAACTGAAATGTCTCGTTCCCGTGAACTTTCACCGACGATCATTCCTTCATAAACTTCTGTTCCAGGATCAACAAAAATGCGGCCACGATCTTCGACTCCCATAATCGCGTAAGTAGTTGCCTTGCCTTGATTAATTGAAACCAACGCACCAGTCCGGCGTCCAGGTTCCCAATTTCTAATAACTGGCTTATACTCAGCAAATGTATGATTAAAGATTCCATAACCCTTAGTCATTGACATAAATTCAGAATCAAATCCAATCAAACCACGAGTTGGGGCTGAAAATTCCAACTGTGTCTGCTTATTTTTATCAGTCTTCATGTTAATCATTTGTGCTTTACGCTGTGACAAAGCATCAATAACTGAACCTGAATACTCGTCAGGAGTATCAATTATGACATTTTCAAATGGTTCACACAATTTACCTTCAACTTCTCGATAAATAACTTGTGGCCGTGAAACTGCGAGTTCAAAACCCTCACGACGTAACATCTCAATCAAAATCGAAAGATGTAATTCACCACGACCAGAAACAACCCATTCATCCGGTGAATCAGTATCTTCGACTCTTAATGAAACATCAGTGTGTAATTGAACTTTTAACCGATCTTCCAATTTACGTGCAGTAACAAATTCACCTTCCTGACCAACAAATGGAGAATCATTAGTCTTAAAAGTCATCTGCAAAGTTGGTGGATCAATCCGCAACAATGGCAAAGCATCTGGATGATCAACAGGACAAACGGTTTCGCCGACGAAAATATCTTCCATCCCAGAAACAGCAATCAAGTCTCCTGCCTTAGCTTCTTGAATCTCTAAACGTTTTAAACCAAAGAAGCCAAATAATTTAGTAACCCGAAAGTTCTTTTGCGAACCATTGAGTTTCATAACTGTGACTTGATCACCGACTTTGATCTTGCCACGAAATACTCGGCCAATCCCAACTCGACCAACAAACTCATTGTAATCCAACATTGCAACTTGAAATTGCAACGGTTCATCAGAGTTATCAATTGGAGCCGGAATCGTTTTTAAAATTGTGTCAAAAATTGGATCCATTGTGTGCTCCTGAGTAGCTGGATCGGACTCATATGAAGATGTACCATTAACAGCGGAAGTGTAAACTACTGGAAATTCAAGCTGTGAATCATCAGCACCTAATTCAATGAACAAATCAAGTACCTCATCAACAACTTCTTCCGGTCGAGCACCTTCACGATCAATTTTATTAATGACAACGATTGGAGTCAAGCGCTGCTCTAAAGCTTTTTTCAAAACAAAGCGCGTTTGCGGCATAGTCCCTTCAAAAGCATCAACAACTAGCAGTACCCCATCAACCATTTTCATGATTCGTTCAACTTCACCACCAAAGTCGGCATGACCTGGCGTATCCAAAATATTGATCTGTTTGCCATGGTATTTAACAGCTGTATTTTTAGAAAGGATCGTAATTCCACGTTCCTTTTCAATTGCATTCGAATCCATTGCCCGATCACCAATATTTGTATGTTCATCTAGCGTATCAGACTGTTTTAATAATTCATTAACTAATGTTGTCTTTCCATGATCAACATGAGCAATTATCGCAACATTGCGGATATCATCACGTGTCTTCAAAATTTTTTCTTCCTTTCAAAATAATAGGTTTCACTGCTCAAAAAAACTTATTTTCATTGTAATTAAAAATCTTTGAAAATCCAGCTCTTTGTTTTCATTTCTTAGCATAAAAAAACTGTGACTTCTCTGTCACAGCTCGCAACTAACAATGAGACTGTGCCATCATTATTATGTCTTTCTGAGCATTTTTTGACGCTACTAACACATCTATTGATGATAACACATTTACTTCTTGACCGTCAATCGTTTTCACAGTTAATCCTAAAGTTTCTGCTAAAATTTTCCCAGCAGCCAGATCCCAAGAATGTAAATGACTCAGATAACCTATTAACTGTCCATTTAAGACATGAATAATTTCGATTCCTGCACTACCATAGATTCTGATGCCATGACTAGCAAGCGCAATTTTTTGCAAATTATATTTATTGTTGATCAACATCACACCACCAACCCCGAGCAAACCATCTGCCAAATGCAAGTCAGGCGGAGATATCATTTTTTGACAATTGCAGTAAACTCCCTTGTCAGGTCCGCCATGATAAAGCTGATTAGCCATAACATCATAGATAAACCCACGTTGACCCTTTTTTGCTTGAAAGATGCCAATCATAATGGCAAAATCACTTTTTTGCTTTACAAAATTCATAGTGCCATCAATTGGATCAATAACCCACAGTAAACTTTCCTCTTCAATTTCATTGATACTTGGTCTTGTCTCTTCGCTTACAATTTGTGAACCCGGAAAATATTTTTGGATTTTCCCAACTAAGAACTGTTCAATTTTTCGATCCAGTTCTGTTACCAGATCGTTGCGACTAGTTTTAGTTTCAATTTCGATTTTTTGGGAGAAACTTTCTAAAATCATTTTTCTGGCAGTCATTAACCATTTTGGTACCAGCAAATCAATTTTGTCGGCTTGAAATATCATCCAATTCACCTCTTAACATAATGTAAATTTTTGTCTTGACTTTCTTGAACAAACTTAACAGCTCGATAGAGACTATGACCACTTTGAGCTAAATAACGTCGATCTAATTGTTTTTGCAATGACTTTTGCGGTACGATTTTTAGAAATTGCTGATATTTCTTTAAGAAATTGTTGCGTTCAATCTTTTTTTCATATAACTGATCAACTGCTTGATAAAATTTTATAACATTAATAATTTCTGGAATTGTCCATTCGTCCATTAACGGATAGCTGATAGTTTCTTCTTTTCTCATCTTTTTCACCACTTGTTAAATAATTAACAATCTAATTATACACAATTTTCTGCTAACTTAGTCAAAAATTCACTGCAAATATTTAAAAAAAGCTGATTTTTAGTCTATAATTAAAACTGATGAAATTTAATTAGGAGGGTCATACTATTGATAACAATGAAAAACATTATTCGTGAGGGCAATCCTACTTTGCGAGCAAGAGCCAAAAAGCTAACTTTCCCTTTGACTGATGAACAAAGAGAGCTTGGAAAAAAGCTCATGGAATTTCTTGAAAACAGTCAGGATCCCAAGCTAGCCAAAAAATACCAACTACGAGCTGGCGTCGGGTTAGCTGCACCACAAGTTGATCGGTCAATTCGAATGACTGCTGTTTTAGTTCCTGATGAAAATAACCAACCAATTTTTAAACATATTTTGATAAACCCCACTATTATCAGTGAGTCAGTTAGAATGGCAGCTTTGGCAGAAGGTGAAGGTTGCCTTTCAGTCGATCGTGATGTACCTGGCTACGTACCACGTCATCAAAAAATCACCTTGCGTTGGTATGATTTAGACGGTCAGCAGCATCTTGATAAATTGCGAAATTATCCAGCCATCGTCTGTCAGCATGAAATCGATCATTTAAATGGTATTTTATTTTTCGATCATATTAATAAAAAAGATCCATTCTACGAAGATGATAATCTAGTCTTAATTGGTTAATGATCTTTTTCCGCCCGACGAACATCAATCAAATAATTGGCAGTTGCTTGATTAATCACGTACGCTACGTCAATGTTTAATTGGTTATTTTCTAACCAGCAATCCGATACGATCAATGATTGCTGGTAATATTCAGCTGTCAGCTGTTGCTGTTGTTCATAAATTTTTAATAACCTATTCAATTCAGCTTGAATTTTTTCAGCTGTCACGGCTTTCTTTGCCGTTAAAGTAAAGCAATAGGAAAAGACATTAACATCTTGGCCCCAAAAACGGGCAACTGGCTGTGACATTGAAAATACTTTTTGTGGAAAAAGTTCGGCATTTTCAATTTTAATTAGTGAAATTTGGTGTAAACAGTTAACGACTGCTAAGTCGGTAACTGTTTTATTTTTTTTCAATCGTTTTTCTTTTGATCTTCGTTTGAAAAAATGGAGCAAAAATAGCACGATTAAAACTAGTATGACAATCCATAAAAATTGCATATGCTCACTCATCCCTTCCAATTTGATTATAGCATTGACTTTTCCAGATTACTAAAGCTTTCCATCCTAGTGTACAAAGGTTATATGTATACTTATTCAAATAACTATGCTAGAATAATGTTAATTATTGTGAAAAGCAATCTATGTTCGGAATATACTGCAGTTACAGCAGTTAAAATTTTATGAAGGAGTTTTTTTAATGGTTTTCAAAGTTTTCTATCAACCTAGTAAAGATGTCAGTCCACGGCGGGAAAGTACGCTTGCGTTATATCTCGAAGCTGAGTCTGAAGCTCAGGCTCGACTGATCGTCGAAGAACAGACAGATTATAATATCGAATATCTTGAAGGACTTAGCCCCAAAGCCCTCGAATATGAGAAGCAAAGTCCTAAATTTAAACTTACGGAGTTTACTAAATGAAACACCTGAATGTCAAAAACAATGAAACGGCCGTTTTTGCCATTGGTGGATTAGGAGAAATTGGTAAAAATACGTATGGGGTCCAATTTCAGGATGAATTAATTTTAATTGATGCTGGCATCAAGTTCCCTGAAGATGATCTTTTAGGAATTGATTATGTAATCCCTGACTATCAATATTTAGTTGCAAATAAGTCAAAGTTAAAAGCATTGGTAATTACTCATGGGCACGAAGATCATATTGGAGGCATCCCTTATTTACTCAAGCAAGTCAATGTTCCGATTTATGCTGGTCCTTTAGCTCTAGCATTAATCAAAAGCAAACTAGAAGAACATGGATTGTTACGAACCACTGAATTGCATGAAATAAATGAGGATACGGTTTTACATTTTCGTAGGACAAGTGTTTCCTTCTTTCGGACTACCCATTCAATACCAGATACGCTCGGCGTCGCGGTAAAAACTCCAAGTGGAACGATTGTTGCAACTGGTGATTATAAATTTGATTTGACGCCAGTCACTCATCAGCCACCTAACTTACAAAGAATGGCAAAATTAGGCAATGATGGTGTTCTCTGCTTGCTTTCTGATAGTACAAATGCTGAAATTCCCAACTTTACCAAATCAGAACGCTGGGTAGGAAATTCGATTCGACGGATTTTTGAGAAAGTTGAAGGTCGAATAATATTTGCAACTTTTGCTTCAAATATTTCCCGCATTCAACAAGCTGCTGAAGTTGCTGTTGCTAAGGGTCGAAAAATTGCTGTTTTTGGTCGAAGCATGGAGGCAGCAATTGTTAATGGACGAGAATTAGGTTATCTTGACATTCCAGATGACGCATTAGTTGATACACATGAAATTAATAATTTGCCAGCTAATCGGGTAATGATCCTCTGTACTGGATCTCAGGGTGAGCCAATGGCCGCATTGAGTCGGATTGCTAACGGTACTCATCGCCAAGTCAGCATTCAACCCGGTGATACAGTCGTCTTTTCTAGTTTGCCAATTCCTGGTAATACGATCAGCGTCAATCATGTGATCAATGAATTAGAAGAAGCTGGTGCTCAGGTCATTCATGGTAAAGTTAATAACATCCATGCTTCTGGACACGGTGGTCAAGAAGAACAGAAGTTAATGTTACGGCTAATTAAGCCTAAGTACTTTGTTCCCGTTCATGGTGAATATCGGATGCTCAAGATTCATACTGAATTAGCTGAAAAGTGCGATGTTCCTAAAGACCATTCATTTATTATGAATAATGGTGATGTACTTGCATTAACTGCTAATTCTGCACGATTGGCTGGTCATTTTAGTGCTGGCGATGTTTATGTAGACGGCTCGGGAATCGGTGATATTGGAAATGTGGTTCTTCATGATCGTAAAATTTTGGCTGAAGAAGGATTAGTTGTTGTAGTGGCAACGATTGATCTGAAACGCCAAGAAATCTTGGCTGGTCCTGATTTGCTATCCAGAGGTTTCATTTATATGCGTGAATCGGAAGAATTGATCGATAGTGGTAAAAAACGCGTCTTTCGAACTTTGCGACGAGCCTTAGCTAAAAAAGATGCTAATGAGAACTCGTTGCGTGAAGCTGTAATTAATGTTCTTAAATCATTTCTCTTTGAAAAAACTGAACGTCATCCAATGATTTTGCCAATGTTGATCATTGTTTGATTGACAAATTAATAATAACCTAATGACAATTTTTCAAGTTAAAACTTGAAAGATTGTTTTTTATTTAGCAATTATTCTCAAACAATCTTAATGTTTTTCACCTTGTAATTAAACTGTAATATTTAGTATAATGATTAAGTATGGGAGGAATAAAGTTGAAAGAATTTGTAATTTTACTTGAGATGTCAGCTAGTACAAATGAAGTTCAATCTATCTGGCAAGCTATTCATCCCCTTTTTGAAGAACAAACAGCTAGTTTAAAAGTTATCGAGGTTTCACTTGATAACCCGCGTGATTTTAAAAATTTAGCAAGTTTCAAAGAAGTTTCTCCCGTCATTACGATTGGATCTTCACAACTCTTAATTGAGGCTATTTCTTATTTGAACTCACAGTCAAAATTATGCCCCGTCTGTTTTATTCCAACTAAAAGTACCACGAACTTAGCAAAATCAATTGGGTTGGCGTTACAGCCACAAACTGCAGCTAAGCAGATCTTAACTGCCATTCAACCTGTTTATGTTGAATTGGCAAAAATTGAGGAAATGAATCATCAAAGGCGCTGGCTGTTCAACCGAAGTATGTCACTTGGTTTTAATGCTTACGCTGAAAATGTTAGTCAAAACAGTCAATTAAACAAATTTTCGGTTAGTCGAATTGCACAATGGTATGGGCATTTAACTGCTATTGTTGATCAAGAACCATTTAATGTCACACTAAGACTTGATCGCAAATATTACTTTTTCCGCCATGCCTTTGCAGTTCAGGTTGACAATCAAGCAAAGGTTTCTGATCAACCACTAGATTTAAAAAAGCTGCCGCTCAGGATCGAAATTTTATCCAACTTAAACCTCTTTAGCCTGTTGCTTTTCAAAATCGCTAAACTGGTTGGTTTAGAACACAAATTACCCTATGTTCATATTTTCAAAGGCAGCTCCTTTCAACTAACAACTGACTCACTAGAATTTGGCGAAATTGACGGTCAACAATTAAAAAATCAGTTTTATGATCTTCTAGCTCGTAGCTTTCAGTACCCATTTTGGTTTGATCCGGATAATCTCTCTTTACATGAACAAAATAAATAGGTTTTAAAGTCAATAATTGCACATTAAAGCAGCTGCTCATGAACAGTGAATTCAACCAAACTGGCTGAAAACTGATTATTTTGCAGCTGCTTTTTAATTTGCATGTTTAAAGTTGCTTGGTTTAAGTCCATCCATCCCAATTAAAGGGTCAATTTCCTCACTAGCAATCAACTGACTAGTCAAAATATATTTAGTTGTTCCTTCATTAATGGTTGTTTGCCCATGATTATTGGCACTTGACTGCTTGGAATCCATTTTCAGCTGAGTTTTTTTTGTCTTTAATGCTTGATTTAATCGCTCTAATAAGCTCGTTTTTCGATTAACTGATACATGATCAACCGCAGTTTGAAAAGCTGCTTTTTGACCTAACAAAATCAACAGTTTCTTAGCCCGCGTAACAGCAGTATACAGTAAGTTGCGGTTTAACATCCGGTGAAATGTATTGACCAAAGGCAAGATAACCAATTTGAATTCACTGCCCTGAGCTTTATGAATTGAAACACAGTAAGCCAATTTGATCTTAGCAAAGTCCTTTTTTGAGTAGGTTACTTCATTACCATCAAAATCAATTATCAACTGATCTTGTTTTTCAGGAATATCTTTGGCTAAGTTTATACCGGTGATTCGACCAATATCTCCATTAAAAACATTATCTTCTGGACTATTAACCAAATGCAAAACTTTATCACCGATCCGAAAATGTTGTTGATTAGCTTCGAGCTCTTTAGTCTTTGTTCCCTCTTTGGGGTTAACTAAATTCTGCAAAACTTCATTCAAATGATCGATTCCCGCTTGTCCGCGATACATCGGGGCCAAAACTTGAACATCATTTAAGTCAAAGTTTTTCTTTTGCGCATGCAAAAAGATCTGACTGATCGCTGACTCAACCTGGCTTTCGGAACAGGCAATAAATGAACGATCAAGCTGATTTCTGGTAAAATCAGCTGGCAGATTCCCCTGCTTGATCGCATGAGCCAAAGAAATAATCGTCGAAGTTTGTTTCTGACGATAAATTTTTTCTAACCGAATTTGAGGCAATTTATCACAAGCCAACAAATCTGCAAAAACCTGGCCCGGTCCAACCGAAGGCAACTGATCTTGATCGCCAACTAAGATCAATTGCATTCCACTTGGAACAGCAGCCAGCAAGCGTTCAAATAAACTAGTATCGACCATCGACATTTCATCAACGATCAGCAGTTGGCCTGTTAAAGTCAAATCCTCGTTGGCTTGATAATTGCCTTGGTCATCAGAACCGTTCAATCCCAGTAGGCGATGGATCGTAACGGCTGGCAAACCGGTAGTTTCACTCATTTTTTTGGCTGCTCGACCAGTTGGTGCTGCTAAAATAATTGGAAATTCATCAGCTTGATAATCATTAGGATCTAATGATAGTTCGTGGACTGCCGCAAACAAAGCGACAATTCCATTAATAATCGTTGTCTTGCCAGTTCCCGGTCCACCAGTTATTAGCAATAGTCGATTTTTTAAAGCCGTTTTGATTGCTTTTAGCTGGTCAGCACCATAGGTAATTTTTAGTTGCAAAGCTATTTCAGCTAATAATTCATCGATGGCTTGGGCTTTCTTTTCTGGCAGCTTAATTGATCGCTGGAGCAAAGTTTTAATTTGCTCGGCAATCTTCCATTCGGCTTCATAATAGTGTCGCAAATAAATTTGTCGTTTTTCAACGACAATTTTCCCATCGGCGGCCAAAGTAACCAACTGATCGGCAACTTGCTTTTCACTTAAAGCCACCCGCCGACTTTTTAATAATAAATCCATTGCCTGTTGCATCACTGCCGGTGCTGAAGTATAAGTATTGCCAGTATTGTGGCAAAGATCATAAACGCTTTGATATAAGGCAGCTTGCAAGCGCTGCGGATCATCGGCTGCAATTTGCTGCTGCTCAGCAATTCGATCAGCGCGTTTGAAGCCAATTCCATTGATTTCAAATGCTAAGCGATACGGTTGATGGTGTAAGACTTCTAATGTTGCTTTTTGAAAATGCTCATAAATCTTGGCTGTCAATTGACTGCCAAAACCGAAGCGGTTAAGTTCAATTACTGCTTGCTGTTGATCGCCAGTATTGGTTAAATTATCGATCAATGTCCGGCGCTGTTTTTTTGACAAGCCTAATTGAGACAAATTTGCTGGATCTTTCTGAAGCTTGGTAAGTGTTGCTGTACCAAAAACTTTAACGATCCGTTCAGCAGTTTTCTGACCAATCCCAGGAAAATTTTCACCAGCTAAATAATTAATGATCTCATCTGCTTGAGTTGGCAATTCAGTTTGATAATTATCAGCCTGAAATTGTTTACCATACCGCGGATGATCAAATAAATGACCAAAAAAACGATACTTCTCGCCTTCATTGAGATTAGCAAAATTGCCAGTAACCACGATTTCTTCCTCTGGCCAAGTAAAATCAGCTTCAAGCAGTTTAACTTGCAGGACTTTATAAAAATTATCACTATTTTCAAAAAAAATAGCTTGAATCTTGCCACTCAAAACTTGTTGTTGTGAATCTTCAGTTTGAATCTGACTGTTTACCACCTTTTGTTTCTCCTTGTTGTTTTGCAATCAAGACTCTTTCAATATCAGCTAATCGTTCTTGCTGATGAGCAAATTTTACTGGATCAGATTTTTTAGCTTGCTTGAAAAAACGTTCACTCTCTTGCTGCCAAACCATTTCAATGACTCCACGTTCAAAATTTGCTTGAAAATTTGTTGGTCGATTAACTAAAACTTGATCAAAATATTTAGCTGCTAATTTTAAATTTCCTAAGGCTAAAAGCGATTCTCCCGCCAAAAGCCAACCATCAGCTTGTTGAGTTTTAGCTTGTTCACTGACAGTCAAAGCAAAGACCAGTGCCTGTTGATAATTTTCTTGGGCATAATAATTTTGAGCAATCATTAAGTACGCATCATTTTTTAAATCTGCAGACTTAACCTGCTGAAAAACAGTTAAGGATTTCTGGTATAAACCTGCTGAATAAAGAACATTTCCCAAACCATATTCAAGCAAATCGGTTGCTAAGTGCTGATGTTTAAAAAAATTGATTGCCCGCTTAAACAGCTCTTCAGCTTGCGTATATTGTTGAGCCTTAGTCAATAACATTCCTAAAGCATAATATTGCTGTGGATCTTTGGGCTTTAAATCAATTGCTTTGATCAACTTTTTTATTTTGGCAGCGAGTTTTGCTTGCTGCTGCTTTCGATCGATCTTCTCAGCCAAAAAAAACATCTCCTCTAAACAATATCTGATTCAGTTAATTTACGTTTCAAATAATCCGTCTTATTCCAAGCTACACAACGATAGTCTTGACCATCCTTTGTTTCAAGAATTGTTGTGCTGGTATTTGCCAAACCTCCCTGTGCACGAATCTGATCCAACGAATAACCAAGCAAATGCCTAATTTCCGCACATAATGCCGCTCCGTGACTGACAACGACCACATTGTCCGCCATCTTAGGATGAGTCGCTACAATTTGTTTGATGGTTGGCGTCATCCGTTGAAACAATTCAGGAAAACTTTCTCCTTGGACATTTTGTGCTTGATATTGATCAGCATGATGCCGAAAAGCTGCCAGCTCAGTTGGATAAAGTTTAGCAACATCAGAAAATTTCATTCCTTCCATTTTCCCCAGATCAAACTCACGTAGACCAGCAAGCGGCTGAACTGGCAAAGATTGCGGTAACTGACGGGCAATTTCTTCAGCGGTTGTTTGGGCCCGTTTGATAGGACTTGTATAAATAGCAGCAAAATTAAATTGACTTAAATAACTGACCAGTTGTGATATTTCCTGATGGCTTGCTGGTAGCAATGGCGAATCTCCATGTGCTCCTTGATAGCGTCCCTCCAGATTCCACTGTGTCTTTCCATGTCTTACAAAAAATAGTTTAGTCACAATGCTCCCTCTTTTCTCAAACACCATTAACTCTATTATGCCCAAACTACGTTGACTTTAAAAGACCTGATCAGCAAAAAAACCAGTTTTATAAAAAAAACTGGTTTAAACTCTTAAACATATTGTAAAACTCGCTGCTGTTGATAAGCATGATCGATTGTTGCACTGCCAAGGCATTCATCACCATCATAGAAGACAACTTCTTGACCTGGCGTCACCGCACGCGCTGGTTGATCAAAAGTTACACTAACTTTTTCTCGGTCTGCACTTAATTTGACAGTTACACCGCAATCTTTTTGCCGATAACGAAACTTAGCTGTACAATGAAATTCCAATCCTCGTTGTTCAATTGGAGCAATAAAACTTACTTGACTGCCATCGAGTGTATCAGCGTATAAATGCGGATTATGATAGCCTTGACCAACATATAAAGTATTTGTCTGCAGATCTTTTCCAATCACAAACCAGGGCTGACTGCTATTTGAGTTACCGCCGATTCCCAAACCACGTCGTTGGCCGATCGTATAGTTCATCAAACCACAGTGTTTCCCGATCACCGTTCCATCCACGGTTTTCATTAATCCAGATTTAGCCGGTAGAAACTCACCCAAAAATTGGCGAAAGTTTCGTTCACCAATAAAACAAACCCCCGTTGAATCCTTCTTATGTGCTGTTGCCAAGCCAGCTTGTTCGGCAATTTTCCTAACTTGGGGTTTTTGTAAATTGCCAATTGGAAAAATTGCTTTTTGTAATTGTTGCTGTGACAATTGACTTAAAAAGTAAGTTTGATCCTTATTTGCATCTGCTCCGCGAAGCAAATGTACCGTCCCATCAGCATCACGACGTAACTGTGCATAATGCCCCATCGCAATATAATCAGCATCCAATTGCATGGCATAATCTAAAAAAGCCTTAAATTTAATTTCTTTATTGCACATGACATCGGGATTAGGCGTCCGACCATGACGATATTCATCCAAAAAGTACGAGAAAACTCGATCCCAATATTCCTTTTCAAAGTTTATTGAGTAATAAGGGATGCCAATCTTACTGGCAACTTTAGCAACATCTTCATAATCCTGAGTTGCTGTGCAAACCCCGCTATCGTCTTTATCATCCCAATTTTTCATAAAAACTCCAACTACATCATAGCCTTGCTGTTTTAGGAGATACGCAACGACTGAAGAGTCAACCCCACCACTCATTCCAACAACGACTCGTGTTTGACGATTGTCTTGCATAACACTTTCACCATCACTTCATTTAGATTCTGAATCCACGATTTGAAGGTCGCGTTATTTCAGTATGTTCAATTATACCGAGCAGTCAAGCTTTTGACAAGCATAAGCATGCAAAAAAAGCTAAGACAAATATTGCATGTTGTCTTGGCTTATTAAATTAATTCAATCTGATAATCTGACGATCTTGTAATTCTTGCAAAGAAAATTTCAGCTGCTCAAGAATTTGCGGATCATTTTTCTTAAAAAGATTAATTTCGCGTAAACCATTGCCATTAGTTGTCACCATTTTAAAAGTTTTCAGATCCGCACTGATGGTCACTTTCAATTTTAAACTAACAGCAAAATCGACCTGTGGATCAAGCGGTCGTTCTAAAACAAATTTTCCGCCTTTAGATTCAACAAAACCAACATCACGCAAAGTATACTTCTTAACTTCTGGTGTCAAACTAAAAACCCGTTGATCACCCAAAAGTTTTGCTTGTTTAGTGTACCCCATTTTGCTAACCTCGCTTTAACTTTTTAATTGTCTTAGCTAAAATTTGAACCGTATAATCGATTTCAGCAACCGTATTTTCAAAGCCAAAACTAAAACGCAGTGACTCATTCAAGCGTGGACTGTCTTTACCATAAATTGCCAATAAAACGTGTGAAGGATCAACACTGCCAGCTGTGCAAGCCGACCCGGCTGAAACAGCAATCCCATTCAAATCAAGATTAGTCAGGAGCGGTAATGCTGGACAACCCTTAAACCAAAGATTTAAAACATGTGGTAATTTGTCCGATCGTTGACCGCCGTTAACCGCAAACTCCACTCCTTTTTTCCGCAAGTCATCCAACAATCTTTGTTGAAGCTTAATAAACTTTTGTCGTTTAGCCTGTTTAGCAGCCGAGTCAAGCAACGAAACGGCTTTAGCAAAACCAGCAATTGCCGGGACATTTTCAGTTCCTGCACGCCGTTTAAGTTCTTGATCCCCACCCTTAATCAGTGAAGGAAATTTAACTCGGTCTGAACGATATAAAAAACCGAGAAATTTAGGCCCGTTTAATTTATGGGCTGAGGTTGATAACAAATCGATCTGATCAGCTTGAACATCAAAGTCAAGCAAACCATATGCTTGAACAGCATCTGTATGAAACCAGGCATTCGATTCAGCGACAATTTGCCCAATTTCATGAATTGGAAAGTGACTGCCAACTTCATTGTTTCCTGTCATAATTGATACTAAAATCGTATCTGGTCGTATTGCTTGCCGTAAATCATCCAATGAGATCAAGCCATCTTGATCGACTGGTAAATAGGTTACTTCAAAACCAAGGCTTTCTAAATATCTCATTGGCTTCAAAATTGCTTCATGTTCGATTGCCGTTGTAATCAGATGTTTCCCTTCATGTTGACGTGCCAAAGCAGTCTGAACTACCGCAGTATTATCACTTTCTGTTCCGCCGCTGGTGAATACGATCTGATCATCGCGTTTAGCATTGATCGAGCTTGCAATGATCTGTCGACTCTCATCTAAAACTTTGCGTGCTTGCCGACCAAAATAATGTGTACTTGATGCATTACCAAACGTTTGCTCCATCGCCGTTGTCATCGTTTTAATAACTTCAGAAGCCATTGGAGTCGTACCCGCATTGTCTAAATAAATATGTTTCACTTTAAATCCCTTCTTAATTTGCTAAAAAATTCATGATCATTTTAGCTGAGCGATGACCGGCATCAATAATAAATTCATCAAAAGATTGACTGGCTTGATCGTCAGCTGTATCTGACATTGCCCGAACAATTACAAATGGTTTTTTAAATTGATAAGCAGCTTGCGCAACCGCCGCCCCCTCCATTTCACAGCTCAAAGCATCTGGAAAATTCCGTTTAATTACAGCTGTCTGGTCCTTGTCAGCCACAAACTGATCGCCAGAAACGATCAAACCAATTTTAACCTGTAAACCTGCTTGCTCAGCTGCTTGCTGTAAACCTTTTTGCAGTGCTGGATCGGCAACGAATCTAGCTGGTTGCTGTGGTAATTGTCCAATTTGATAACCAAAAGCAGTGGTATCAACATCATGATAAGCTGCTTGCGATGAAATAACAATCTCACCAACTTGCAAGCCTGCTCCAATCCCGCCAGCCGAGCCAGAATTAATCACTGCATCAACTTTAAACTCAGTAATCAATAAAGCTGTAGTCATTCCTGCTTGAACTTTACCAATTCCTGAGCGTGTCAAAACAACTTGTTTGTGAGCGTAAGTTCCTTGATAAAAACTGACACCGCCAATTACCGTCTCTTGAAGATCATGTAAATTTGCTCGCAAATCTTTAATTTCTTCTTCCATCGCACATAAAACTCCGTATTTCATTAGTTGCTCCTTAAAAGTTAATAAAAAACATAAAACCATAGACTAATATGATCGCCAAAACTAAATAAAAAATAACCCAGTTCAATTTGTGTGCCAACTTATCTCTTTTGGTTTGTTGACTTTGTACTTGTTGGCTTTTTTGATAAGCTGTCCGACTGAACTCGGTTTCCGATTGTTGAGTTTCTTCATTGTTTGCCGGTTCAGCAGATTCTGGAATATCTCTTTCCATATGTTTGCCTGCTTGCCTTTTAAAGAAATGCTTCAAGTTCAAAGGATCACCCTTTCGCTTGTAAAATCTTCCAATACCACAAACCCATTAGAGTTTTGCCATCGCAAATTCTTCCGCTAGCTACTGCCTGATCGGCTTGTTCCATTGATAATTTTTCCACATGTAAAAATTCATCAGCATCTTGCGGTAACTTTTTTTCAACTGGCTGTAATCCTTGAGCTAAGTAAAGTGTCATCTGCTCATCAGCAAAACCTGGAGAAGTGTAGAAGAAAGCAATCTTTTTCAAGTTAGTTGCTTGTAAACGAACTTCTTCATTTAATTCTCTGCTAGCCGTATATTCCGGCTGCTCACCAGCTTCAATTTTGCCAGCTGGAATTTCCAAAGAAGCCTGGCGCATTGGCTGACGCCATTGATTAACTAGAATTATCCGTTGTGGATCTTCATCGCTGATGCAAAGTAAAGCCACTGCTCCTTGATGATGAACGATTTCACGTTTGGCCTGTTGACCATCTGGTAACTTGACAGTTTCTTCAGCCACATTGATGATCCGTCCCTGATAAATTGATCTCGTAGCTAATAATTTCTCATCAAAATCCACAATTCAACCTCCTAACAAATTCTTCGTATGCCGACTGCTCTCCGGTTGCTTGCCAAGTTGCTTGTGAAAAATCACCTGCAAAAGCTGCTGGTTGTGCAACCGTTACTCTCGCAACAAAGGTCGCATTGCCAATTAATGAAATCCAATAAGAACCATCTTCCCGTTGATGAACAATGGTTTTAACCATGCCGCCGGGATTAATAACTGTCAGTTGTTGTTCAAAGTTGATATCATGCAGATGCAGTATCACATAAATCAAACTAGCAGCGGACATAGCTGTTCCACAAGCATTGGTAAAACCAACTCCCCGTTCATAAGTACGCACAAAAATCTTATTCTTGGCCAAAATCTCCACAAAGCTGACATTAACACCATCAGGAAAATACGAGTTTTTGCCATCATTCAAATAACTAGCAATTTCTCCTAACTTAGGACCAATCAATTGTTGATGATCAACAAAAGCAATTAAATGCGGATTAGGCACCGCCACTGCTGAGAATTTAAATCCTGTTGCTAATTCCGGTAATGGTTGATCAAGCAGTTGGTCCTTTTCAGGAAAATGCATCTTTAAATCCTTAGCAGCAAAACTAACCGGCGAAATTTCAGCTGAGAAAACTTTAACTCCCGGCGCAAATTCATTTTCCTTTTTTACTTCCAAATCAGCATACATCGTTTGAATCTTAAAATCTGTCTGCTGATTTTTTGAGCTTAAATATCTTGCCACTGTTCGAATGCCATTACCGCACATACTGGCTTCACTACCATCAGCATTGATCACCCGCATCTTTTCAACAGCTTGAGAAGCAAGATCACTTTTAGTGACGAACAAGATTCCATCGGCACCACCGTGGAGACCATTTTTTCGGTCACAAATTTTTTGAGCCAAGCTGCTCAGTTGTTGATCGTTTAACGGAGATTCCAGATTTTTCTCATCTAAAATAAAAAAATCATTTCCGGAACCATGAACCTTCAATAATTCCATCATTGTTCCTCCATTCAAAAATCAGTAACATTTTTCCTACTATTATAACTCACCCAGTTGATTTAAGCTATCACTTGCTTAGCAGACAAAAAAAGACTAAAAAGATCAACTTTCTAGTCCTTAATTGAAGTTCTTAACAAATTAATAATTTTGTCTTGATTTTTTTCTAAAAAAATCAATCGTCAAAACCTTCAGCTACAACCGCTGAAAAGTTTTTTTCAACAATTGCTGCACAACGGCCACATAAAGTTGGCAATTTAGGATCGTTGCCAACATCAGTTCGAATCATCCGGCAACGTGGGCAAACATCCCCAGCAGCATGTTCGACAACTACTGCACGGTCACGATATTTTTCAGCGTCAGCTGGTGCATCAGCTAGTGGCTTAACCGTCAATGCTGAAACAATTAAATTCTGTCGCAGATCGGTTTTTAATTGCTCAAGCTGCTGAAGCTCTTCATCATTTAAATACAGGGTAACATGTGCTTCAAATGATTTTCCAATCAATTTTTGATTGCGAGCATTTTCTAATGACTTAAAGACATCACTACGAACCTTCATAAAGACATCCCACAATGCCAACTTCTTAGCTTCATCATTATAATGCTTGACTGATGGCATTTCAGCAAGCTGTGCATAATCTTCCGGCTCTTTGAGATACTGCCAAATCTCTTCAGTTGTATGTGGCAAAACAGGTGTCAGTAGTTTAGCCAACCGAACGGTAATATCATACAACACCGTCTGCATCGAACGCCGTTTATGACTATCCTTGCTTTCAATGTAAACCACATCCTTAGCAATATCTAAATAAAAAGCCGACAAATCAGTAGTTACAAAATTAAGCAATTTCTTATAGATATCCATGAAATCATATTTAGCATAGCAATCAAGGACCTCTTTCGTAAATTGATTAACCTTGATTTCCATGTATTGGTCAAGTGATTCTAGTTGATCAAAAGCAACCGCCTCTTGTTTAGGATCAAAATCGGTTGTATTTGCCAGCAGAAAACGAATAGTGTTTCTAATTTTCCGGTAAGCTTCAGAGATCTGACTGAAACTATCCATTGAAACGCGAACATCAGCTGAAGAATCAACACTTAATACCCACAAACGAATGATTTCTGCACCAAACTGCTTGATAACTTTTCCTGGAGCAATTACATTTCCAAGTGATTTACTCATTTTACGACCTTGACCGTCCAAGGTAAATCCTTGTGACAACACCTGTTTATACGGAGCATGTCCTGAAAAAGCAACACTGGTAATCAAGCTTGAGTTGAACCAGCCACGATATTGGTCAGAGCCTTCCAAATACATATCACATGGGTAAGTCAAATAATCACGGGCAGCCAATACGCCTTGATGCGAAGAACCAGAGTCAAACCAAACATCCATGATATCATTTTCTTTAGTGAATTTCCCATGTGGTGAGTGCTCGCTGGTAAATCCTTCGGGTAATAGTTCTTTAGCTTCTTTCTGGAACCAAACGTTTGAACCATATTTCTCAATCAAATCAGCGACATGAGAAACTGTTTCTTTTGAGATAATTGCTTCGCCATCTTCCCCGTAAAAGATTGGCAATGGAACACCCCAGACACGCTGACGAGAAATTACCCAGTCACCACGATCAGCAATCATATTATGCAGCCGTTTTTGACCCCAGTCCGGGAAAAACTTAACTTCATCAATAGCTGCCAAAATTTCATCACGAATTTTGTCAACTGAAGCAAACCATTGTGGAGTGGCCCGAAAAATAATTGGCTTCTTAGTCCGCCAGTCAAACGGATAACTATGTTTAATCGGCAAATATTTAAGCAACAAGCCAGCTTCCTTTAATTTGTTTAAAGAAATTTCATTTGCATCATCGTAGAAAACACCAGCAAAATCTTTGCCAGTATCTTGAGTCAGATAGCCTTTATCGTCAACAGGAACGTAAATATCCAAACCGTATTGCTTACCAACATTAAAGTCATCTTCACCAAAGCCAGGAGCGGTATGGACTAAACCAGTTCCAGCATCTAAGGTTACGAAATCGCCGACCATCGTCAATAAAGTCTTATCTGGATAAAATGGATGCTGGGTCAAAATATATTCAAGATCTTTTCCTTTAAGTGTTTTAACAACTTGATAGTCCTTCCAGCCAAATAACTCCGCATTTTTTTCAACTAACTCTGATGCTAAAACAAATTTTCGCTCATCACCAGCTGGTTGTACAACTGAATAATCAAAATCTTTATCAACAGTAATTCCTTCTGACGCAGGGATAGTCCATGGAGTGGTAGTCCAAACGACCATATAAGTATTTTCATCAAGAACACCTTTACCATCAACCACTTTTTCGCCATAAAAAGCGGATGGTGAAGTTACATCATGGTACTCAACTTCTGCTTCAGCCAAAGCTGATTCTGAAGACCATGACCAAAAGACTGGTTTCTTGCCTTTATAAATTAAACCACGTTCTGCCATTTTTCCAAAAACTCGAATTTCTTGAGCTTCAAATTTGGGGTCAAGTGTTAAATAAGGATTGTCCCATTCACCAGCAACGCCTAACCGTTTAAAATCTTTACGTTGTTTAGCAACTTGTTCAAGCGCATATTCACGACACTTTTCCCGAAAATCAGCAATTGATAAAGCTTTGCGATCAACACCAGCCTTTTTTAGCTGCTGTTCGATTGGCAAACCATGTGTATCCCAACCTGGAACATATGGTGCTCGAAAACCCATCATTGATTTAGAACGTACGATAAAATCTTTTGAAATTTTATTTAATGCATGACCCATATGGATATTTCCATTAGCATATGGAGGTCCGTCATGTAAGACAAAGGTTGGTTTACCTTCATTTAATTTTTGACGCCTTTCATAAACCTTATTTTCTTCCCATTCATTTTGTCGTTCAACTTCACGAACCGGAAGATTGCCACGCATTGGAAATTTAGTTTTTCCTAAATTCAGAGTATCTTTAACTCTCATCTTACTTCATCCTTTCTCTTTTAAAAACAAAATAAAAAAGACCTCGCCCAAAGGGACGAGATCTTCGTGGTACCACCCAAATTTAAGAACAATTAGGAATTGTTCTCCTCAAGTATTGAGTAACGACAATAAACCGGTCAGCTTACTAACTTCAGTCTGACTTTTATCGCAGATGATAGACAACTTAAAGTTGAAGTTCGACCTCTCACCATCAGTCGATTCTCTGTGCTTACTTTAAGTTATTCGTGTTCTGCTACAAGATTAATTATCACTTTTTTGTTTTGTTTCATGCGCTGTAAAATGCTGTCCTGGGTCATCATCATCTTCTTCTGGAAGAATAACCACCGTTTTTTTAGGAGCTTCATCACTGTTTGACACTGATTTTACTTCTTTTGCTGTTTGTTTGTCAAGGTCTGCATCACGTTGAATAATCTTTTGAATTGCTTCATAATCAGTGGTATCGCCTTGACGCAGGATGTCATCCCACTCATTACTCTTAACGATTTCCAACTGTGACTCAAGCATAACTTGTAATTTTTGGCGGAAAATCCGAGCTTGTTTTTTCAAATCATCCGTCTCAAAAATTAACTTCTTTGCTTTCTGGGATGCCTGTTCAATTATCTCATGCGATTTTTCATTTGCCTCAGAAATAATATCGGCAGCTTCCTTTTGCGCTTCACGCTTAGTGATTTCAGCATCTCGTTGTGAACTTGACTTAACTTTGTCTGCAGCCTCTTGAGCGACAATAATTGATTGATTGAGTGAATCTTTTAAATCATTGAAGTACTTTAGTTTTTCCAGATTTTGTTTCAACTCTTCAGTCAAGCGACTGTTTTCCTTTAGATTAAATTCATAATCCTTAATAATTTGATCCAAAAAATCATTAACTTCATCCTGATCATAACCACGCAACTTAACACGAAATTCTTTATTGTGAATATCCAATGGGGTTAATGCCATGCCCCAACACCTCCATTATGTATTATTTTTTAAAATTAAAACTTCAACTTGTAATCGGCCCTTTTTAGAGATGCGACCAAGGTCAGCTAATTGGAATCTGCCAAACCCTCTTACCGAAACAACATCCTTGATTTTCAAGTCCAGGTCTGGTTGTTCAACTAACATCCAGTTTAAATGAACTCTTTTTGCTCCGAGCAACTGTTTACAACGTGCTCGTGAAAAATGGCAAACACTAGCAACTAAATTATCGATTCGCAATGAAGTGACTGAAAAAGAAGCTTTTTCCCACTCAACTTTTGGTTGAAGCAACTCCGCAAATGAAACTTCTTCAAGCTGAACTTTAATTTTCCCGATCCGCTCAATTTCCTGTTTTAAAAACTCAGCAACTGGTTCTTCAATAATAATTTGCCACCGAACCCCATCGGTGACAATATCGCCAATTGCTGAGCGTTTTAGGCCACTAGCCAATAAGGTTCCTAAAATCTGACGATGTTCAAGTTGAGCAAATTTTATCGGATACTTAATTTCCAACAATGTCAGCTGATAATCAGCTTGTTGAGGGGCAAAATACTCAGGATAAAAGATGCCCCGTTTTCGCTCGGCTTGTTTAAATAGACCATTAGAACAAAATCTGACTGATCTCTTCTGACCAAGCAAAGAAGCGATGATGACGCGTTCCCTTGGATTTAAAAAATGAGTCAAAATTGGCCGATATTCCAGTTCAGACTGATTGATCAAATCATTAAATTCAGCAATCAGTGGAGCTTCATCTGATCTAAAATGTTGGTAGATAGACATATTATGCACGCTTAATCGAACCTCTATTAACCTAATCCAAAAATCAAAGTTAAAACTAAATCTAATCCATTCTGAATAAACTGCAAAGCAATCAGTGCAATGATCGGTGAAAAGCCGATGCCCCCGATTGGCGGAATAATTCGCTCAAAGAAGTTCAAATATGGGTCACATAATCTGCCTAAAAAGTCACCGAACTTGCTCTGCTGGGCCCCCGGAAACCAAGACATTAACACATAAACAACAATTGCTAGCGAGTAAAGTTCAAATAAGCGATTAATAATCGTTAAAATAAGCACCTGTCCACTCCTCACTAAAAGTTATCGTGATCTAATTTATCTTCTAAGTCTCCCTCAACCACATAACCATGAGGAGTACATAAGAAAATTTGATCACCGATTCGCTGAATCTCACCGCCAATTGCAAAAACCGTCCCTGTTAAGAAATCAACTACCCGATGAGCTTGAGCATCATCCATCCGTTGAAAATTGATCACAACAGCTTGACCATGTAAAAGTTTAGTTGCAATTGTCTTAACATCAGAATAAATTCTTGGTTCAAATAATGCAATCTTTTTTTCAACCAAACCACCATTTTTTTCTCTATTTTCTCTAAAAGGAACAACATTTTGTCCCTGGTAATTAACACTGTCCTGATTTTCGCCTTCTGATTCCTCATAGTCGTCTTCAATTCCAAAAAAACGACTTAATTTATTACCAAAAGCCATTTTGATCACCTCAGATCATTATCAAAATCTAAAAATTACTTACGGCGATGACGGAAAAATGGTGGCTTATTTAAATCATTATCGTTACTATTATCATCTTTTTCTTGATCGGCATTCATTTTGAAAACGTCAAATTTCTTTTTTTCGACGTTTTCAAAGTCGACACGTCTTCCCTCGCCTTGGCCTCTTTCAGAAAACTCACGGCGTAAATCCCAATCTTGTAAAGGATCCTCCTTGGAACTTTGCGTCGTCTCGGATTGTTGTTTACTTTCTGAACTATTGTCATGCTGATCTAAATCGTAATTCGAATGCCGTTTAATTTGTCGTTCTTTTTTCTTCTTGTCAATTCCGGTTGCAATAACTGTTACAATCACACTGTCTTCAAGATCATTATTGATTGAAGTCCCAAAAATTATATTAACATCACTTGTTGCTGCTTGAGCAACTACATCTGAAGCATCCTGAGCTTCAAACAAGCTTAGGTCCGGACCACCACTGATATTTAACAAAACCTGTTCAGCTCCATCAATTGAAACCTCCAGCAACGGTGAAGAAATTGCTTTCTTTGTTGCTTCAACTGCCCGATTTTCGCCATTAGCAGTCCCGATTCCCATCAAAGCTGAACCCTGGTTTTCCATAACCGTTTTAACATCGGCAAAATCCAAATTAACGTAGCCTGGAGACGTTATCAAATCAGAAATTCCTTGCACGCCTTGACGCAAAACGTTATCAGCTTCTTTAAAAGCATCCATAATTGGGGTCTTCTTATCAACAATTTCTAATAAGCGATTATTAGCAATAATAACTAAGGTGTCAACATGCTCCTTCAACTGAGTAACTCCCTCGGCTGCATAGCGTGCACGCTTAGGGCCCTCAAAACTAAAGGGACGAGTTACAACACCAACTGTTAGTGCTCCTTGCTCCTTAGCAATTTTAGCAATAATTGGAGCCGCGCCCGTTCCAGTTCCACCACCCATTCCAGCGGTTACAAAGATCATGTCGGCTCCTTTTAAAGCCTCCGCAATTGCTTCTTCACTTTCTTGAGCTGCCTTGCTGCCAATTTCAGGATTTGACCCGGCACCTAAACCACGAGTTAATTTAGGCCCCAATTGAATCTTAGTTTCAGCATTCGAACCCTTTAAAGCTTGAACATCAGTGTTGGCAGTGATAAACTCTACACCCTTAACTTCATCAGCTATCATCCGATTGACTGCATTCCCGCCAGCACCGCCGACACCAATCACTTTAATTTTTGCACCAGTATTTTCATTTGTATCGAGTGAAAATTCCATGCTTTTTACCTCCATCATCAGTTGTTAATCAAAAAAATTACTGAAAAAGTTCTTGATCCCATCAAATCTATTTCCGCTTTTTTCTTTCTTATTTTTTGTTTCACCACTAGATTGCCTGTTAGCTTGGTTATCTTGAGCTTCAATACCAGGTAGTTCAGCAATTGGTACAAACTGTTTGAAATCAGGAAAAACTGCCATCTTAGCAATTTTTTCGATTTCACTCAAATGACAGCCAAATTCAACCTGACCAATCACTTGGGAAAATGAGGGATGTCTCAATCCCATTTGTTGCGGAATGAACAGTCGAACATTTGTAGCAAAGATTTCAGCAGCTAATTCCTTAACTCCAGGCAAAGCAGCCTGACCACCAGTGATAATCACCCCTCCCGGAAGTTTTAAAGCAGAGATATCATCTAAAACTTGCTTAAGTCGATCAAAGATTTGAGTTAATCTTGCTTCAATAATCTCAGCCAAGTATTCACTGCTAATTTCAACTGGTTCAGCCTGACCAACAACTTCAACAGGAAATTTTTCATCTTGGGGAGCCAGTGTACTATCCGCATAACCATAATTTCTTTTTATCTTCTCTGCATTAGCTACCGAAGTATTCAAAACAATTGAAATATCCTTCGTAACAAATTGTCCTCCTTCCTGGTCAACATATGTATACTTCAACTTATGATCATGAATAACTGCTACTGTCGTTTGTCCACCACCAAGATCGATCAAAATAGAACCAAAATCCTGTTCACCATCACTTAAAGCTGCATTCGCCAAAGCAAGTGGTGCAACAACAACACCACTTGGCTGCAAACCAGCCCTTTCAACACAGCGTAAGGTATTATGAAGAATTGTTTTCGGCCCGGTATAAACGACTCCTTTCATTTCCAGACGAATACCAACCATCCCGCGCGGATCTTTAATGCCGTCAAAACCATCAACAATAAATTCATCTGGAATTACATCGACAACCTCACGTTCTGGTGGCAGCTGTTGTGTCAAAGCCGCTTTGGTAACCCGAATAACATCATCTTCATTGATTTCTTTGGCCGATCCATCATGATTGCTAACAGCTACCATTCCATTGCAAGGTTCGATCTCCAACAAATTAGCTGGCAATCCAACTTGGACTTTTTTAATTTCTAAATTTGCTTTCTCTTCAGCTTGAGCAACAGCCCTTTTGATAGCTTGCACTGCACGATCGATATCGACAACGACCCCTCGATTAAGCCCATCAGCTAGCTCATTACCAACGCCAATAATATTTATCTGGTTTTTTAGATATTCAGCAACAATAACTTTGATCGAAGTTGTCCCAATATCTAGTCCGACAAAGATTCCAGATTTTTCCATCAATTGAGCCTCCTTCTCTCAAATCTTAATCAGTTTCAGGCTAAAATTATTTTTAATGCTTATGTAATAATTTTACCACACCACTAACTATTAATACACGCTTAAGGTTGCAAGAAATTCGCGATTTGCAAAAAATTTATTGAAGCGGATAAGAATAAGCTCCGACTTGCAGATCAATCATTATTTTTTGGCTTGAACTTGCCTTAAATTGCGGATAATATCGCATTTTAGCTGCCAAAGTCTTAATTGTAGCAAGGACTTGATTTCCATCATTCATATATAAATGGACCCTTTGCGGATCATTTTTGGTTGGTGCTGCATGAATTTCAGAAATGGCTCGAACAATTTTAGGTGAAAGTGCCTCAATCTGTTGAGTAATCTGTCGGCAAAGTAATCTTTTTTTAAAATTAAAATAAATTGGAACGTCACTGACTGGATTCTGATGACTGATTTTTGAAATCTTGCCGTTTGTCTCTATTCGATAAAAAAGATTATTTTTTGAAACATATCCTAAATTCCGTTTTTCAATTATTTTTAATTTCACTTGCTTAGTTGAATACGAAAAGCTAACCTTTTTTATTTCTGAGGCTTGATTTTTAATCTTTGCCTGAATCTGATTTTGCCTTAAAAGAACTCCAATCTGTAATTGTTGCGGCTTGATCCCACTTAATTTAATAATTTGTTTTGCAGTATGCTGATTATCTGACGAAACTTCAATTGATTTGACTTTGCTGATTGGCAAAATAAAATATAGCGCTGCTAACAGTAACATACCAAAAACGAGCAGATTTTCAATTAAAGCTTTTCTGAGCCTTTTTCTGCGCTGGGCTACGAGGCTTGGGAGTTTATCACCAATTCGTTGTTTTTTAAAAAAACTCAAGTGTGGATGCTTTTGCTGTTGGCGTTTTCTTTGAGCTGTTTCCCACGGAGTCAGGGGCAAATCTGTTTGAACTTTCATTTTGTTTTTTTTCGAGCTCATCATCACCCCTCCTCGTAATTATTTGCCGATCAGCTTTTGCAAACAGTTGAAAACCCGGGTCGCCGCATCCGGAACTCCGGCTTGTTTAGCATTTTTAGCCATTTTAGACCTTAAGTCAGGGTCGTTCATCAGTTTATCAATCACTTTAGCCAATACTTGGCCATTTAGTTCACTTTCTTTGATCATTTCAGCTGCTTGGACGTTGACCAGACTTTGGGCGTTGTGTGTTTGATGATCATGCGTGACATACGGGCTGGGAATTAAAACTGAAGGAATTCCTAAAGCTGTGATCTCAGCTAAACTGGTTGCTCCAGCCCGTCCAACAATACAACTGATCTCCGGTAAAATTGCCGGCATATTAGCAATATAAGGCTTAATCACAACATTAGCTGGAATCTCCTTAACTAGGGATTTAACCTTTTCAAAATGAACGCTGCCAGTAACAAACAAAACTTGATATTTTTTATCTGCCAAAAATTTTAAGGCTTCCAAAGTTGATTCGTTGATCCGCCGTGCTCCTCGAGAACCACCAAAAATCAAAATTGTCGGTTTAGCTGGGTTTAGTCCCAGAGCTTGTATTTGGTTAGCCGCTTTAATTCCCATTACTTGTTGAGCCCGCGGATTTCCGGTAAAAACGATTTTATTTTTAGGAAACTCTTTAGCTGCTTCTGGAAAACAAATTCCTACCTGATCAACAAAATGACTCAAAAACTTGTTAGTAATGCCAGCAATGCTATTTTGTTCGTGAATAAATGTTGGAATTTTCATTCGTGACGCCGCATAAACAACCGCCCCACAAACATAGCCGCCTGTTCCAACGACCACATCTGGTTTAAACTCGCGGATAATCTGTTTTGCTCGTTGCGTACTTTTCAAAAATAAATAGACTGTTTTAAAATTTTCAAACGAAAGCGATCGTTTAAAGCCCTGGATCCTGATCGTTTGAAAATCTATCCCAGCTGCTGGTACAATCTTATTTTCCAAGCCACGATGGGTTCCAATGTATAAAACAGCCGAGTCAGGCTCTTGCTTTTTGACTTCCTCGATCAATGCCAAAGCCGGGTAGACATGGCCACCTGTCCCTCCACCTGATATCAACAAACGCATCTTAACTCTCCTCCTGATTTTTCTTTAAATTCGCAACAGCTTGAATAAATAAGTCTCCCCTTACTTCACACCTTGGATACTGATCCCAACTAGCGCAAGCAGGTGAAAGCAAGACAACATCTCCAGGTTGGCTTTGTTGATAAGCCTTAGGAACTGCTTCGACAACCGATTTAGCAAATTCAATTTGCTTAACACCAGCTTTCTTACCCATTTCAGCCATTGCCTGAGCAGTCTGCCCCATGCAGATCAGACCCCGAAGCTTCTTAAAATACGGCAATAAGCTTTCAAAACTAAATCCACGATCTAGTCCACCAGCAACCAAAACAATCGGCTGTTGGAAGCTTTCCAAGGCTCGCTGACAAGCTTCAATATTAGTTGCTTCTGTGTCATTATAAAATCGTCGCTGTTTGATAGTTTCAACATATTGCATTCGATGCCGCACACCGCCAAAAGTTCTCAGCACCTGACAGATTGCCGCATTGCTTTTGCCCATCAATTTAGCAACTGCAATTGCTGCTAAAGCATTCTCAATGTTTTGAACTCCAGCCAATTTAATGTCGGCCAGCTTAATAATTCGTTCACCACGAAAATATAGATAATTTCCTTTTTGATAAGCTCCAGTTCTGATTTCTTGCTTCCGAGAAAAAGGAACGATTTGAGCTTGAGAACGCTGACTAAGCTGCTGCCATTCTGCTGAATCCCAGTTGATCACCAAGTAGTCAGCCGATGTTTGATTCATTGTAATTCGCATTTTAGCATTGACATAATTATTCCGGTCCCCATGATAATCCAGATGTGCCTCATAAATATTGGTAATTACCGCAATTTTGGGATGTAATTTACTGATTCCAAGTAATTGAAAGCTAGAAAGTTCCGTGACCAGTACATCATCTTTAGTTGCTGTTTGAGCTACTTGACTAGCTGGAATGCCAATATTACCTGCTGCATAAGCTTTCCCTTTTAAACGTTGTTCATCAAGCATCAGCGTCGTCAAAGTAGTCGTCGTGGTTTTCCCATTAGTACCAGTAATTGCAACCATGGGCGCAGTTGATATTTCATAGGCAAGTTCTGGTTCCGTAATAATCGGTAATTGATTCTTTAAAGCTGCTTTAACTAACGGATTGGTATAAGGGATCCCCGGATTCTTAACCATTAAATCATTTTGTTTGGCCAACTCTAGCGGATGGCTACCAGTGATAACCTTGATTCCCAAAGCTGTTAGTTCAGAAACTATCTTAGGATTCTTAGGTGCCCTTAAATCATTAACCGTTACTTCAGCTCCCAATTTATGCAATAAACGTGCCGCATTTAACCCACTTTGTCCTAAACCTAGCACTAGGACTTTTTTATTTTGATAAGTTGAAATTGCCTTCATAATTAAAACTCTTCTCTTTTTTAATTTTAAATAATTGCCAATAGTGCTGTAACACCAGTTATTAAGCCAATTGACCAAAAAGTTAAATCGATGCGCCATTCACTCCACCCCAGCAATTCAAAATGATGGTGGATTGGGCTCATCTTAAAAATTCGTTTGCCAGTTAACTTAAATGAAGCTACTTGTAAAATAACACTTGCAGTTTCAATGACAAAAATCAAACCAATCCAAAGCAAAGATGCTTCATGACCAACTAAAATCGAAACAGCTGCCAAAGCTCCGCCTAAAGCCAATGATCCCATATCACCCATAAAGATCCTAGCGGGCTTATGATTAAAGATAAAGAAACCTAACAATGAACCAATTACAACCAAGCAAAATAGTAAAACATCTGTTTGATGCTGAAAAGCTGCAATGGCTGCATAAGTTGCAAAAGCAATCGTTGCCTGACCAGCGACTAAACCGTCAATACCATCAGTTAAATTGACTGCATTGGAAAATCCGACTAACCAAAAAACTGCAAATAAGATAAACCAACCACCAATGTTAAAAACTTGGCCAAACAAATGCAAGCCTAAAATCAAATGTTCATGATAGTAAACTGCTAAAAAAATTAACGCCCCAAGGACTTGACCTAAAAATTTTTGCCAGGCTTTCAGTCCTTCATTTTGCTTTTTCCATAGTTTGATCGAATCATCCCAGAAACCAAGCATGCCATAAAGAAATAAAATGAACACTAAAATCAACAGCTGAGAAGTCAACTGATTTCCAATTGCTGCCACGATCAGACTGACAATTAAAATAACCGAGTTAAAAATCAGCCCTCCCATTGTCGGCGTCCCCGATTTTTTTTGATGCCATTTTGGACCCTCTTCACGTATCATTTGTCCTTGTTTTTTTCGATGTGCGTAATTGATAAACTGCGGTAATAAAATCACAGTTGCCCCAAAACTTAAAATCACTGAAATAATACCTTCTAAAACTGTCATTTACCAGCCTGCTCCTTTAACCATAATGCCTTAGTTGCTTCTTCAACATCATCAAAATGTCGTTTTTGCTTGCCAATAATTTGGTAATCTTCGTGACCTTTGCCAGCAATTAATACCAGATCTCCCGGTTGAGCCTGCTTAATGGCGTAATTAATTGCCTGCCGGCGATCAACAAAAGTTGGAACTTTGATTCCAGCTGGAACACCACTTAACATTGCGTTGATAATTTTTTGAGGATCTTCAGAACGTGGATTATCTGAAGTAAAAATTGGAAAATCACTAAATTCTGCGGCGATTTTGCCCATTTTCGGACGTTTGCCATGATCGCGATCACCGCCGCAACCAACAACACAAAAGACGTGCTTCTTAGCAACTTCCGCTAAAGTCTTGAGAGCTTGATATAGGCCGTCTGGCGTATGAGAGTAATCAACAACTGCACTTATCTCCGTCGGTGAACTGACCAGTTGCATCCGACCACGAACACCTTTGAAGCCATCCAGTGCTGTGATGATATCTTCTGCAGATAATCCTGAAGCATAGGTAGCCGCAAAAGCAGCCAAAACATTATAGACGTTGAACATACCGATCATTTGTGTATGCAGTTGATAAACTTGATCAAAAACATGCAATTCAAAATCCGTGCCACGACTATGGGCTTTGATTTTTTTTGCTCTGATCATAGCTGATTCTTTAATTCCATACGTTAACACCTGTGCTGCAGTTACTTGTTCAAAATGCTTACCGACTGGATCATCAATATTTAACACCGCCACTTTAGAATCACCATTAAATGCATAACGATTTCCTAATTGCGAAAAAAGTAAACTTTTAGCGTGTTCATAGTTCTCCATGGTTTTGTGATAATCTAAATGATCACGTGTCAAATTAGTAAACACTGCGACATCAAAATCAATTCCCCAAACACGACCTTGAATCAAAGCGATTGATGAAACTTCCATTGCAACGTCCGAAACACCACGTTCAACCATTTTACTTAAAGTTCGTTGTAAGGTAATGATGTCAGGCGTTGTGTTTTTAGTTGGCAATACTTCATCACCAATTTTGCGATACATTGTTCCAATTAAACCAGTCTTACGCTGCTGTGCCCGAAAGATTGCTTCAATCAAATGCGTAACAGTTGTTTTACCGTTCGTTCCGGTCACTCCAACAATATGCAGTGCTTGACTTGCACCACCATAAAAACGACTGCTCAAAATTGCCATCGCCCGTTTGGTATCATTGACATAAACTACCGGAACCTCAGTCACGTTGACTTCTTCTTGTGCAACAATCATCTTTGCACCAGCTTTTAGCGCTTGTTGAACGAATACATGACCATCAAATTGAGCTCCTTTAACTGCCACAAAGACACTATTTTCAACAACTTCGCGCGTATCTTGAGTTAATAGGGATACGGTAAAATCCTCAAAATTACTTGGAATTATTTTTTTAAATTTTAGACATTCGATTAGTTTGCTTGCCTGCATTTTATCACCAGATTTTATTTTAATTTGACTATTAGTTCTTTTTGTCCCGTCAAAGCTTGATTAGCTGTGATACTTTGACTGACTACATACCCAGAGCCAGTATACTTCACCTTCAAGTTTAACAGTTTCGCTAAAGCTGAAACATCATTCCGCGACCAGCCAGTCAAATCCGGCATTGTTTTAGTGCCGGTTGTTAATAAGATGATTCTTTCACCACTAAGCAGCGTGTTGCCAGCTGCCACAGATTGTCGTCTAACTTTGCTGCCATTGCCGATCACTGTCACTTGTAATCCAGAACTTTCCAAATTTTTCTTGGCTGTCGCTAAACTTTTATCAGTCCAATTTTTAAGTTTGACTTGCTGACTGGTTTGACTAGTACTTTCTGCAGATTGTTGTAAAGCTCGCTGCATCATTGGATTAAAAATGGTTGCCAACATTTGTCCTGACGTACCGTTACTGAAAGTTGTCGGCTGTTTCATTGTAACATATAGAATATATTTTGGATTATTAGCTGGTGCAACTCCGACGACCGAGAAGATATAGTTAGTCTCACCAGTTAAATAACCAGAACCCTGAGTTTTACTGATTTGAGCTGTTCCAGTTTTAACACCAATCTGATAGCCATTGATTTTGAAAGCTGAACCAGTTCCATTTTCATTATAAACTACATCCTGCATTAAACTCAAAACCTGATTAGCAGTTTGACTACTGATTGGCTGACCGACTTTCTTCGTCTTTGCCTGATAAATGACCTTTTGATTGTTTGGATCAACAATTTTTTTCACCAGATATGGTTTAACCATTGTGCCATGATTTGCAATTGCCGAAAAACCTTGCATCATTTGCAAAGCAGTCACATTGATTGCTTGACCAAAAGCTGTATTAGCTTGCTCAATCGGATATTTATACTCAATACTGCCAGCAACTTCATTTGGCATTTTTGAACCCGTCTTTTTTAAGAATCCAAATTTGTGAATATAACTCAACCAAGTTTTAGCCCCCATTTGTTGTTCTAAGTACGCCATTCCAACATTTGAAGAGCGAATAAAAGCATCTTGATAGGTAATATACCCCCAACCGCTGCGATTCCAATCATAAACACTTTTCCCATCAATTTGGAGCGAACCAGATTTAAAAGTCGCATTAGCATTAAAATTACCACTGTTAATCGCCGCTGCGACTGTAAAAATTTTCATGGTTGATCCTGGTTCGTAACTATCTTCAACTAAAATATTCCGCCAAATCTTAGTTAAACCATTTTTTGTCTGCGCATTAAAAGTTGGTCGTTGACTAGCAGCCAAAATTTCACCGGTTTTAGCTTTCATTAAAATGGCCGTCATTTCTTGAGGATGATAACGCTTCTGTGCTTGGGTCATTAATGTTTCTAAATAAGTTTGTAATCGTGTATCAATGGTTGTATAAACATTATCGCCATTTTTAGCTGCACGAGCTTTAACTTTAGAGCCTGGGATTGGCGTTCCTTTAGTATCCTTTTCAACCTTACGAACACCATTTCTACCAGCTAGTTCATGATTAAGGGCTTGTTCAAGTCCCATCACTCCAACTAATTTTCCATTTTGATTCTCTGCTAAGCCAATGATGTGTGAGGCAAACACCCCATTTGGATACAGTCGAGCAGTCGTCGATTTAAAATAGATTCCCGTAATATGAGCTGCTTGAATTTTTTGCTTAGTTTCTAGTGAAATATTTTTACCAGCATTACCCAATTCAACTTGATAAACATCTTTATTAACGGGATCAAGTAATTTTCTGACATTTTGATAACTGATACCTAAATTCTTGCTTAAAACTTTAGCTGCTTTCGATTTATCCTTTTCAGCCAAGTACTTACGTTTACCGAAGGCAACTGCTGATTTTGAAAGAACCACGTAGATCTTATAAGTTGAAGTATCTTCGGCAATCGGCTGGTCATTATTATCATAAATCGTTCCCCTTTGAGCTTTGATCTCAGTTTTACTGGCATATAGCTGAGCAACTTTCTGCTTAAGATCGACGCGATCAATTGAATGAAAAATTGCGATATAAAAAAAACGGCCAATAAACACAGTGAAAATTATTGCCGCAATGAAAAAAATAATTATCCCATAAATTTTGCGGTTTTTTTGGTGTTTTAGCTGCTTTTTCTTTTTATTCATTTAGAAACATTCCTTATATTGCTGTCATTCATCGATAATCCATACTTTTTGGCTAGCTCCAATAAACGATCTCGACTCGAGAGAGTACTGATTTCTTGTTTAGTATTAATATTTTGATTATGTACTGCCGTAATTTTTTGATTGATATTCTGAAGGGTATACTGTGCTCTAGTATAATTAACCTGACTGGCAATCACCTCAATCGTCATTGCCATTAAAATCACGCTTCCTATTAAAAAACTCAAAATTTCTGCTTTAGAAACTGAAACTCGCCGTGGAACCACTGAATGTTGCTTGAGTGGTTCTTTATGTATCTGCGGTTCTGCTGGCATTATGGACTTTCTCTTTGGTGCTGCACTGCCTGCCATATAATCACATCCTTTAAAAAATTATTCACCTTGACTAACTCGTTCAATAATTCTTAGCTTAGCTGAATGAGCACGATGATTCTGTTGCAGCTCTTCAATTGACGGTTCAATCGGCTTACGCGTAATCAGCTTAAAATGTGGCTGCATTTCTGAAGGAATTACTGGTAAGCCCGGTGGTAATTCAGGTAATGAGCTTTTTTCTTTGAACATGGTTTTAACTAAACGATCTTCTAAGGATTGGAAAGTTATGACACAAACTCGACCATGTACTTTCAGCAAAGATAAAGCCTGAGTTAATGAATCTTCAAGTGCCCCTAATTCATCATTAACAGCAATTCTGATTGCTTGGAAAACTCTTTTAGCCGGATGTCCACCAGTTCTCCGGGCACGTGCCGGAATTGCTTCTTTAATTACTTCAACTAATTCGCCTGTCGTTTCAATTACTTTTTTAGTTCGTTCTTTTTCAATGTGTCTGGCAATTGATTTGGCATATTTTTCCTCACCGTAGCGCCAAAAAATCCTAACTAGCTTTTCATATGACCATTCATTAACGACTACTTTGGCATTTAAACTTTGAGTCTGATCCATTCGCATATCCAATGGAGCATCAAAACGATAACTAAAACCGCGCTGAGCATCATCAAATTGTGGTGAAGAAACTCCTAAATCATATAAAATCCCATCAACCTGCGTAACATTTTTTTGTTTAAGCTGTTCGGCTAGTTCCCGAAAGTTGCTCTTGATCAGAGTTACTGGATATTCATGAAAACGATCACGATTATAATCAATTGCTGTTTGATCTTGATCAAAAGCATACAGATGACCATTTGCTTCCAGCTGCTGTGCAATCAAATGACTATGTCCTCCACCGCCTAAGGTGCAGTCAACATAAGTTCCAGCTGGTTTGACTTGCAAACCACTAACAGCAGCCTGCAGCATTACTGTTTGATGTTTAAATGTTTCTGTCACTTCTGCACCTCTTTATAAACCAAAATCGATCATGTTTTCAGCAATGCTATCAAAGTTTTCTTCAGCTTTTTGACTAAAATCATTCCAGCGATCTTCGGACCAAATTTCAAAGCGATTTGAAACTCCAACAACCACACATTTTTTTTCTAATTCAGCATGATCTCTTAAAGCTTTAGGAATAATAATCCGTCCCTGGCGATCAAATTCACATTCGGTAGCTGCCGAATAAAAAAAGCGAACAAAAGCTCTTGCATCACGTTTAGTTAGTGGAAGCTGCTGCATTTTTTTTTCAAGGAGTTGCCACTGATCATTCGGATAGCCAAATAAACAGCCGTCCATCCCGCGTGTTAAAACGAATTGATCGCTCAACTGTTCGCGAAACTTTGCTGGAATGATCATTCGCCCTTTGGTATCAAGCGTGTGATGATACTCTCCCATCAGCATGCAGCTCACCCCCAAATAATGATTACAAATTGATACTACCACAATCCACCACTATCAACCACTATTTTACCACTAGATTTTAAAAATCTACAAAAAAAATACCCTGCTAACCAAAGCAAGGTATTTAATACTAACTAATTAACTAAAATTTTTCAAAATTGTCAAAACAATTAATACGATATACGTACTGACTGCTAATAGCTCGATCAAGCGCCAATAAAAACGCCAAAATTTAGTTTGAATGATCTCTCCTTTGACCAACGCCAGTCCAAATGTCAATCCAATTCCCAAAACTGCTGCTGCAAATAAGAAATATGGCAAAAGTGAAATCTTTAAAAATTGCAACGATAACACTTGAATCACCAAAATTAAATAGATCAATAGAAAATCTAGATAATGAAATTTTTGTTTCCACTTGGCTGGCAGACAATGCTTAATTAAAAACAAACTCAGCCAGCAAACAATGAGTCCTACTAACTGATAGGGCCAAATAAAAATCTTTAGCATTGACGATCACTCAAAAATGCGTCATGCAAAGCATTAACTGCAACTGGCAGATCTGATTGTTTAACTAAAACCCAGATAGTTGTATAACTATCGGTTGTCTGCAAAATTTTGATGTTTTTTCCATTTAAAGCCGCCACGATTTGAGCTGTTATTCCTGGCGTTCCCATAATGCCGGCACCAACAATTGAAACTTTAGCACAATTTTCGATGATTTCAGCAGCTACTTGTTTTTCTTGCAGCAATTTCTTGGCTTTCTGACTTTCCTTTGCATCCAAGTTAAAGACAAACTTTTCTGGCAGAATATTAATAAAGTCAATACTTAAATGATTGTCAGCCAGCAGTTTAAAAATCGTTTGTGGATCATATTTTTCAGTTGTAACACTAAACTGTGTTAGCCCAACCTGGTGGGCAATTCCAGTAACTGTGCGATAGTGACGAATTGATAAATCACGGTCAGAAACTAAGGTACCTAATTCATCGACACCATCCCAAGTCGATCTGATTCGCAACGGCAAATGAGCCTGTTGAGCTACTTCTACCGCTCGTGGATGAATAACTTTAGCTCCTTCATGCGCCATATTGGCAACTTCCTCATAGCTGACATTCTTTAAAAATTTGGCTTTTTTAACTAAACGTGGGTCAGCTGTCATCATTCCGGAAACATCCGTGAAAATATCGACCCGCTTAGCCGAAAGAGCTGCTCCAAGCAAAGCTGCTGATGTATCACTGCCGCCGCGTCCTAAAGTAGTATAATGTCCTTCCCGTGAAAGGCCTTGAAAGCCAGCTACTACGACCACATCTTGTGATTTAAAGCATTTTAAAATCTCGTCAGTTTTAATATCTAAGACCTTAGCATTTTGATATTCGTTGTTTGTTCTAAAACCAGCATCCGGTCCAGTTAAGGCTGTTGCACTAAAGCCGTTTTCTTTTAACATTTCGGTAAAAACTGCTGCTGAAATAATCTCACCAACCGAGACTAACATATCAAGTTCCCGTGCTGACAGTAAAGAATTATTACTTCCAACCAAGTTCAACAATGAATCAGTAGCATAAGGAGCCCCCTTACGGCCAATTGCTGAAACAACAACTGC
Organism: Liquorilactobacillus sicerae; assembly: GCF_029916425.1. Taxonomy (GTDB): domain Bacteria; phylum Bacillota; class Bacilli; order Lactobacillales; family Lactobacillaceae; genus Liquorilactobacillus; species Liquorilactobacillus sicerae. The sequence goes on along the minus strand of NZ_JAHAVQ010000004.1, from coordinate 153,009 downwards.
CACTTTGTATCCCTTCGAAACAGCATACTTAACATGTGTCATTGCTTTTTTTCTAGCCTGATCATCTTGAACCGATGTACCACCGAATTTTTGTACCATAATTTCCATCAGTAACTAATCCCCCGTCTCTTGCTAAAATCAAGTTTTAAATGGCTTTTACTACGAAAATGATAAATCGTTCATAGTTTACGTGAAATATGAACTTTTTTCAAGTTTTCCTGAATAAAATTAAGATTCCAAACCAATTTGACAACTCTCGAGCTGAAAAGGTATAGTTAAATTATAAATGCTGATTTAAAGGATGAACGCTAAAATGAAAAAGAAGAAACTTAGTCGCTTTGAAAAAATTACTCGTGCAGTTATTTGGATCATGCTGATCGTTACTGTTGGGACTGTCTTTATCACTGCAATTTTTTCGGTAATTGGCTATTAAAATTACAGGCTATTTAAAAAAGACGAAACGCAAATAATTGCGTTTCGTCTTTTTCTATTCATCGATTTCGACGTATTTTTTGATTTCTTCGATCCAATGACGTGTATTAGCAGTATTAGCTACATTTCCATTGATCAATTGATTGACATAAGGCTTAGACAGTCCAAAATGTTCGGCTATCTCAGTTTGTGAAGACGGCTTAATTCCTAATCTTTTATTCCTTTTCAAGCAAAGAACTACCGCATCAGCAAATTCAAACGACATTCAACTTCACTCCTCATCGTCTAATATGTTAACTAATAAATTTGACGAAAATAAAAGTAATATTATATTATAAAGTATGTTTTAAATGTTCTGATTACTTTATTTCTATAAGTTTACTAAATTTTACATCTTAAATTATACTAACTAATAAGTTAGAAATCAAGAGTCTTTCTAACTTATTAGTTAAATTAAGAAGATAGGAGTTACCTATGATCGTTGAACGCATCAAAGAATTAGCTAAACAGCGACACCTGTCTGTTTATCAAGTTGAAGATCAATTATCTCTTGGTCACAACACGATTTATCAGTGGAATCATCGCCAGCCTTCAATTCTCAGAGTTCAAAAAGTGGCTGACTTTTTTGATGTTTCCGTTGACTTCCTTTTAGGAAGAACAGATGATCTTAAACCAAGTGTTGATCTGACAGAAAATCAGGATGTTATTTTCACCTATGAAGGGAAAAAAATTTCTGAGCAACAATTAGAGCTGATTAAGTCTATTTTGCGAAATAATAATTAAAAACCTATTTTGGAGATAAAGATTGAATCAAGTTCAGCTTTCCTTGCTTAAGATTGCTCAGCAGCAGCAAATCACCGTAATTTGGTCAGATCAGCTAGCCAATGATACACCACCCCTGGCTTTGATCAAAAAAAGAGTTATCATTATGAATTTAAATTGGTCACCAAAAACAGAGTTAACCTTCCAATTAGCTCATGAATTAGCGCATTTTTTTAATAATGAACCTTATTATGACGAGTTATACCAAACTGGTAAAACTAATTTATTGCAAATTGAAGCGCAAACCAATAAGTGTGCTATTAAATTATTATTGCCTTTTTATCTAGATGATCTTGGTCCAACTAAAGTGAATGCTTGGGGTTTCATTGAACAGTTTGGCATCCCGACCCGTTGTCTCGACCTAGTTCAAGAAGTTTTACATGATTTGCAAAATTGATTCTAAAAAAGAGTTCCAAAAAGCTTGACCAGCTTTTGGAACTCTTTCTTTTAGTTACGGCGTTTTTCTGGAATACGTGCTGCTTTACCATGTAAACTTCTTAAGTAATAAAGTTTAGCCCGACGAACACGTCCATGACGAATAACTTCAATTTTATCTACTCGTGGTGAATGCAGCGGAAAAGTTCTTTCAACACCTACACCACTACTGATTTTACGTACTGTATATGTCTCGCTAATTCCTTGTCCGCGGCGCTTGATCACAACGCCTTCAAATAACTGGACCCTTTCACGACTGCCCTCAACAATTCGTGCATAAACCCGAACTGTATCTCCAGCACGAAAGTCTGGAATATCACTTCTCAATTGTGATGCTGTAATCTTTTGAATCAATGAATTCATCTTTTTTCTTCCTTTCGCCAGCATTCATGTCCAGTCGCAGCGGAATGCTGTTAATGCGGCATAAGCCGATTATTATTTTAGCATACTAAAATCAATTATTCAATCTTTTCGCATCGAAAATTCACGCAACCATCTCTTTTGCTGTTCATTTAAGGTCAACTGTGCTAAAAGATCCGGACGCCGCTCAAAGGTCCGTTTCAAAGCTGCTTTTTGCCGCCACTCGGCGATTTTTTGGTGGTTACCACTTAACAGAACTTCTGGAACTTTTAATCCTCGGTATTCTGCTGGCCGCGTATATTGCGGATATTCAAGCAAACCGGTTGTAAATGAATCATCAGGTGCCGAAGCAGTATTACCCAAGACTCCCGGTATCAACCGCAAAGTAGCATCAATCATTGTCATCGCTGCAAGCTCACCGCCGGTCAAAACAAAATCCCCCAATGATAACTCATCAGTTACACGTGACCGAATCCGTTCATCATAACCTTCATAGTGCCCGCAAATAAAGGTTAAACTGGCTTCATGAGAAAGACTCTGAGCAACTTTTTGGTCAAACCTTTTCCCCGCAGGATCAAGTAAAATAATCCGGCCTAAATCTTTTTGTTTTTCAACCAATGCATCAAGTGCTGAAAAAATTGGCTGAGCCTGCAATAACATTCCGGCACCCCCACCATATGGGTAGTCGTCAACATGCTTTTGCCGACTCTGAGTATAGTCTCGATAATTGACGATTTCAAAAGTAACCAACTGTTTCGCAACTGCTTTGCCGATAATCGATTCATGTAATGGACCAGTAAACATTTCTGGAAATAAGCTTAAAATATTAATTTTCATTCTTCATCTAACCCATCAATCATTTCGACTTCAATTTGTTGCTGATCTAAATCAATTTTTTTGATTACTTGTTTAATGGCTGGCAATAACAATTCGTTTTTACCGGGCCGCTCGACAACCCAAACATCATTCGCACCTGGGCTTAAAATCTCCTTAATTTTGCCAATTTGTTTGCCCTGTTGATCAATTACTGTTAAACCAATAATTTGATGATAGTAAAAACTCCCATCAGCTAATGCCGTTTGTTGAGTTTCCTCAACTAATAATTGACAATTTTTTAATTTTTCAACTGCCGTTAAATCAGGATACTCAAAAAAACTCAGCAAATAAAATTGTTTAAATCTTCTTGCAGTTCTAATTTTGAGTGGCTGCAATTGATCATTTTGTTTGACATACAAAGTATTATTGGGTTGAAATCTTTGCATGGCAAAGTCAGTTGTTACTAAAATTTTAACTTCCCCTTGAATACCATGCGTATTAATGATTTTTCCAACAGCAAAATATTTCATATTATTTCTCCCTTAAAAAAGCCCTCTAATAAAACATTACTGTTTCATTATGAGAGCTTTTTATCACCTTGAATATCTAATCTAACCAGCTGATGGTGCGAAAGTTTTAAGCTATTGACTATAATTCTCAAAGCGCTAATAACCTTACCTTGCCGGCCAATCACTCTACCAACATCAGCAGCAGCCAAGCGTAAGCAACACTCAAATACTCCATCTTTCTGCTGACAACTGACTTCTATCTTTTTTGGCTCAGTGACCAATGGACTAACTAATAACCGAATCAGTTTTTCAATTCTTGATTCATCATCCATTTTATCAGATCCTATTTCTTAGCAAAACGTGTTTCATGGAATTTTTTCATAATACCATGTTTTGATAAAATATTTCGAACAGTATCTGAAGGCTGGGCACCATTTTGCAGCCAATTCAAAATTTTTTCTTCCTTAAGAGTAACCAATTCTGGTTGAGTTAATGGGTTGTATGTTCCAACAGTTTCAATGAAACGACCATCACGTGGTGAACGTGAATCTGCAACTACGATCCGGTAGAAAGGACGTTTCTTAGAACCCATTCGCTTCAAACGAATTTTTACTGACATTGATCAACACCTCCTAAATTGTTTATCCACGCTTAATAATATACCAATAAAACTCTCTGCTGTAAAGTATAAATTCTTGACAGTGATAATTTTTTTATTTTCTTCGCTTGCGCAATTTTTTAAGTCGTTTAACTTTGCGTTTTTTAGCTTTTCTCGCCATTGAATTTAACGACATTTTAGCCATTTTGCCAGACAAACCATTGCCGAGCAAATTCTCCATCCCGTTAAAGTTGCCCTTGCTAAAATTGCTCATCATTTTTTTCATCTGATTGAATTGTTTGATCATCCGGTTGACCTCTTGAACCGGACGGCCCGAACCAGCAGCTATTCGCCGGCGGCGGCTTGGGTTTAAAACATCAGGTTCTTCTCTTTCCTGTGGGGTCATTGACAAAACGATTGCTTTGATATGAGTAATTTGTTTTTCATCAATCTGAAAGTTTTTCAATGCCGGGTTGCTGGCTAACCCAGGAATCATTTTGATAAGATCATCCATTGGTCCCATTTTTTGCACTTGTTCCATTTGATCCAGAAAATCATTAAAGTCAAAGCTGTTTTCACGCATTTTTTCTTGCATTTCAACCGCTTTTTTCTCATCAAAATCTTGCTGAGCTTTTTCAATCAAAGTCAGCATATCACCCATACCCAAGATCCGTGAAGCCATGCGATCTGGATGAAAAACATCCAGATCGGTCATTTTTTCGCCTTGACCAATAAACTTAATTGGCTTACCAGTCACCGCGCGAATTGACAAAGCGGCCCCACCACGGGTATCACCATCAAGTTTGGTCAAAGCTACTCCAGTGACGTCTAATTGTTCGTTAAAGCCCTTAGCAACTTCAACCGCATTTTGCCCGGTCATCGCATCAACTGTCAGCAAAATTTCATCTGGTTGTGCCAGTGCTTTAATTTGTGCTAACTCTGCCATCAGCTTTTCATCGATTTGCAAACGACCAGCGGTATCAATTAAAACATAATCATTCTTTTTTTCGGCCGCTAAAGCCAATCCTTGGCGAACAATTTCGACTGGAGAAATTTCAGTTCCTAACGAAAAAACAGGGACCTCAATTTGTTGTCCTAGTGACTGCAATTGATCGATCGCAGCTGGTCGATAAATATCTCCGGCAATCATCAATGGCCGCGCATTTTCTTCCGTTTTTAGCTTAAGTGCCAATTTGGCTAACGTGGTAGTTTTACCAGCTCCTTGCAATCCAACCATCATAATGATCGTCGGAATCTTCGCTGATTTATTTAAAGGAACGGCTTCTTGTCCCATAACTGCTGTCAACTCATCATTAACGATCTTGACAATCTGCTGGGCTGGCGTTAAACTTTCCAAAACTTTGGCACCAACTGCTTTTTCACGAACATTTTTGACAAAATCTTTAACGACTTTAAAATTGACATCGGCTTCTAACAGCGCCAAGCGAATTTCTCGCATAACTTCTCTAACATCGGCTTCACTGACTTTGCCTTTACGCTTTAATTTTCCGATCGCATTTTGTAAACGTTCAGTCAATCCTTCAAATGCCATCAAATCACCTATCCTATTCTTCCATGTTTTCTAACTGATCAACCAAAGTCAGCAATTCACCATCAGTTCGATAATGCTGCTGGACATAAGCTTTCAATTCATCTAATTTCAGATTTAAGCTTTGATATTGCTGAAATAAATGCAACTTTTCCTCATATTTTTCTAGGATCAGTTCGGTCCTTTTTATATTATCATAAACTGCTTGCCGTGAGACGTGATAGTTTTCCGCAATTTCACCTAACGAAAGGTCATCGCGATAATACAAGACAATATAAACTATTTGTTTTTCTGTCAGCAATGGTTCATAAAAATCAAGCAATCCATTGACTCGATTTGTTTTTTCAATTGTCATCGTCGACCTGCTTCCTTAATTGCTTATTTTCTATTCTCAGGCATCGTAATTCTTAGCTAATAATTGACCGAATAAACCAGCGGCAAATTTTTCCGGATCAAAGTCCTGTAAATCATTCATTTTTTCACCCAACCCTACCAATTTGACTGGTAAGTGCAATTCATTACGGATCGCTAAGACGATCCCACCACGAGCTGTACCGTCAAGCTTAGTCAAAATAATTCCCGTCAAAGGTGTAGTTGCTTTAAACTGCTTAGCCTGGCTTAAAGCATTTTGCCCAGTAGTAGCATCCAGCGCCAGTAGAACTTCCTGTGGTGCCGCTGGTATTTCACGAGTGATCACTCGTGAAATCTTTGCTAATTCTCGCATTAAATTGACCTTATTTTGTAATCTACCAGCTGTATCGACCAATAACACATCATAATTTTCTTTTTGAGCTTTTTTGACAGCATCATACACAACTGCTGCTGGATCACTTTTAGCCGGTTTTTGGACAACTGAAACGCCAACCTTTTTGCCCCATTCCGCCAATTGTTCAATTGCTCCTGCTCGAAAAGTATCTCCGGCAGCTAGTAAGACTTTCTTGCCTTCTTTTTTTAAACGGAAAGCTAACTTGCCGATTGTAGTTGTTTTACCGACACCATTGACTCCAACAAACAAAAAAATGGTTGGTCCAGCTTGAGCGTAGTGCAACTGATTGTCTTCGCCTTGACCTTCTTGTTCATAAAGATTAATCAATTTTTGAATAATTGTCTCTGCAACTTCCTGAGTGGTTTTAGCATTTTTTAATTTAACCTCTTGTTTGAGTTCATCACTAATTTTAACAGCTGTTTCAAAACCAACATCTGCTTCGATCAAAGTTTCTTCCAAATCATCGAAAAAATCTTCGTCAACACTTCGAAAATTTGCTAATAAGCTATTTAATTTAGCACCAAAAGTATTTCTTGATTTTTCAAGACTTTGATCATATTTTTGGGTTTCAGCATCCTCTTTAGGCTGCTGATCACCGCTAAAAGCCTGTTTGATCTTTTCAAAAAAACCCATTTAAAATCCTCCTTTTTGTCAGGTCAAAGCGACCGAAACCATTTTTGAGATTCCAGATTTTTGCATCGTTACGCCGTAAAGTACATCAGCATAATCCATAGTAACCTTCCGATGCGTAATCACGATAAATTGTGTCTGTTGACAAAACCTTTTCAAATATTTTGAGTAGCGTTCAACATTAGCATCATCTAAAGCTGCTTCTGCCTCATCTAGAATTACAAATGGTACTGGCCGGACTTTTAAGATTGCAAATAGCAAAACAATTGCTGTCAGTGCCTTTTCACCACCAGAAAGTAAACTTAAACGCTGCAGCTTTTTTCCCGGCGGCTGAGCCATAATTTCCACCCCTGTTTGCAAAAGATCAGCTGGATCAGTTAACTTTAAGCTAGCTTGTCCACCACCAAACATTTCTGGAAAAATTTTAGCAAAAGCCGCAGCTGTTTGAGTAAAGGTCTTATTAAAGCGCTGCTTGACCTGCTGATCGATCTCTGCCATACTCTCTTGCAGCTGAGCTTTAGCTTTTAGCAAATCTGCTTTTTGAGTCTCCAAAAACTGATAACGTTGATCGACTCGTTGATATTCATCAATTGCACCTAGGTTAACATTTCCTAATTCTCTGATCCCACGCTGTAAAAGCTTCAACTGTCGCTGAATCACTTTAAAATCCGTTTCCCGTTTCATTTGCTGAGCAGCTTCAAAAGTCAGCTGATACTTTTGGCTCAGGTCAGTCAAATTCTGATCAAGTTGGTCAGTGATTGCTTGAGCTTTCAAATCGACTTGCTGCAATTGCTGCTGTTGCAACTGCAATAATTCTGTTTGCCGATTCAAGTTTGCTTGTACCGTTGTTAACTGTGTTTGCAACTGTTGGCGAACTTGTTTTTCTTGTAACAGTTTTGCTTCTAATTCATGCTGCTTTTGAACTAGCTGCTTTAAATTTAAGTCAAGCTGCTGCTGTTGTTGAAGCTTTTGAGGTTGACTCAACTCAGTCAGAGCAGCCATCTTGGTTTTGACTTCCGTTGATAGTTTTGCAAATCTGGCTGTTAAACTAGTAACCTGTTGCTGAAGATTTTGCTCTTGTGCCTTGCTGACGGCAGCTTGCTGTTGCAATTCGGCTAGTTTCTGCTCTTGCTTACGCCGACTAGCTGAAAAATTAGCCAAGGCAGCTTGCGAGGCAGCAAAATTTTGTTTTAATTCGGCTAATTCTTCAGCAACTTGCTCCCGCTGTTTAGCAACTTGTTGCTGACTGGCAGCAAAATTGCTGTTAGCTAAATTATTTTGTTGGACTTCAAATTTTTGGGCTGCCAGCTGCTCTATTAAATGGTGCTCTTCATTTTTTATAAGTTGGTATTTAGCTGACAGCTTTTGAACTTCATCACGTTTCGCCGCGACTGCTGTTTGAGCCGCGGCAACTGATTTTTCCACTTGCTGCTGCTGTTGTTTAGTTTCCACTCCAGTCTGTTCTAACTTCGCTAGTTTAACTTTCATTTCTTTTAATGCGGTTATTAATTTAGCTAACTGCTGGCGTTGAAATAAAAGGCCGCTTGTCTTGCGCCGTGATCCGCCAGAGATTGCACCGCTAGCATTGATTACGTCTCCTTCTAGAGAAACAATCCGACAACTATAATTCAGACTGCGAGCAACAGCAATCGCATCGTCAATTTTTTTGACGATGACTGTGGTCCCTAAAAGATATTCCAAGATAGCTTGATTAGCAGCTGAGATTGTGACCAAATTGCTGGCGATCCCAATCACTCCCGGCAAATTTGCCAATTTCTGTCTCAAATCAGGGCGTAATTGGCGACCTTTGATCGACGTCTGCGGCAAAAACGTTACTCGACCATAATGATGCTGCTTTAAAAAACTGATTGCACTTTTTGCAGCTTGCTCATCACTGACAACAACATTTTGCAGTTGACTGGCTAAAACCGTTTCAATTGCTGGTGCTAATTGTTCGGGAACCGTGAGCAATTCAGCTATTGAGCCAATAATCCCTGTCAGCTGCTTTTTAGCTAAGAGAATCTCCTTAACACCATGATAATAATTATTATATCCTTGGGTCAATTCTTTTAGGTTCTCATATTTGGCCTTAGTCTGCTGATAAATGCCGGCCGCCTGATACCATTGTTCACGCTGATCAGAAATTTTTTGCTCAAGTTCCGTTTTTTGCTTTTGCAAATCTGTGGCACCATTGCTTAGTTCATGCAGACTTTTTTGACTTGATGCTAATTGTTCAGTGACCTGCTGGTTGGCTATACTCTTAGCTGCTTGTTGCTGTTGGAGTTGAGCCAGCTTCTTAGTTAAAGCAGCTTGTTGCAAATCTTGACGCTGAATCTCTTTTTTTAAATAATGGCTTTGATTATTCAATGATGCTTGCTGCTGCATTTTATCAATAATCTGTCCGCGTAACTCCTCAACCTTATCTTGCAGATCATTGGCACTCAAGGTTAATTGCTGTTGAAAGCTTTTAATTTGACTTTGCGTTGCCATTAAATTATGCGAATGGATTTCCGACTGCTGCTGCAAGCTGTTTAACTCTTGCTTTAAATCTGTCTGAGCTTGTTTGGCTGCTGCAATTTGTTGTTCTAATTCACGTTTTTGTTGTTTCTGATAGTCCGCTGCTTGTTGTGAAAGGTGTTGTTGGCCAATTAAACGTTCTTTTTGTTTAACCGTCTGCATCAATTCACTTTGCAACTGATCGATCAGTGCCAATTGTTTTTCCTGTTGAAACTGCAACTGATCCTTTTTTTGCGCCAGAAGCCGCTTATCTTGCTGACATGCTGCAACTGATTTTTTGGCACTAATTTGTTGTTGTTTACTAACAGTTTGTTGGCTGGTGGCTTGCTCCAGTTCATAAACAAGGCGGCTGCGATCATAAAAAGCTAATTGATTTTTTTGCTCTAAATAATCATGAGCCAAACTTGCTTGTTCTTTAAGTGGTTCACGCTGCGTTGCTAATTCACTGATAATATCTGCAACTCGCAGCAAATGGTCCTCAGTCTCAGCTAATTTATTTTGAGCACTCGTTCGCTCCTGCTTATATTTTAAAATTCCAGCAGCTTCTTCAATGATCTGACGACGTTCCTCTGGTTTGCTGCTAAAGATCTGTTCAACTTTTCCTTGAGAAATAATTGAAAAAGAATCCCTGCCCAAGCCGGTGTCTAACAATAAATCTGTAATATCCTTCAACCTAACATTTTTGCCATTTAGCAAATATTCACTTTCACCATTTCGATAAATTCGACGATCAATCGCAATTTCTGTACTTTCTAATGGCAAAAAATGGTCGCTGTTATCCAGAAGTAATTCAACTTCTGCCCGATTTAACGCCTGCTGTTTAGTGGAACCAGCAAAAATCACATCGGGCATCTTTGAACCACGCAAACTTTTAGCTGATTGCTCACCTAGAACCCACCTAATTGCTTCAATCAAATTGCTTTTGCCACTGCCGTTGGGACCAACGATTGCTGTCAAACCAGGACGAAATTCAATCATAGTTTTTTCAGCAAAAGATTTAAAGCCATTCAATGTTAGTGACTTGAGTTTCATCGTGACTGCTCCTTAATCAGCTTGTTTGGCTGCCGATAAAATTTGCAACGCTTTTTTGGCTGCTGCTTGTTCAGCCGTTTTTTTTGAATGACCAGTTCCAATACCAAGGGTTTTTCCGTCAGCACTGACAGCCATTTGATAACTTTTATCATTTTCTGGGCCAAAATCAGCTAGTTCTTGATATTCAATATTCACATCACCATTGCGCTGCAAATATTCCTGCAGCTCAGTTTTATGATCAAGCAAATGGTCAAACCAGCCAAGATCAATTTTAGGAAAGACAACTTGCTCAATAAATTGGTCAACGGCTGCTTTACCTTCATCCAAATATAAAGCTCCAATAAATGATTCAAAAATATCGCAAAGCAATGAAGACCGCTGGCGAGCGTTGGCTTTTTCCTCGCCTTTACCTAGCCGAATATACTTGTCAAAACTACATTCTACCGCAAACTTACTAAAACTATCTTCGCAAACCATAGCTGCTCTTAAACGTGAAAGCTTTCCTTCCGGTAAATTAGGGAACCTTAAAAAAAGGTACTCTGAAACACAGAGCTGCATGACCGCATCACCTAAGAATTCGATTCGTTCATAATACTTCAAGTTCTCCTTTGGATGCTCATTGACATAAGAAGCGTGCGTGAAAGCTTCATCTAATAATTCTGTTTTCTTAAAATCAATTCCAAACTGCTCTTTTAGCATCTGGGTTAATCCGTTAATCAAAGTCGATCTCCTCTTCTTATTTAAAATCCAAACTTTCCTAATTATTAAAATAAAAGACCGCTGTCAAAACAAATTGTTTTGGGACGGCCTATTTAAATCACTTTTTCAGCTTTATGCCTGGTGTGCTTTAACGTAAGCAACTACATTGGCCACTGTTGTCATCTTTTCTGCTTCCTCATCTGGAATCTCTGCCCCAAAAGTATCTTCTAATTCGAGAACAAACTCCACTAAGTCAATTGAATCAACGTCCAAATCCTGTGTAAAATTCAGTTCAGGTGTAATCTTGTCTAGTTCAACTTCAAATCTTTCGTGAATTATCTTTGCAATTTTATCAAAAATTTCCTTTTCGGTCATAGTTATCTCCTTTAATCTTTTTTAATTGCTGTTTTCGAAAAATACTCAACAAAATCAGGGATCATTTTTTCCTTCAGCATTTGCTCAATTTGAGCTAAAGTATAATAGACTGTTTCTGCATCACTGGCACCATGAGCTTTAACCACTGGAGCTTTAACACCCAGTAAGACCGCCCCACCATATTTCGCCTGATTCATCTTTGATTTTAATTCTTTAAATATCGGTTTTAAAAGCAATGCTCCAGCTTTGCCGCTAAAACCGCCTGCCATAATCGATTCTTTTAACAAATGCATAATTGCGCTGGCTGTCCCCTCAATTGATTTTAGCAGAGTGTTGCCAAGAAAACCATCAGCAACAATAACATCAGCTACATTTTTCAAAACCGCATTGGCTTCAACATTGCCAACAAAATTAATTTCAGGGTCTGCCTTTAATAGTTGATAGGCTTCCTGAGTAACTTTACTACCCTTATGTGGTTCAGTCCCATTATTTAATAAACCGATCCGCGGATTAGCAACTCCCCGGACCTTTTGGGCATAATATTTTCCTAACAATGCATATTGATAAAGATGCTCAGGTTTGCTTTCGGCATTAGCCCCGCTATCAAGTAAATTAAAAGCCCCACTTTGCTGGCTAATCATCGGCAAGGTCGACAATAGTCCAGGACGCGTAATTCCCTTGATTCGGCCAACGATTAACAAGCCAGCCGCCAATAAAGCTCCTGTATTGCCGCAAGAAAAAAGTGCTTCTGCTTGACCTTCCTTGACTGCCTTAGCAGCTAAAACCAGCGACGAATTTCTCTTCCGTCGAACTGCCTGGACCGGTTCATCATTCATTCCGATGACTTCGGTTGCCGGAAGGATTTTAATTCGGGTTGAGTCTTTAATCAAAGGCTGGATTCGCTCGATCTGTCCAAATAATAAAAACTCTAAATCAGGAAATTGATCACGGGCTTTAATAACTCCAGCAACAACTGCGGCCGGTGCATGATCGCCACCCATTGCATCAATTGCTATTTTCATGATACCACTCCTATAAATCATTTATTTTAATCAAAACTCAATTTGGGTTGAACTTTAAAACGTAAATAAGCTGCTAATCGGCCAGTTTGTTGATTAGTCACAAAATCTGGCCGGTGCACAAGTTCGGCAGCATCCATTTGAGCAACTTCTAAAATTTTCAAATCTTTAATTGGATCACCAACCCGAAAGTCTGGTAGACCAGATTGCTTATTTCCTAAGATCTCCCCTTGTCCCCGCAATTCTAAATCTTTTTGTGCAATGACAAATCCATCTGTCGTTTTGACCATTGCCTGCATCCGTTGAACCCCAGCTTCATTTTTTGGATCAGCAATCAGCAAACAATATGACTGAATACTACTTCGACCGACTCGTCCACGCAACTGATGCAGTTGAGCTAAGCCAAAGCGATCAGCATTTAAAATCAAGATCACTGAAGCCTGTGGTACATCGACCCCAACTTCAATCACCGTCGTTGCAACTAAAATATTTAATTTGCCTGATTTGAAATTCTGCATAATCTGCTGCTTTTCGTTGTTTTTAATTTTACCATGAATTAAACCAACTTGATATTCCGGTGAAAAAAATTTCTGGGCATCAGCAAAAAGCTGCTCAGCATTTTGTAAGTCTAAAGCTTCAGATTCAGCAACTAATGGTGTTACTAAATAGGCCTGCTGTTTCTTAATCAATTGCTGCTTAATAAAATCAAACGCTTGTTGTAACTGCGTTGGCTTAAGCCAAAATGTCTTGACCGGCTTACGTCCTTTTGGTAATTCATTAATCAATGAAACATCCATTTCTCCGTAAGTTGTCAAAGCTAATGTTCGTGGAATCGGGGTAGCAGTCATGGCCAAAACATCTGGCTGCGTGGCTTTTAGCCGCAAAGCTTGACGCTGATTAACGCCGAAGCGGTGCTGCTCGTCTGTAATCACCAAACCAAGCCGTTCAAATTTGACTTCATCTTGGATCAAAGCATGCGTTCCGATTAAAATATTGATTTTGCCAGTCGCAACTTGATGCAATAGTTCCTGGCGTTGCCGAGAACCTGCTGTGATCGAACTCGTCAGCAAACCCACAGAAACTCCCCAGGGTTGAAATAGTTGAAATAGTTTTTCAGCATGCTGCTCTGCCAAAATTTCAGTGGGAGCCATTAAAGCTGCTTGAAAACCAGCAGTCACAGCAGCATACATCGCAATTGCCGCCACAATCGTTTTCCCTGAACCAACGTCTCCTTGTAAAAGACGATTCATATGAATTGGGCGATGCAAGTCGTGACAAATCTGATTAACAGATCTTTTTTGTGCTGGTGTTAATTCAAATGGCAAGCTGGAAATAAACTTTTTCAATTGATCATTTTGATAATTAATTTGCAAACCACTCTTTTTTTGATCAATTTGTTTCAAATACTGCAGTCGAGCTTGAAATAAGAAGAACTCTTCATAAATTGCTGAACGTTTTGCTGCTTGGGCTGCTGCCGCTGATGCAGGAAAATGCATATCATGGATCATCTGCTTACGATCTAACAAATGATATTTTTTTTGTAAAACAGCCGGCACCAAATTTGTGATCTCTGCACTGAATTTTTGATAAGCTTCTTTGATCAAGCTTTGCAATTTAGTTTGTTTAATTTCTTTTGATGAGCGATAAATTCCAGCCAGTTGATCATTGCGATTAAAAGTCAGCAACTTCATCCCAGCTAAACGCTGCCGCGAACTGTCCCATTTACCAAAGACAGTCACTTCAGCTCCGGTTTCAATTTTGTCAGCAAGATAAGCTTGATTGAAAAAAGTAACTAAAATTACATCCTGATCAAGCAGCAAGCGAAAATTCAAGCGATTTTTCTTTCTTCCAAAGCGGGTCACGACTGGAGGATTAGCGACTGTCCCTCTTAAGGTAGTTTTTTCTTGATCAATCAGTTCTGCCAGTGCTTTAGGCCGGTAATCATCATACCGAAATGGATAAGCCGTCAGTAAGTCCTCCAAAGTTACAATCTGTAAATGCTGCAAGGCCGCAGCGGTTTTCGAACCAACACCCTTTAAGACAGAAACCGGCTGATTTAAAACATTAGTCAAATTGATCACTTCTTTTCTAAAAAAAACTGACTGGTAAGTCATTACCAGTCAGCAAAACATGATTGTTACTCTACAGAAATCAAGTATGGATAAACTGGCTGACCACCAAAATGAACTTCTACTTCTAGATCTTCATCCAGCTGATGAGCCGCTGCCGCAATTTCATTAGCTTCTTCTTCATTTCCGTCAGCTCCGTAGATAATTGTGACGATTTCGCTATCATCGCTTAGCATCCGCTTAAGCATCGCAACTGCAGCTGTTTTTCTCACTGCGTTGGTCAAGATGATTTTCCCATCGACAATTGCCATGTAATCGCCCTTTTTTATTTCTTGGCCATCAATTGTTGAATCACGAACTGCTGTCGTTATTTGCCCAGATTTAACTGAATCAAGTTCTTCCGTCATTCTGGACTGATTTTCCGATAAACTTACTTGACTATCAAAGCTAAGTAAAGCGGTCATCCCCTGGGCAATCGTTTTGCTTGGGACAACGGTAACTTCAGCTTCAGCAACCTTAGCTGCTTGTTGAGCTGCTAAGAAAATGTTTTTGTTATTTGGTAAAATAATAACTTTCTTTGCCCCAGTCTGTTTGACTGCTTCAACAATGTCTTCTGTACTTGGATTCATCGTCTGGCCGCCATTTAAAATCAAAGTGGCACCCAAACCCTTAAATAATTTTGCCAAACCAGCACCAGATGCAATTGCAATTACGCCATAACCATTGACGGTTTCTGTGGTCGGCGTTGCAACTGCTGCCGAGGCACTTGAAGTTTGTTGTTGATCGTGTTCAAGAATTGTTTCGTGCTGTAAGCGCATATTATCAACTTTAACTTTAATCAGTGAGCCAAAATGCTGGCCATAAGCTAACACTTCACCTGGATGCTCAGTATGAACATGCACCTTAACAATTTCATCATCCGCAACCACCAATAATGAATCACCAATTTTGCTCAAGTGCTGACGAAATTGGTCATAGTCAAATTTTTGATCAACTAAACGCCCAGCACCCAATCGCACCATAATTTCCGTGCAATACCCATACCGAATATCTTCAGTATTCAACTGACTCTGAACGCTTTGATGATGAGCCGCATTGACCATCTCATCCATTTCACCGATGCTTGGCTGATGAGTCTTATGAACAGCTGTATCTTGATTTATCAAAGCATCATGAAAAGCTTCATAAACAAAAGTCAAGCCTTGACCGCCGGAATCAACAACGCCAACTTCTTTTAAAACTGGCAATTGCTCTGGTGTATGCGCTAACGCAATTTTAGCTGCTTTAAAAGCTGCCGTCATGACTTCACTAGCTGCAACATCATTACCACTAGCAACTTGATTAGCTGCCTTAGCTGCCTGCCGGGCAACGGTCAAAATTGTTCCTTCAGTAGGTTTCATGACAGCTTTATAAGCTGTTTCAACTCCACCAGTTAAAGCAGCTGCTAAATCTTTAGCAGTTAACTGGTGCTTTTTTTCTGTACTTTTATAGAAGCCCCGGAAAATCTGTGACAAAATAACCCCGGAATTTCCTCTGGCTCCCATTAAAAGTCCTTTAGCCAAGGCTGAAGCCAATGAGCCTACGTCTTCAGCTGTTGAATCGACTACATATTTAGCCCCGCTCGCTAAAGATAAACTCATATTAGTTCCCGTATCGCCATCTGGTACGGGAAAAACATTCAAAGAATTAATAAATTCCGCATTTTCATTTAAGCGCTCAGAACTGACAGCTACCATCTTTCTAAATTCTGCTGCCGTAATTTCTTTTACTTTCAACTTTTACTGTACCTCCTGAAATAACCGCTAATCTTCAATCACTCTGACACCCTGCACAATCACATTAACAGAGTTAGCAGTTATTCCTAACATCGATTTTAAATTGTATTTAACTTTGTCTTGAACATTACGACACACTTCAGAAATCTTGGTACCATAGCCAACAATAATGTAGACATCAACTGCTACTGCGTCGTCTTCTTGACGAACAACTACCCCTTTAGAATAATTATCACGTTTTAGGATCTCATTTAAATTATCTCTGATTTGGTTTTTGCTAGCCATTCCGACGATCCCAAAGATTTCGGTCGCAGCGCCACCAACAACAGTAGCAATAACATCGTTTGTAATCTCAATGTCACCAAACTGTGTTTTGATTTTAACAGCCATAAATGACAACCTCCTTAAATTAAGAACACCACAATTAAAGATATTTTATCATAAAATGAATGATAACACCAAGTAAGCCATTTAACATCTCAAAAGTTTCTCGTAGCTGCCAAGTGTTTTTACTTTACAAAAGCCTTGCAATCACCTGTTAACTATGTTAATTTTAATAAGTAAGTGAGCAGAAATGCTACGAATTTGTATATTTAGGAGGAAAATAAAATGGCTAAAGATTTCATAACCGGCCGTAAAACGACTTTTGGCAAAAAACGTTCACATGCCTTGAATCAAACAAACCGTTCTTGGAAACCAAATTTGCAAAAAGTTCGGATCTTAGTTGATGGCAAGCCGAAACGTGTTTGGGTTTCAGCCCGTGCCCTTAAATCTGGAAAAGTTACCCGTGTATAAATAAATTAAAAAGAGCCTTCATAATGGATGGAGGCTCTTTTTAATTTAGATCTTTGCTTTGAATTACACCGACCACACCACTAGCAAAAGAAAAGCTGGCCGTTTGACCGATAAATTCATTACTAGCAAGCGAAATCGGATAAGTAAAACTTTTACCTGCCAATTGATACTTTTCGTCATATAATGACAATTTGGCAACACTCGTCAAAAGAACGAATGCTAAATATTTTTTATCAGTTTCACGTTTAATTATATAATGACCTGGGTTAAAAAAACTGATTGAGTTTTGCCGATCAAATAAAAAGATTTGTTGCAAATGTGACCGAAATTCCGGTCGAATGACAAAAAATAGATTAGCTAATAAATGATCGATCCGACCGCCAGTTGCTCCGTAAATATTGATTCTCGCTGCTTGATAGTCGGTCAATAGATGTCGAACTGCTAATTCAGTATCAGTATCATCTTTTTCAGGTTGATCAGTGATCACTCGTTGACTTTTAGCAAATATCAACTTTCGTTCCATGGAGGTAGCTGAATCAAAATCACCGATTGCTAAAAGCGGCTGAATCCCATTTTGAACCAAGTATAATGCACCACGATCAGCTCCTGCCCAAACGGCTGCCTTTTTTTTACCCAACAAATCCTTGGGCCAATTTTTGACTGGACCGCCGACTAATAAATTGATCTCCATCATTATCCCTCCACGGCTGCCTTTAATAATGCCAACTGTTTTTGTGGATCGGCTTGGAAAATGAATGATCCAGCAACAGCAATTGTTGCTCCGGCTGTGGCACATGACTTAATAGTTACTGGATCGATGCCACCATCAACTTCAATTTCAAATTGATAATTATTTTGTTGTTTAATTCGTGCTAAGCGCTGAATCTTTTTCAAGACAAATGGTAAAAATTTTTGACCACCAAAACCAGGGTTGACCGTCATTAATAAAACCGAATCCACCAGTGGCAAGACCTCTTCAATAACCGTTAGACTTGTTGCTGGATTGATCACGACCTCAGTTTGACAGCCAACAGCTTTGATTTGCTGCAGCAAACGACAAAGATGAACAGTTGCTTCAGCATGAACACCAATGATCTGAACCTGACTAGCTGCTAGCGCTTGAAGATAGTCAGCTGGATTAGTAACCATCAAATGACAATCAAATGGCAGATCCGTCACTGGCCGCAATGCTTTAATAATTGGTAACCCAAATGACAAATTGGGTACAAAATGTCCATCCATAATATCAATATGCAAATAATCAGCCCCGCCAGCAGCAACTTGTTGAACACTTTTGCCGAGTTCAGCAAAATTAGCGCTTAAAATTGAAGGAGCAATTTTCATTAATGATCAATCCTTTCATCTATTATATTTTGGTTTTTTCTGCTGTAATTCTTCTAAAAATTGCAAATAACTTTGATATCGACTGGCCGCGATTTTTTTTGCAGCAACTGCCGCTTTAACTGCACAATGTGGTTCATTTTGATGTAAACAACCGCGAAATTTGCAGTTGTTTTGAACTGGCCAAAAATCTGGAAATAATTGACGTAAGTTTTGGCTGTCTAGGTTTTGCAATTCAAAAGATGAGAAACCTGGAGTATCAGCAATATAATTGTTTTTCCAAGCCATTAAAGCAACTTTTCGCGTCGTATGCTTACCACGACTTAAAGCTTTCGAAACTTCTCCCGTTGGCAATTTCCAAGTCGCATCGAACTTATTTAACAAGGTTGATTTCCCAGCACCAGTCTGACCCATGACAACTAATATTTGCTTTTTAAGCTGCTTTTGCAAATATTCTTGCAACTTTACTGAATCCTCAAAAACCGGATAACATGCATATGCAGCAAAAATGTGCATAAAACCTTTTAACTCCTGATCTGAAAGCAGATCCTTCTTTGAAAAATAGATCACTGACTTAATTTTCTGAGCTTCCAACATTACCAGTTGTCGATCTAATAAATTAGCTGAAAAATTCGGTTGTTTACATGAAACAACGACAATCGCTGCATCGACATTAGCAACTGGAGGACGCACTAAACTATTCTTGCGAGCAGCAATTTCTAATAAATATCCCTCTTTCACTCCAGCTGGTTTAAATTCAACTTGATCACCAACTAGTGGAGTGATCCGCCGTTTGCGAAAATTGCCGCGAGCTCTAGTCCGATAAACTATACCGGAAGCTAAAACATCGTAATAACCACTTAATGATTGTAAAATCAGTCCCTTCATGGAGTCCCCCTTTTATTGTCCACTGCTTGGATTAGAAGCTGTCGTAACCGATGCGCTACTGGAACTGCTGTTAGCACTGGAACTGCTGCTGGCTGCATTTGAAGAGGTTTGTGGGTTACTTTTAGCTGACGAACTATTAGCTGATGAACTCGTCTCAGTTGCCGATGAAGATGCATTTGAAGTCTGACTTTGACTTGGAACAGTAGCAGTCGTTTGCCCGCTACTTGTTCGATTTGTATCTGCAGCGGAAAAAAAGACTGTTAAAGTACTGCCAGATTTTAAACGCGTTCCAGCAGTTGGCTGCTGAGCTACAGCCAAATCTGTATCACTTTGGTCACTATGATCATCATTCTCCCATTCAGCATGCAATACAAGTCCTAACTCCTCTGCGTAATCCTCAACGCTTTTTCGCGTATAACCTGTCAAATCTCTAATTCTAACCGATCTTCTACCTGAACTGACTGTAAAAGTTACCGTTGTATTTTTCAAAATTACTCGATGGTCCGGCGAAAGACTTTGCTTGATAATTTCACCAGCTGCAACGGTATTAGAATAATGTTCTGATTTTAAGACTGTTACACCTTTTTTTTCAAGCTTCTTTTTAATTTTCTTAAAAGATTGACCGCGATAATCACCAAATTTAACCTTTTGCGGTCCACGTGAAACTATCAGGTTTACTTCAGATGATTGCCTAACTGAAGTTTTTGCTGCTGGTAATGTCCGAATTACTTGACCATGATAATACTTATTACTGTACTGATGCTTGATTTTACCCAATTTTAGGTGTTTTTCATTTAAAGTTGCCGCCGCTTCATTAGGACTCATTCCACCTAAATTAGGAACCTTAACTGAATTTGAACGGAAAACTAATGCTAAAATCAATAAAATAAGTAAAAAAACTGCAAAAATGATTCCAAAAATTAACAATTTCTTTTTGATCTTTTTAACTGGCTTTTTAGGAGTTTTTTTAGTCGTTTTCTTTGTAGAATCAAGTGGTTCAAGCAACTTAGTTTCATCATCAAGATCTTGCGGTTGCCAACGCGCTTCATTTTTTCGAGCTGGTGATAAAACTGTTTTTAAGTCGTCAGCCATTTCTTGCGCTGTTTGATAACGATTATGTAGATCTTTAGCAGTTGCATGCAAAATAACATTTTCAAGTGCTTGCGGAATCGCCGGGTTGAGCTTGCGAACTGATGGCATTTGACTTTGTGAATGTTTTAAAGCAATTGAAACCGCTGTCTCGCCTTGAAATGGAACCTGCCCAGTCAGTAATTCAAATAAAATGATTCCCAGTGAATAAAGATCCGACTGTTTGGTGACTACACTGCCCCGTGCTTGCTCGGGAGATAGATAATGTACCGAGCCCATCAAAGTATTAGTTTGTGTCAATGAATCACCACTAGCCAAAGCGATCCCAAAGTCAGTAATTTTAACATGTCCTTGACGATTAATCAAAATATTTTGTGGCTTTAAATCCCGATGAATTATCTCATGAGCATGCGCATGCGCAACTGCAGCTAAAATTTGCGCCATAATATTTACAACCTTTTCAAAAGGAATCGGAAATTTTTCGGCAATATAATTTTTTAAATCTGTACCTTCAACATATTCTGTAACCAAGTATTGCATTCCATTATCTTCACCAACATCGTAAATACTGACAATATTAGGATGACTTAGTTTAGTTAACGAGATGGCTTCGCGCTGAAACCTCCGAATTGAAGCAGCATCATCCCTCAGATCCAAACGCATTAATTTGACAGCCACCGGGCGATGCAAAATTAAATCTCGGGCCAAATAAACGTTAGCCATTCCGCCTTCACCTAAGCTTTTTTTGACTTGATAGCGCTCATTTAAAACATAGCCCGCTCTCATTTTTCATCCACCTCGTCTTTGCTAGCGACTAAGGCTAATAAAACGGTAATGTTATCTTTACCGCCCATTTTATTAGCGCGATCAATCAAAAGCTTGCACTTCGTCGTTAATGATTCAGTTGTTGTCAAGATTTTTTTGATTTCTTGATCTTCAAGCATATTAGTTAAACCATCTGTACATAATAAGAATAAATCATTAGGCTGAAAGTTGATTAAATGTTGATCTAAAGCCGCCTCTTTTGAAACACCTAAAGTCCGGGTAATAATGTTTTTTTTAGGGTGATGCTTGGCTTGCTCTGCACTAATCTCCCCACGTTTAAACAACTCATTTACTAATGAGTGATCTTCTGTCAGTTGAAATAATTCACCATCCCTCAACAAATAGCCACGGCTGTCACCGATATTAGCCAACACTGTTTGTTTCTCAAAAAAAAGACCACATACTAGCGTTGTCCCCATTCCCATCAAATCACTGTATTGATTCGCACGTTGCAAAATCAACTGATTCTCTTCTTTGACTTGAGTTTCTAACCAATGAGCACCTGCTTGAGGATCAGAAAAATTAGTTTTCTCAAAAAAATGACCAAGATGAGAAACTGCCATTTCTGAAGCTACGTCACCACCTTGATGCCCACCAAGTCCGTCAGCAACAACTCCAAAAATCACTCCTGCTTGGTTTTCAAACACGTCAACATAGTCTTCATTTTTCTTGCGCACCTTGCCGATATCACTTTTAAATGCAAAACTCACACGATTGCCCCCAATTAATCCGCATTTTTTATCAAATTAGCTATGAAAAAGCCATCTGTTTCATAATCATCTGGAAAAATTATCCGACCGATTTTCCTTGGATCCTGCAGGCTAAACTGCGGATGTTTCTTCAAAAAGCTCTTAATTACTTGTTGATTTTCTGCTTGCATGATTGTACAAGTACTATAAGTAATTTTACCATGGAGTTTTACTAATGGTGCTAAATTTTCCAGCAAATTCAGTTGCAGTGTGCTTAAAGTATTAACATCTTGCAAATCTTTGCGATATCTGATTTCCGGCTTTCGACGCAGCAAGCCAATTCCAGAACAAGGGGCATCTAACAAAATCTGATCAAAATAGCCAGCCACAAACTTTGTGGCAGCTAAGCGAGCATCTAGTTTTTGAGCGGTTACCTTAGCTTGCAAGCCACAACGAACTGCATTTTTTTTGATCAATTTCACTTTGTGCTCATGAATGTCCAAGGCCCAAACATGCCCCGTTTCTAACTGATCTGCAATTTGCAGTGTTTTGCCACCTGGAGCAGCACAAGCATCTAAAACCTTTTGATTGGCTTTAAGTTCCATTGAAGCCACAACACAAGCAGCACTTTCATCCTGAAAAACGATTGATCCATTTTTAAATAACTGACTATTACCAGCAAAGCCGCTTTGAATGATCAAACTAGTCGGACTTAACTGGCTACGCCGACAAGTGAAACCTGCCACGGTCAGAACCTTTTTGGCCTGCTGTAAACTGATTTTTGAAGTATTGACGCGAATTGCTTGATGTGGCGGCTGATTGATCGAACTTAAGAGTAAATTAGTTTTTTTCCAACCATTTTCTTTAACCAACTGGTTGACCAGCCATGCTGGCACACTGTAAACGATCTGAGCTTTCTTAAATGGATCAGCAATTTTTTGCGGATCAGGTAGTTGACTACGCAAAATTGCGTGCAAGACACCAGTAACAAATTTGCGAATACCATCATGTCCCTTAGCTTTCGCAATTTTGATCGATTCATCCAAAACAGCTCGGGCCGGAATACGATCCAAATATTGAAGTTGAAAAAGAGCACTCAAGAGAAGTTCTTTGACCCAGGGCAAAACTTTTTTCTGCTTGATAAACGGATCCAGCCAATATTCAAGGGTCAGTTGTTGTTGCAAAGTTCCATAAACGATCTTAGTCAATAGATTTGCATCTTGAACTGTTAGTTGATATTTCATTAAAGTCTGATTTAATAAAATATTTGAATAAGAATTCTCCTGCTGAATTCGTGTCAAGATCTCGACTGCTAAATAACGGGTTGTCTGATACAAAGAAGTATTTGTCTTCATTCAATGATCAACCTCTGCTTTGCTGTCAAATTTTGTCCTTGACCATTTAAATAATCTTTGATGATTTGTTTAGCTTTCCCTGCCGGTTGTAAGACTTCAAGCTGGTAAACTGTTCCCTTAGCAGCAGCAATTTTTAACAACTGATGATCAACTGCTACGATTTGGCCAGCTGCCAATTCAGTTTTTTCAGGCAGCGGCTTGATTTGCCAAATTTTTGTCCTTTTTCCGGCAAAATTGGCAAAATAGGCCCCCGGCTGCGGTCGTAAAGCCCGGATCATCCCATCCAGCTGCTGAGCAGTCATTGTTAATGAAAGTCTTTCTTGCGCCGAAGTAATGATCGGTGCAAAAGTTACTGCTGCTTCATCTTGAGCAACAGCCGGCACCTGCCGAGCAATAATTGCCGGCAGTTCTTGCAATAACAGCTGCTCGCCGACTGTGCTTAACTTTTTAAATAAGCTGCCAGCATCATCTTCAGGCATGATTTTAATTGTCTTTTGCGCTAACATTTCGCCGGCATCCATTTTCTTGGTCATATAAATCAAAGTAATCCCCGTTTGTTGATCGCTATTGATCAATGAATATTGAATTGGAGCTCCACCGCGATATTTCGGCAACAGTGACCCATGAACATTAATCGCTGCAATTTTTACGCTTTTGATCAGTTTCTCCGGCAAAAATTGCCCATAGGCAGCTGTAATAATCAAATCCGCCTGCAAATCCAGCAATTCAGTCAATTCCTGGCTACGTGATAGTTTTTCCGGTTGATAAACTTTCAGCCGATATTTTTCAGCCAGTTGTTTAACTGGTGAAGCCGTTAAAACTTTCTTTCGACCGGTATAACGATCAGGTTGTGTAACAACGCCTACAACCTGGTGATCAGTTTTGGTTAAGATTCCCTGCAAAATTTCTGCAGCAAAAGTGGGCGTTCCCATAAAAATAATTGTTGCCAAAATGATTCCTCCTTGGTCTTTTAAATAAAATTATGCGGTTCACGAACGATATCGAGCTGTAAATCAGTTTGACGCTGGCTCTTTTCAAGTAAAGTCCGCAAATATTGATTTAGCTTTCCTTCATGTTTATACTTAATGATCAATTGATAACGATACCGATTTTTAATTTTTAAAATCATCTGCGGCACCGGTCCTAAAATTTTAGCAGCCGGACTTAAAACAGTTTTTAATTCAGCTGCCACCTGGAGCAGAGCCTTGAACGCTATTTTCTCAGTTATTGCACTAGCTGCAATTTGAATTGTAAAGTAATATGGCGGATAGCCACTTTGATGACGCAACTGCATTTCAAAAGCATAAAAGCGTTCATAATCTTGCTTCTTAGCTAACTGCAAAGCATAATGCTGTGGATTAAAGGTTTGAATAATCACTTTGCCTTCTTTTTGAGCTCGACCAGCCCGACCACTGACTTGAGTCAACAACTGAAAAGTTTGCTCACTAGCACGAAAATCGGGCAAGCTCAAGGAAGTATCAGCATTCAAGACGCCAACTAAAGTCACGTCTGGATAATCAAGACCCTTGGCAATCATTTGCGTCCCTAATAAAATGTCAGCTTGATGAGCACCAAAGGCAGCTAAAATTTTCTCATGCGCTCCTTTTCTGCGAGTCGTATCGACATCCATTCGTAAAATTCGGCTAGTCGGAAAATACTTGATTAGTTTTTCTTGAACCTTTTGCGTACCCGTTCCATAATAACGAATTTTCTGTCCACCACATGCAGGACAAGTATGAGGAATTGCTTCTTCATGGCCACAATAATGACATTTCATTACTTGCTGATCCTTATGCAAAGTCAAAGTAATATCACAGTTTGGACATTTCAAAACAAAGCCACAATCCCGGCACATCACAAAAGAAGCGTAACCGCGGCGATTGAGCAATAAAATTATCTGTTCTTTTTGCTGCAGTTTTTGCTTGACTGCAGCAATTAACTGCGGCGAAAAGTCAGGGTCACGACTAATCTTTGTTGCCTGACGCATATCAATTAATGAAACTTCTGGCAATGGCTTCGTATTGATCCGCTGAGTCAAACGCAACCAGTGATAAACTTTTTTTTGGGCGCGTGCACGTGACTCTAAAGAAGGCGTCGCACTGCCAAGAACAACCGGGCAATGATGAAACTTACTCCGCCACAAGGCTACATCACGTGCATGATAACGTGGCATATTGTCCTGCTGATAGCTACTTTCATGCTCTTCATCAATAATGATAATACCTAAGTTTTTAATTGGTGCAAAAATTGCCGATCTAGCCCCAACAACTACTTTAGCTTGATCATTTTCAATTCGACGCCATTCATCAAGCCGCTCCCCCACAGATAATCCACTATGAAGCAACGCAACCTGATTACCAAATCGACCAACGACTTGGGCGACCATTTGCGGAGTCAGCGAAATTTCTGGAACTAACAATAATGCGCTGCGTTGCTGTTCCAAAGCTGACTCGATCAATTGGAGATAAACCTCGGTCTTTCCGCTGCCGGTCACTCCTTCCAACAAAAAAGTCGTTGCAGCCTGTGACTCAACAGCAGTTGCCACTTGTTTGTAAGCAGTGGCTTGTTCAGCTGATAACTTTTTAGGCTGCGTCGGCGTAATCTCGGCTAAGTCGTAAGTTTCCCGCCGTAACGGGCGTTCTTGGATCTTTAACCAGCCTTGATTAGCAGCAGTTTTTAAAGTTGCGGCTGATAAATCCAGCTTTTTTTCTAAGCCACTTTTAGAGATTGCTTGTTGATAATGTTCTGCTAGAAATGCCAGTAAACGCAGCCGCTGAACTGCATTACTACGCTGCCGCTGTTTTTGTTCAAGGGCCTGCGTCCTAGTCAGTTGGCCAATGATAATTTTTGTTTGTCTCGGTTTAGCCGTCGCTTGAACTAAATAACGAACTTCAATTTTTCCAGCTTTTTTTTCCTGACGGATCTTTTTCAAGAGTTCAACAGGTAGCTGTTTAGTATCAATTATTTTTGCTTGTTCGCCAGCCATGAATTCGACAATTTCTGGAGCTAACTGATCGGTCGCTGTAACAACTAATTGTTTTTTGGTTTTTCCCCGCAAAGCATTGGGCAACATTGCTTGAAAACAAGCAATCTGAAACGAAAATGTTCGCGCTGCCAGCCACTGTGCTAATTCTAACATTTCATTATTCAAAACTGGTTCAATATCTTGGACTGCATAAATTGCTTTCAGCTTGGTTGGCACTGCCTTCACTGAAAAAACTTGCACTACAAATCCCTGGATCAAACGGTCAGCCCGTCCAAAAGGTACGACTACCCGCATCCCTGGCAAAATACTGTCCCTTAAGTTTTCAGCAATCAAATAGGTAAATGGACGATCAGTTTGACGAGCTGGCACATCAACAATAACTGCTGCTAATTGCAAATGCATCACTTCCTCTTTGACATAGCTACCAGCAAATCAAAAAGTTTTTCAGCAACTTGCTGTTTACTGGTTTGGGCTAAATGCAGCGGTTGCTCAGTTGGACTTAAAAAATAGACCTCGTTTTCATTGCTGCCAAAACCAATATCATGTCGAGCGACATCATTTGCCACTAAAAGATCCAGCCTTTTTTTGCACAATTTTTCTTGGGCGTTAGTCAGTAACTGCTGAGTTTCAGCGGCGAAACCAACTAATAACTGCCGTTGCTTTTTTTGCCCCAGTTCAAATAAAATATCCGGATTACGAACCAACGGTAAACTGATTTTAACAGTACCTTTTTTGATTTTCTGCTGAGCAGCTGTTACTGGCCGATAGTCAGCTACTGCTGCTGCCATAATAACATAATCAGCTAACTCATAGTGATCTTCTAATTCAGCTTGCATTTGTAAAGCAGTTGTTACCGGAACTAAAGTGACTCCCGTAGGTGGAAATAATTTTGTTGGTCCACTCACCAGGGTAACTTGGGCACCGCGTTTTTGGGCGACCTTGGCAATTGCGTAGCCCATTTTTCCAGAAGAATGATTAGTTAAGTAGCGGACTGGATCGATCGCTTCAACAGTTGGACCAGCTGAAACCAAGACCTTCTTTCCCTTCAAATCTTGTTTTACCAGCTGCTGGTCATTTAACCAAGCTAAAATTGCTGCTGGCTCAGGCAAACGGCCACGGCCGGCGTAACCTTCAGCTAGAAGACCACTGTTGGTTGGCATTAGTTTAACGCCATTTTCTTTGAGCCAAGTAAGATTGCGTTGGGTAGCCGGATTCAAGAGCATCTTTTCATTCATCGCCGGCACAACATATTTAGGACAATTTGCTGCCAACAAAATTGCACTGACTAAATCATCTGCCAAACCCGTCGCCATTTTGGCAATCAAGTTGGCAGTCGCCGGAATAACAATTATTTCATCAGCCCAATCAGCAAGAAAAACATGAAGCACTTTTTCAGATTCGAACCAATCTCGCTGTCGATAGATTTTTTGTTTGATCAAATTTGCAAAGGTCAAAGCACTGACAAATTTTTCTGCTGTCGGTGTCATAGCAATCTTAATTGCCAAATTATTTTTTAAGAGCTGCCGAATAACCGGTGCAGCTTTATAGAGAGCAATGCCACCAGCTAAACAAATTAAGATTTTTTTCTTCTTCAAAATTTTTTCCTCCTTGCTGAGTCAATCTTTATTTTACCAGAAAAGGCTAAATAAAAAAGCTGGCGTCTTATTAGATGTCAGCTTTAAGCCTGATTTAAATCAGCAATTACAATTTTTCCTTTTCTTCGGGATCGATCACTAATTTACCAGCAGCAATCTCCTCAAGCGCTCTTCCAACGCTTTTAACTGACTGATATTTAGTCAGGAGCGGTAAAGCCCCTGCATCCAACTCATGCGCACGTTTACTGGCCAACATCACCAACATATAACGTGAGTCAACTTTTTCCAAAAGGTCATCAACTGATGGATAAAGAATCATTTTAAAACATCTCCTAATTGTTTCTTATAGTCTGGCAAAAACCGCTTAACTCGCCAACGTTCAGCACGAATAATTGTTTTAATTTTCTCGACTGCCGCCAAAACTTCATCATTAACAACTGCATAATCATAATTTTGCATCATTTCGATTTCACCAACTGCCTTATGCATCCGCTTATCAATAGTTGCTAAATCATCTGTCCCACGTTCAATAATCCGATGCCGCAGTTCCATCAAATCAGGCGGCGTTAAGAAAATAAACAAACCATCTGGACATTTTTTTCTGACCTGCATTGCTCCATTAACTTCAATTTCCAAAAAAACATCTTTGCCAGCATCAAGCATCTCATTAACATATTTTAAAGGGGTACCATAATAGTTGTCAACATACTGAGCATATTCTAACATCTGACCAGCCGAAATTTCAGCTTCAAACTCCTTTTTGTTAACAAAATAATAATCCTTCCCGTTAACTTCCCCAGGTCTCATTTTCCTAGTCGTCATTGATATTGAATAATGAAACTTGTTATTATCCTGTGCGAAAATTGCTTTTCTGACCGTTCCTTTACCAACTCCAGAAGGGCCGGACAAAACAATCAACATTCCCCTTTTTGACATCTTACTTGATTCTCCTCTAAAAAAAGTTATTAACTCTATAATGTACTTTTTGCCAGTTTTTTTCAAGTCTACCTTAAAAAAAATCCCTTAGGTTTGACTAATTCTGCTTGACTTTTGCGAACACATGTTCATATAATATTAATGCGAACATGTGTTCTGAAAGGAGAAAAAGTCATGATCGATATTCAGCAAAATAATTGGCAAAAATTTACTGCTGTCGTCCAAAGAAATCTAGCCACGGTTAATTTTAATCCAAATTCCAAACTGCATCCCCAAATGCCTGACTTCCAGATTAAACTATTCATTCAGCAGGCTTTTCAGAAAAACAAAACTATCACTATCTGGCTGCAAGACGCTGTTGGTAATGAACACGCCGTCACTGGAAAATTAAGGTCTAGCCTTCATCGACCGCAAACTTTTTTATTAGTTGATCAAAATGCAATTCCAACACTCGTCACATTCAAAAACATTAAATTTTTGAAGCTTATTTAAGCGTAAAAAAACAAGAGCAAGTAATTGCTCTTGTTTTTTTCTTTTAGTATAACTCCAAATACTGGTCACGTTCCCATTGTGAAACTTCTTGGCGATAAGCTCCCCATTCAAGTTTCTTACCTTCCACAAAGTTCTGATACAAATGTGGACCTAATGCCTTAGCAATCACTTCATCCTGTTGTAAAGCTTTGATTGCGTTGTGCAAAGTTGATGGTAAATCAACAATTCCATTTGCTTTGCGTTCTTCATCATCCATCCGATAAATATTGCGATCAACTGGTTTTGGAGCTTCGAGCTTACTGCGCAATCCGTCCAAGCCAGCTTCCAAAATAGCAGCAATTGCCATATATGGATTGGCTGATGGATCAACACTTCTTAATTCCAAACGAGTCGATAAGCCACGGGCAATCGGCACCCGAACTAACGGTGAACGGTTGCGACCTGACCAAGCAACATAGACTGGTGCTTCATAGCCTGGGACTAAACGTTTATACGAGTTAACAATTGGGTTAGTAACCGCCGTAAACCCGCGAGCATGTTTCAATAAACCACCTAAGAAGTAATGTGCCGTTTCAGATAATTGCATATCGCCATTTTCATCGTAGAAAGCATTGCCATCTTTTGTAAAGAGTGACATATTGATATGCATTCCTGAACCATTGATTCGATCAAGTGGCTTTGGCATGAAAGTTGCATGCAAGCCGTGTTTGCGAGCAACAGTTTTAACAACTAATTTGAAAGTTTGAATATTATCACATGCTTGCAAGGCATCAGCATATTTAAAATCAATTTCATGTTGTCCAGGAGCGACTTCATGGTGAGAAGCTTCAACATCAAAGCCCATATTTTCGAGCTCAAGAACAATGTCACGTCGACAATTTTCGCCTAAATCAACTGGTGCTAAGTCAAAATAGCTGCCTTTATCATTCAGATTCAAAGTTGGTTTGCCAGTTTCTGGATCAAGCTTGAACAGGAAGAATTCTGGTTCCGGTCCAATATTGAAATCAGTAAAACCAAGTTTCTTCATTTCATTTAAAACTCGGATCAAGTTATTACGCGGATCACCAGCAAATGGTGTTCGATCAGCATTATAAACTTCACAAATGATTCGAGCAATTTTTCCATGCTCATTACCCCATGGGAAAATCATCCAAGTCGACAAGTCCGGATAAAGCCACATATCACTTTCTTCAATTCGAACAAATCCATCAATTGATGAACCATCAAACATTAGTTTATTATCAAGCAATTTATCCAATTGACTTACTGGGACCTCAACATTTTTGATCACGCCATATAGATCGGTAAACATTAATCGAAGAAACTTAACATTTTCTTCTTTGACCATGCGACGAATATCGTCTTTTGTGTAGTTAGGCTTTGCCATTGCGAATCGCTCCCTATTATCAAATTTTAGAAGTTTCTGTTATGTTTAAAAGAAAGACTTTGCTTGCTTAAGCCACCGATTGACATGAACTCATCGCGTAAGATGCGGCGAACATCAGCATCAATTAAAGGCTTTTGCAACTGAGCTTGCTTTTCCGCCTGTTTTCGTTCTTTTTCTTCATAAATGTGCTTGATACCTGCCATATTGATTCCCTCATCAAGGTAATCTTTAATTTCCAGCAAACGATCAATATCATTTAATGAATACATCCGACGATTTCCTTCATTGCGTTGTGGCTTAACTAATTCTTGCTCTTCGTAATAACGAATTTGACGCGCAGAAAGCTTAGTTAATTTCATAACTGTTCCAATCGGCAAAACAGCTTGCGACCGTCTAAGTTCTTTCTCTTTCATAACAACCCTCCTCTAAACTACGCATTAATCATAGCAAGCGAGCAACTGCTTGTCAACACTCAATGTTAGTTTTTCTTACATGTTTTTATTTTTAAAGAAAGTTTCCTCCGTTGCCTTACAAATCGCAACTTTTACGTGTGCGTAAGTTAACCCTCCTTGAATGTATAAAGCATACGGTGGTCGCATCGGTCCGTCACAAGAAAGTTCAATTGTTGAACCTTCAGTAAAACTGCCAGAAGCCATAATCTCTTGGTCTTTATAGCCATCCATTTTACTAGGAACCGGATCAACGAAAGCATTAACTGGCGAATAATGTTGAATCGCACTGCAAAATTGAATCATTTTTTCTGGTGAGCCCAGGGTAACCGTTTGAACCAGATCTGTTCGCGGTTCATCCCAACGTGGAGAAACATGCAACCCAAGGCTCGCTAGCAAAGCACTCGCAAAAATTGCCCCTTTGATTGCTTCACCGGTAACATGCGGCGCAACGAAAAATCCCTGATACATATCACGAATCTGGCCAATCGTTGCCCCTTCAGATTTTCCCGCTCCTGGTACATTTAAACGATTGCCTGCTAATTTAATCAAATCTTTTCTGCCAACTAAATAGGCACCAGTTTTGGCAATTCCACCACCAGCATTTTTATACAAAGATCCCGCCATTAAATCTGCCCCGTATTCAGTTGGTTCATGAATTTCTGAAAATTCACCATAACAATTGTCAATAAAAATCACAACATCTGGTCTAATTTGACGCACAAATTCAATCATCTTTTTCAGCTTAGCAACCGTAAAACTCTTGCGGATTGCATAACCACGGGAACGCTGTAGGGTAACCAGCTTGATTGCCGGATCTTTAAGTTTCTCTTTTGCACCAGCAAAATCAACTTCACCATTGTCAAGCAATGGCTGGTAATCAAAATCAATTTGGAAGTCTTTTAAAGCTCCTGGCTCATTGCCGACCAAACCAATTACCTGTTGAATCGTATCATAAGGCATTCCAGTTAAATAAAATAGTTTGTCATTAGGGCGTAAAATTGCAAAAAAAGCGGTGGTAATAGCATGAGTACCTGACATCATTTGCGGTTTGACCATGGCATCTTCAGTTCGAAAATACTCTGCATAAATCGCTTCTAATTTGCTCCGGCCTAGATCATCATATCCATAACCAGTTGAACCAGCAAAGTCTTCTTCGGCCACCCAATGATTTTTGAAGCACTCTAAAACCCGTTCTTGATTGTATAAAACCTGTTGATCAATTTTCTCAAGCCTTGGCTGGATCAATTGATCCGTTTTTAAAATTCTTTCCTGTAAACTGGCAGGAAAATCTTTCATCCATAAATTCATCTTTCTCTATCCTTTCTGAAGCCATTTATCAATTTTGTCGAAAGCTTGTTTTTCAAAATCCGTGTCAGTTGGATCAAGCCACGTCACTTTCATTTTGTTGCGAAACCAAGTTAACTGCCGCTTTGCGTAATGACGAGAATTCTTTTTGATCAATTCCTTGGCATCTGCTAAAGTTGTCTGCCCAGCAAAATATGGGAACAATTCCTTATAACCGATCCCTTTGCCAGCAGGTAAACCAGGCCCTTGATCATATAACCAGCGAGCTTCTGCTAATAGTCCTTGTTGGAACATCAAGTCAACTCGCTGATTTATTCGTTGATAAAGTAATTGACGATCAAAATTCAAGCCTAAAATCAGCGGATCAAAATTTGACTGTCTAAAATCATGTTGAGCTGAAAAAAGCTTGTTTGTGAGCTGTTGGACTTCCAAAGCTCGAATAATGCGCCTTTGATTTGCTGGAGGAATCTTTTTTGCAGCTAATGGATCAATTTTATTCAATTTCTGCCAAAGGGCATCTTTTCCTTCAGCCTGAGCAAAAGCTTCCCATTTTCTTCGCAATTCCACTTTACCAGTTGATTGAATCCCACCTAAATGAAAATTATCCAATAAAGCTTGTAAATAAAATCCTGTTCCCCCAACGATCATCGGTAGTTTATGCTTTTGTTTGATCAAATCAATGATGAATTGACACTGGTCAATAAAATCAGCTACTGAATAACTTTGATCAACCTGACAGATATCGATCAAATAGTGCTTAATAATTTTTCTTTCGGTCATTGAAACTTTGGCTGTACCAATATCTAAATTTCGATAAATCTGCATTGAATCGCCAGAAATTATTTCTCCATTAAATTTTTGCGCTATTTTCAATGAAAGGTCAGTTTTTCCGACTGCTGTTGGTCCAACAATCAATAAGAGTTTAGTGGTAATGTTTTCAACCTCCTCAATGTAAATCTCATTTAACTGGATATTTTTGCTAAATTCATTCATAATAAAGTTAAATCGAACCGATTGGAGGAAACTTAAATGAACACTTTTAAAAAAGGCTTTGTTTTTGGTTTGGTAACTGCTATTGGAACAGTAGCCGGCTGTCTTTATGCTTTTAAGAAAAACGTTGTTGACCCAATTGAAGCAAAAGAAGCCATGGTCGATGATCAAAAAAGACGTACACTTCACAAAATGCACTCTGCACACCAAGGTTAATCATTTCCCGGGTGTACTAAAAAGGCCAGGACAAAATCCAGGCCTTTTTTATTCAGTAATTAAATCAATTTGACTTCTTAACTTTCCCGTCCCAATGTTCAAAGCCATCTTTTAAAATATAAAGTTTTCGATACCCTAATTTATACAACTGAACAGCTGCTCTAACACTCAAAGCTTTGCCCTGATCATATAAATAAATCGGCATATCTTTCCTTAAGGACTCACGTAAAATTTTAAATTGACTAAAAGGCATATTTCGTGCACCTAAAATATGACCACTATCAAAATTATTTTTTTCACGCAAATCAATGATCTGTGCTTTGTGCATTCCTGCCTTAAAATCATCATTGACCAAAATCGTTGCAACCTTTTTCCCACGCCACCAGATATATAATTGATATACCAAGAAGCCCAGGATAATCAGTGCCAATACAATATTTAAAATTATCCAAACCGAAACTGCCGCCAACAAACCTATAATCACCTCTTCTTACTAATCCAACTATTTAAACTTTAAAGCTAATGATGCTGCACCGATCACACCCGCATCATTGCCTAACTGTGCCAATTTTAATTTAGTTGTCTGCCGCACAGTCGGAAAAGCATACTGTTGAAAAGATTGATCAACTTTCCTCAATAAAAACTCTCCAGCAGCACTAACTCCTCCGCCGATTACAATTGCCGACGGGTCAAGCAGATTGCCAATATTTGCACAAGCTCTACCAAGATAGGAGCAAACTCGATCAACAACCATCAAAGCCAGTTGATCATCGACTTTAGCTAAATCAAAAACTGTTTTAGCAGAAACGTCCTCTCCATTATCTAATTGCTGTTTTAACTGCGCTGAACCAGCGTATTCTTCAGCTAAATCATGTGCCACTCGAACAATTCCAGTTGCCGAAGCATATGTTTCTAAGCATCCATGATTGCCACAAGTACATAAGTATCCATTTGGTTCAACGTTCATATGTCCAATTTCACCAGCAGCCTGCACCCCATGAATTAATTGACCATTACTGATAATTCCACCGCCAACACCAGTTCCCAGTGTAATGAAAACTACATCCGCATCATTTTCACCAGCGCCTTTCCATTGTTCTCCTAAAGCAGCTACATTGGCATCGTTGTCGACTGTAAATGGGATCCCAAGCTTATCTTCAATAACTTCTTTGACTGGCTGTAATGTTTTCCAATTTAAATTATAAGCTCCAATGACAGTCCCCTTTTTTAAATCAACTGTTCCGGGAGAACCCATTCCAATTCCCGTAAATTGATCGGCTGTCATTTGATAGAGTTTCAAATGATGTTGTAACGATGCAACAATATCTGGTACGATATGACTGCCCTCATCTAAAATGTTTGTTGCGACACTCCACTTTTGCTGAATTTCACCATTGACGGTCAAAATCGCAAATTTGATCGTAGTACCGCCTAAGTCGATTCCAACCAATTTTTTATTCAAATTTTTCGCCTCCAGATTTTTCTTTTTCACGTTCTTCTTCTAAATGATGTTCACGTGTTAAAACCAGCCGGGCTTTGATAAAAATTTGATCATCGATTGCATGGCTTTGATGCAAATGATCTAGCTCCAAAGCCATTAATTCTATATCCCACAAACGTTTCCCAACGTATACATAGATTCCGAATTTTTTTAAAAGCTGCTGTACATCATAAAGTGTTTTCACACAAACATCCTCCATTATTATAAAGGAAAAATTATATTTTTTAAACTCAACTCAACAAACATTTACATACTTATTTTAGTTAACGCTTTCTAAAAAAACAAAAAAAAACAGGAGACTTCCTGTTATCCTGTTATTTTGTTTCACGATGCAAAGTTACCTTTTTGTCACGTGGACAATATTTCTTCAATTCCAAGCGATCAGGATTATTACGCTTGTTTTTATTTGTCAAATAAGTCCGTTCGTGGCATTCGGTACATTCCAATGTAATGTTGACCCGCATTCTTGCCCCTCCTTAACACTTTTAAAAATTAAAAGCTTGTCAGCCTCAACGTTTTTTATCATATCATTTTTTTTGTTTGAGCGCTAGTTTTTTTATACATTTGTTAAGCAATTTTACTTGACAGATAATTATTTATTACTTTCAACTGTTTTCCAAAAAGCTGAGTAGATTGATTTCGGTGTTTCAGTACTGATATGAGTTGAGTTACCACTAGCCATTCCTGGAAAAGCCAATGCAATGACCACCTTAGCATTTTTATATGGGGCATAAGTGACAATACTATCTGTTTCCGTTTCTGTTGAGCCATGGAATGTTTCAGCTGTCCCGGTCTTTGCCGCAACTGCCGGCTTTACATCAGTCAACACCGTCCCAGTCCGCAACGAGTTGGTACCGTGAACTACATCCCACAGACCTGTTTTAACAACATTCCACTGAGCAGAAGTTGCTTCAACGACATTTAAAACATTTGGTTCAAATTCGTAAACCGTTCGACCTAAAGTTCCATTACTATTACTTGATCTAATTGACTGTAAAATATGCGGTTGCAAACGATAACCACCATTAGCAATCGTTGAAATATATTGAGCCAATTGAAGCGTCGTATATGAATCGTAGTTTCCAAAAGATAAGTCAAGTGCTTTACCAATATTTTTCTGGTTAGCTGGTCCTTCAAAGCCGGAAGCTTCACCAGGGATATCAATACCTGTTTTAACACCTAAGCCAAATTGCTTAAAATATCCCCGCAATTTGCTAAAAATCGAAGTTGGCAAATCTAACCCGGCATTCTCACTATATTGAAAACCACCTTCACGCATAGCCAACTGCATCATATATGAGTTAGAAGAAACCATTAAAGCATCTTCAGCTGTCAAAGACATATTATCTGATCCAGTTTTGTTGAACCAAGAAGCCTTAGTTGCTGTTCCTTTCAGTTTGATTGGCATATCAGTCATAGTATTGTTTTCTGGTGTGATTGCTCCAGACAATAAACCGCCCATCACGGTTGCCCCTTTAACAACTGACCCCATTACAAATGACTGATTAATTGCACCCAAAGCATTTTCGGAAATTTTGCCAGTCTTAAGATTTCGACTAACACCCGCTAAAGCATAAATCCCACCAGTTTTAGGATTCATAACTACTGCATAACCGCCTGCTAAATATGGATTGCTACCCGCATTGTTTTTAACTGCAGACTTAACAATATTTTGAACCTGCTGCTGGAATTTGGCATTGATTGTTAAAACTAAATTATCACCACGCTTGCCACCATAAGTTTTAACTTCTTTAGTTATCTTATTATTCTGTGTTTCTAGCGTAATAACTGATTTAGTTCCTTTCAGAACATTTTCATAGCGTGATTCGATATAACTGGAACCAACGCTATCATCCCGCGAATAACCTTCTGCTAATAGGCTATTGATCTGATCACTTGGTAATCCTTGTTTATGACTAGTTACTGTTCCAATCACACTCTTGACTGAGTTGCCATTTGGATAGCTTCTTGACCAGCTTGTACCAACTTTGACTCCCGGTAACTCAGTCAGATTTTCACCGATCCGCGCCATTTCCTGATCTGAAACACCACTATATTTCAAATAAACCGTTGATAAAGCATAAGCACCATTCATTTTAGAATAAACCAAAGCGGCCTGTTTTTGGTTTGAAGTAAAGTTCTGCGTGAGTTTATGCTTTTTGACATAGATTACTTCTTGACGATACAATTCAGAACTACCCAGTTTTCCTTTTTGCTTTTCGACTGCTTTTTCAACTTGTTTTAAATGCGCCGGAATCGCTAAATAATAATCCGCCTTATTTGATGCAGTTAGACTGGCCGTATCGAAATCAGCAACTTTTACCAATCGATTAGCAATTTGGTACATCTTCGTCGTTGTAACACTTAATGGTTTAGTATAGGTAATTGCCCGCGAAGCGTTATTAGCGACCAAGACTTTCCCTGTTGAATCGTAAATCATTCCACGCTGAACATTTTTAGTTTCAGTTTTAGTGTCGGTACTGTTGATTTCGGCATCAAATTTATTCTTTTCAGCGATTTGTAGATGTGCTAGCTGAATGATCAAAGCCGCAAACAGTAAAAAAACAATAAAGAACAGAAAATTTAAACGGAAAGGGATCCGCGATTTAATTCGTTTCTTTTTTTCTTGACTTCTTCTTAAAAATTTCACTGATTCCGACTCCTTAATTAACATTTCTTGGTAAGGTATTTTTTTTCAACACTCTTTTATCCTACCATAGACTTTCTACTTTTGTTGACTTTAGACCAAATTTTAATAAAATCTCCATCTTTAATTCTTTAATTCACGTTATAATAGTAAGTAACATTGGAAATTCCAAAGGAGTTATTTCATGAAAACTAAAATCAGCAATTTTTTCAAACACAATTATGCCTTTATCTTGAGCTTTTTTATACCATTAATTTTGATGAGTTGCTATTTTATCAGCCGACAAATGTATCCTTTTGGCAGTAGCAGCTTGCTGACAGTTGACCTAGGTCAGCAATATGTCGATTTTTTTGCTTTTTTTCGCAATACGCTGCTCCATCATCCCTCTAGTTTCTTTTACTCATTTTCCAAGGCTCTGGGAGGTGAAATGCTTGGTGAGTGGGCTTATTATTTGTTAAGTCCATTTAATCTGCTGTTATTGCTCTTTCCAGCTAAAAATATCGATGCAGCTATTTTTTTGATCACAATTTTAAAGTACGCATTCGCTGGGCTCAGTTTTGCCTGGTTTATCAAAAAAACCCAAGCATTAACTGATCTAAAAGTTATCATGTTAAGTGTCAGTTATGCTTTGATGGGGTGGTTTGTTTCTTACCAATTAAATTTGCTTTGGCTGGACGCAGCTATCTTATTACCACTGGTTTGCTATTTTCTGAATCGCTTGTTGCTTGACCAAAAACAACGCCTTGGTTTTTCGATCGTCTTAGCTTTGACCTTGATCATCAATTATTACATGGCTTATATGATCTGTATTTTTTTGGCGTTATATTTTTTCTGGCTATCGATTATTAACTGGACTGATTTCAAAGCTTTCACCAGCCGATTATTAAAATTCATCAGTGCCTCACTATTAGCCGCTGGCTTGGCAGCTGTAATTATCTTACCAACCTTTTATTCGTTGTTAAAAAGTAAGGGACAGTATACTCAACAAATTATCCATTTTAAATTTGAATACTTTCCATTTAAAATGTTGGCTAAATTAGTCATTGGCACCTTTAATTTCCAGCAAATGCCAAGTGGTCTGCCAAATATTTTTCTGGGATCATTAGGACTAATTGGCTTTATTTCTTATTTTGGAGTTAAGCAGATTGCTGGACGGGAAAAGGTCGCTGCCTTGTTGATCTCAGCCTTTCTTTTCTTATCACTTTGCTTTGAACCACTCGATCTTTTCTGGCATGGTATGCAGTTTCCGGTTTGGTATCCTTATCGCTTTTCTTTTATTGTGACCTTTTGGATGTTGCTGCTGGCGGGACGAGCTTTGGCAAAATTGACTTGGCCTTGCTGGGGTCCAGCTAGCAGTAGCTTGTTAATTTATGCCGCAATTTTAGGTTATACTTATTTGAATCGCAATCAATTTTCCTTTGTGACAACTAGAAATCTCTTGCTGAGTTGTTTTTTTGCAGCTATTATTTGGTTTTTATTATTTGTTCACTGGCACTCATTTAACTTTATTAAATGGTTACTACTTTTGACGGCAGTCATTGCCGAAGTAACGATTAATGCCTATTTTTCACTTAATAATCTCAGTTATTTAAGTCAAAAGGAATATCAACAACCAACAAATTCTTTAGCCGCTGATGCTAAAAAGCTTAAACAACTTGATCAAGGATTCTATCGCACCGGACAAGTCTATAGTCGGACCAAGAATGATGGAATCGCTCATGATTTATATGCTGGTTCCTATTTCAGCTCGGCCATGGAAAAAAGTATTCCGGACTTTTATGGTCAACTTGGCGATCCTGATGGTGATAATTATGTCACTTATTCAAATGGAACCCTAATTTCAGATGCTTTGTTAGGTATGAAATATTTTATTAATCCTAAGCAGCTGGGACAAACTAACAATGGCCAACCCCTAAATCAATTGACCGAAAAACCTGATTTAAAGAGCTATCAAAAAGTTGGCACAACAAAATTAACTGAGATTTATCGTAATTCAAATAGTTTACCATTTGCTTACTTGGCAAATCGGCACCTTTTGCAATTCAAAAGCTATTATGATGATCCAATTAACTTTCAGACACAATGGTTAGCGCACGCAACTGGTCATTTAACAGATCAATACTTTGTTCCGCAAAACTTTAATGAAGTAGTTTTTCAAAATGTTAATCAACAATTAAAACTAACAGATGCCATTTTCAAACGAAAAAATCTTGGCAAGGTCTCGCAAATTATTTTTAAATTTACGCCAAAGACCAATGACTCATATTATTTGACGCTAGGATCTTCTTTGGATTCTGACAATGCAACTTTCTATTTAAATAATCGGCAATTAAATCAGTATGAAACCTTTCGTCATACGGTGATTGTTAATTTAGCCAACCATGCCAAAGGCCAAGAAATAGTACTAACCGTCAAATTTAAAAAACCTTCACTCTGGTTGAATCATTTTGTGCTTTATCGAATGAAAAATCATTTAGTTGAAAAAAGGATCCACCAACTTAAGAACCAGGAGCCACAGGTCAAAAAATTATCTGAGCGCAGCTTGACGATCAACTTTAATTCAACTAAGAAAAAACAGTTAGTAGCAACGACTATTCCATACGCCCAAGGTTGGCAAGCAAAAATTAACGGCAAAAAAACATCCCTCAAAAAGATTCAAGGAATGTTCATTGGAATCACGACTCACGGTAAAGGCCAGCAACGAATCACCTTAATTTATCAGCCGCCTTATTTAATGCTTGGTTTAGTTATCACTTTAATTTCGCTTGGCTGTTGCTTAATCTTAGGCTGGTTTTGGCAACCAGTAAAAAGACGTACTCATCATTAATCAGCAATTACCGAGCTGAAATGTTCAACATCTTTGGTCTTTCCAACTACTAGCAGACTGTCATCAAATTGCAGTTCCTGAGCCGCTTGCGGTGAGATAATAATTTCATCTTGCCGTTTGACTGCAATGACATTTAGATGATATCGATTGCGAAAGTTCAACTCGATCAAAGTCCGGCCAACCAACTTTTGACTAGAAACTTTGATTTCGGCAATCAAAACATTTGGTGACAAATCCAAATAGTCTAGCATATTTTGCGACAAAAGACTCTTGCCAATCCTGATACCCATTTCTTTTTCGGGATGAACGACCTTATCGACACCTAGTTTTTTTAGAACTTTGGCATGATATTTATTTTGCGCCTTGGCAGTCACCTGCTTGACACCTAGTTCCTTGACCATTAATGTTACTAAAATACTAGCCTGAATATCTTCACCAATTGCAACGATCACATGATCAAAATTTCGAATACCGATCGATTTTAAAGTGTTCTCATCCTGCGCATCACCAATTATTGCTTGGGTTGCAATTTCTTTATAACTATTGATTCGAGCTTCACTTTTATCAAGGACCAAGACTTCGGCTCCACCTTGCACTAAGGTCTCACACACGCTGCCGCCAAAACGTCCCAAGCCGATGATTGCAAAAGTTTCTTTCGTCAAAGAGATCCTCCTTTCTAAAAATTACAGTGGAGGCTGGAAAAATAAATTTCCAGCCTCCTTTTTGTTATTTCCAAATCATTATTTTTATTCCAACTTTAAAAATGCATCAAAGTTAATACATCATAGTCCTTGATTCTCTCCCGGCCTTTCAAGGCATCTAATTCAATAATAAAGGCACAGCCAACTACGATTCCGCCCAGCTGCTTAACCAAGTCGATCGTCGCACTGATTGTTCCACCAGTTGCCAAGAGATCATCAGTTACCAAAACACGCTGTCCAGGTTTAACTGCATCACGATGAAGATACAACTCTGAAGTCCCATATTCTAACTGATAGGTAGCCTTAACTGTCTCTCGTGGCAGTTTGCCTTTCTTCCTGGCAG
Organism: Liquorilactobacillus sicerae; assembly: GCF_029916425.1. Classification (GTDB taxonomy): domain Bacteria; phylum Bacillota; class Bacilli; order Lactobacillales; family Lactobacillaceae; genus Liquorilactobacillus; species Liquorilactobacillus sicerae. Next base: position 111,246 of record NZ_JAHAVQ010000004.1, on the reverse strand, counting down.
GTGCAAAACCGACCCCCAGTTCATATGCGACCGGGCAGCCAACAATAAAGCCACGCGCTTCAGGTCCAACAATCATTTCAACATTCTTATCCTTAGCAAACTGAACAATTTGATCAGTTGCTTGACGATAAGCTGTGCCATCTGCCATTAATGGGGAAAGGTCACGAAAAATAATTCCTTTTTCAGGAAAATCAGGAATACTTGCCACATATTTTGTTAAATCTACTGCCATTATAAACGCCCCTTTAATCAATTAGAAACTGGATGATCCATTTTTTTAAGTCAGCTGTTTTGCTATCATTTAGAATCTTTTGGGTCTTAATCTGCTTAATTCTCGAACGATAACTGGCCGTTTGAGTCAAATCAACCTTTTTTTGGCTTAGATTCCCGGTCATCAGCCCATCTTTTATTTTAACAAATCCTGCTTCAAAAAACAGCTGTATTGTAAAAATCAATGTTTCTTTATTAATTTGCAGATATTCAGCTAACTTCATTAAGTCGTTTTTTAAATTTATCTGCTGATGACTAACTGCAAAACGATAGACTTTCGCCAAATCATTGTGCGAAGGTAATGGTTGTCGCAAATCAATGGAAGGCAAAAATATCAAATCAAGCAACTGTGGCTGAATAGCTTTTAAAAGCTTCTCCAGTTCTATTAAAGAGTCTGGGCAATCAACCAAAACTAAATGATCTTGGCTTAAAGTTTCTTCAAGTTGTTGCACACCAACGATTGCTTGCGCCCTTTCTGGCAATATTTTTTTTAATTTCAAAAAATGCTTCTCTTTGAAGAAAAAATAAGCTCCCGTTTTTTTCAAACTTGCTTTCTTATCTTTCAGCGAGCGTAAATCACAAATCACTGGTCTTTTAGCTGCGAGATCATCAACAATAACTTGGATTCGTGATTGATCACGCCAATGATTAAGCGTTAAGTGTCCCACGAAATCAAAAGCTGGTGGATCTTCAGTCAGGTACTTGCCTTCATTGCCGACAAAGAAATCAATTGCACTGATTTCTTTTTGACCTTCAGTTAATTTAAATTGTAAATGATTTTTTTGTTTACCAATTAATCGAGCATCTTTGAGCTGATAATTCTTAAAGGAAAAAATTGGTTGCGGATTGCCGTTGCCAAAAGGTTTTAGCCGTTTCAGTTGATCAAATAAGCTTAAATCTACTTGACCAACCGATAAAGCTGCGGCTACTTGAAGCTTTTCACGTTCAGTAGTTCTTAACCCCTGCCGGTCAGCTGCTTGATTTAAAATTTCCTGCAACTGGGGCAACTTAGCGCTTGGCAAAGTTAAGCCACACGCTTGCTGGTGACCCCCAAATGCCGTTAACAAGTCACGATTGGGGGCTAAGGCTTGAAACAAATCAAAGGCAACAACTGACCGGCCAGACCCTTTAGCCAGTTGTGACCGCTGATTCAAATTGAACACCAAGCTTGGTTTGCCCGTCTTTTCTACTAAACGACTGGCAACGATTCCTAAAAGACCAATTGGCCAATCAGATGCTGCAACTAAATTAACCAAATTGTCCGGTTGAGACGACAGTTGCTCTAAAGCTGCCTTAGTCATCTTTTCAGCCAACTTTTGCCGCTGTTCATTGAGCTTTTCAATCTTGTCAGCTAACTCATCAGCTCTTTGTTCATCAAAAGTCGTTAGCAACTCGACACCATCTGTTGCTTCAGCTAGTCTGCCCAGTGAGTTCAACCGTGGCGCAAAACTAAAAGCAACCGTTTCTTCATCTGCTTGACTAAGCTTTACATTAGCCTTTTTTGCCAAGGCAGTTAGACCCACTCGCTGTGTCTGCTGCAAGACTTGCAAGCCAAACTTGACCAAAGCTCGGTTTTCTCCAGTCAGTTTCATCACATCAGCAATCGTTCCCAATGCCACCAGATCTAGCATTTCTTGCGGTATTTCTTCCAACAGACCACAGACAACTTTAAAAGCTACTCCAACTCCTGCCAAATCTGGGCAGGAGTAATTCTTGCCAGGAAAAGCTGGATGAACAATTGCATAGGCTGGCGGCATTTTTCCTCCAAAGGAATGGTGATCAGTCACAATCACATCAACACCATGCTGTTGCGCATATTCAATTGGCTCAAAACCAGCGACGCCATTATCGACCGTTACGATCAGTTGCGTTTTATTTGCAATCAATTGCTGATAGCGTTTTAAATTTGGACCATATCCATCAGTTATTCGATCTGGCACATAATAATCAACTTTGGCTCCTAATTGTTCAAGCGCCTCATACATAACTGAAGTAGCCGTGATTCCATCCACATCATAGTCACCGTAAACAGTAATACTCTCTTGTTGAGCAATCGCTTGCTGTAGTCGATTAACAGCCTTTTTTAAATCATGTAGCTTAAATGGATCGTCAATTTGAGCAACTGTTGGCGTTAAAAAAACTGTCGCCGCTGCTTTGGTTTTTATCCCACGTTCAATCAACAACTTTGCCAGTAAGTCACTGATTGATAATTCTTGGGCGAGAGATTTAACTTGTCCATCCTCAGGTTCAGCAACTGGCTGCCACAAATACTTTGCTTCCAACAATTATAAAAACTCCTTATTTTTTAGCAAGCTGGCCTTTTAATGCATTGATCTTTTTTTGATAGACCTTCTGTTGCTGACTCAATCTTTCATCATATTTCTGTTTGATTTTTTCTTCAATTTGATCATGATCTTGGGACAAATCTTTAATTTGTTTCTTCAATTGATAAATGGAAACGGTCGATAATAAAGCTGCTATCAACGCCCCTATCAAGACTGAAACGATCAACACGATCACTAAAGGAAATGCTGGTTGCCAGAAAATCAAATGTAAAACAATTCTTTGCGTATTTAGTAAGGCAAAAACCGCCACTAATAAAATTAATACAATCGCACTTAATAAGCGTCCTTGATTTTTCATTAAATCAACCCCCTTATTTTTGATTAAAGAGCCCGCCAGCTAAAAAATCTCCAGCTGCTGGAAAAAGATTATAAAAATGATAGGCCCATTCAAAAATGCCTGGTGCATTAATTTCCCGACGACGAGTACCGATTGCTGCAACAATTTTCTCAGCGAGTTTATCAGGTTCCAAGGCTAACCAGCCAATATGATCCAAATAATGACCCGTTTGATCAGCAATTGCAAAAAAGTCAGTTTTAATTGGCCCAGGATTAACAGTTAAAACTGAAATACCAAATGGCTTTAATTCCAGCCGCAACGCATTCGAAAAACCGATCACAGCTGATTTAGTAGCCGAATAAACTGTTGATTTTGGTGTCGCAATCTTGCCAGCAATTGATGCAATATTAACAATTGCTCCAGTTTTTCGAGCGGCCATTTTTAGCCCAACAAATTGAGTAAAATACATCAGGCCCAAAACATTGACCCGAAACATTTTTTCAGCTGTTGACATTTTAAAATGCAAGAAATTCTCCATTGAACCAAAACCAGCATCATTTACCAAAACTGCAATTGGTCCGAGTTTTGTTTCAACTTGAGTAACAGCTTGCTCAATTTTCTCAGGATCACTGACATCAACCTGCAGTGGCAATGATAGTCTTCCTGACAAAGCTTGGCAACGCTGACTGACTTGCTGCAAACGCTCGATCCGCCGAGCACAAACAACGACAATCGCACCTTTTTGAGCTAATTGATAAGCAATCTGTTCACCCAAACCGGAGGAAGCACCTGTAACGACTGCCACTTGATTACGTAGATCTTTTAGTTGACGAAAACCCATTTTATTCATTTAATTTGCCCTGCCTTTCTCGTTGGAAAAGGAATCATGTAACAATCAAAGTCCTTGACAACTTTCGTATTCTTAAAAATCTGACTGGCATCTTTTTCTAATTGAAAAACTTGCAGCCCAATATAACGGGCTGAAATATGTGTTAACAACAATTGACTAACATGCGCTCTTTTAGCAACTTGAGCAGCTTGCAAACAGGTCGAATGGTAATAATTCCGGGCTAATTTAGCTTCTCCTTTGCCAAAAGTACTCTCGTGAACTAAAACGGTGGCATTTTCAGCTAATTGTTCAATCGTAGCTGTTTGGCGGGTATCACCTAAGATCGTGATGATTCTTCCTCGGCGCGGACTACCAAGATAATTACGACCATCAATCCGTCGTCCATTAGGTAAAACTACAACCTTGCCAGCTTTTAATTGCCCATAAAGCGGCCCGCTGGGAATCTGATCAATCTTTAACTTATCAACCAACAATTCTCCCGGATAATCTTTTTCAACGATCCGATAACCAAAGCATTCGATTCGGTGATCTAAATGTGCTGCATAGACCTTAAAGCGTGAATTCTCATAAATCAATCCGTCATGTTCAATTTCAATAAATTTAATTGGGTAGCTTAATTTGGTTTGGGAAACTCTTAAGCTGACTTTCACAAAATCAACGATCCCCTTAGGTCCAAAGATCAGCAACGGCTCGTTTTGATCAGCTCCCTGAAACGAACGGCTACTTAAAAAACCCGGCAGCCCAAACAAATGATCACCATGTAAATGAGTTATGAAAATTTTAGCAATCTTGCGTGGCTTGATCGTTGTCCGTAAAATCTGATGCTGAGTTCCTTCACCGACATCGAATAACCAGATTTCATTGATTTCTTCCAACAGCTTAAGTGCTAAACTTGAGACATTTCTTGACTTGGCTGGCGAACCAGCACTGGTACCTAAAAATTCTAACTCCATAATAAATTCCCATCTATTTAAAATTCCTAACTAAATTCATTTTATCATCAAAAGTGTTAAAATAAAAAAATATTCGGTCTTGAGAATAAAATAGCCAGCGCCAAATTAACGCTAACTATTTTTCAAGATCTGCTCCGCGAGATAACTACTATAATATTTCAAACCGTATTGATTAGGATGAACGTTATCACTGTAAAACCAGTCTGTATGTCCTTGACTATAGTCATACCAATCAATGATTCGTAGGTTCCGATAATGACCAGCTGCTTGTTTCAAGGCTTGGTTTACTTGATCTTGCCAACGCCGGGTTGGTACATGAGTATTGACCCAAAATACCTGGCGATGACCGATTACCTGCATAATTTGTTGCAACTGGTCAGAAGTAAATGGTCCGTTAGTACCTAAGCTCAATAAAACAATTGGTGCCAATTTACGTTGCTGAGCTAAGCCTTGCAAAACACCAATTGCATCTTTTGTCTGGCGACCAACTTTGGCATCAATATACATCTGGGGAAAGATTTTCTGTAAATTCAATGAGCCATCCGCTAAAACTGAATCACCGACTGCCGTAATTTGCAATTTACTAGCTGCAGTTAATTGATTGGCCGACAACGGACTATCCGTTGTCGCTTTAACTGAGCTGACTGAACTACTAACTGTTGCTGAGCTAGAATTTTTTTCAGTTGATTGCTGGACGGCCACACGTTTATTATGTTTTTTGATTGCTTTTTCATTATCAGTAATCTTAGTTTGCAAAGGATTAGCTGGTTGCTTTGTCTGCGCTGCCTGACTGCTAAAGGAACCTGCTAAAGCAGTTACAAAAACAACTGTTGTCAGCGCAAAAGCACTTTTTTTTACTCGATGTTTTAAATTAAAAGAAAAGATCTCGCCTAACACTCGTTTGGTTTGATGAAAATCAAAATGCTGCAATGGGCGTTCCAAATATTTATATGAAAGATGACTGATCAATAAAATCACTGCAATTTCAATCATTGCATGTATCCAAGGATGAGCAGCAATATTTTGAACCTTAGACTCATAAAAAATCATTACCGGATATTGGTAGAGATAAATTCCATAACTTCTTTTACCAATCCACGAAAAAACACGATTACTCAAGATCCAATTCATATCTGATCCTGGATGAGCAACTGTTGCAACCAAAATCATTGCTAGCAACGAAAAGAAAAACATTCCCCCACGATAAGTCAAATCACTCTGACCAGAAAGCTGAAAGAACATTAAAATTATCACGGTTAAAGCTGATAAACCTGCTAAGTTCAAAAATGTTCTGGCTGAAAGCGGTAATTCTTTTTTTAGTGACGCACTTGGCCAGACAAAAGACAAAGCTGCGCCCAACAGAATTGAAAACATACGCGTATCAGTACCAAAGTAAAGGCGACTGGGATCTTTCCCTGGAACAAATAAGAATGCCATTGCTAAAGCTGAAAAGAAAGCGGCCATAAAAATCACATCAAAAATCGGTAACCGACGGCGCAAAAATTTCCAAAGCAAAACTATGATAAACGGCCAAACAAAATAGAACTGACCTTCAATCGATAATGACCAAAGATGGGTAAAAGGTGACTGATTACTGAAACGATCAAAATAAGACTGACCTTGGTGAATCTGAAACCAATTATAAACATAACAGAAATTAGTGATTATCGTAGTCCTTAGGCTGATCAGCAAATTACGTTGAAAGGCAGTAATATAAGCCGCTGTTGCAATAACCATCGCAACTAAACCAGGATAAAGCCGGCGGATTCGCCGCTGATAAAAAGCCCAAATATTGATCTGACCATTTTGTTCTAATTCCTGATTCAGCAAATCGGTTATCAAGTAGCCTGATAAGACAAAAAAGATGGAAACACCTAAATAGCCACCCTGGATACTATACGGCATCAAATGATAGAAGATAACCGTGATTACTGCAATCGTTCGAATCCCATCAAAACCTGTAATATACCGATGTTTTTTTAACCTTTGATCCATTTTAAAACCCCAGTAATTAATCGACAAACTCAAAAGTAAAGTCTTTAATTTTGACTACATCACCATTTTTTGCTCCACGTTGACGTAAAGCATCATCGACACCCATACCACGTAACTGACGAGCAAAACGCATGACACTTTCATCATGCTCAAAATTTGTCATTTCAAATAATTTTTCTAATTTAGCCCCCGTCAAAATCCAAGTCGCACTAGAATCTCGTTCAATTTTAAAGGTTGGCTGTGAAGCTTCAAAATTGACTTGCAAATCATTTGCCTTTATTTTTTCAGCTAAAGTTGGAAAAGCTGGCGTTCTTTCAATTAAATCAGCTGTCAGGTTCAATAACTTCTCTAACCCCTGGTGCGTAACTGCAGAAATTGCCACAACTTCCGGCTGCTTTTTCTCATTTTGTAATTCTAATTTGAAATTTTCTAAGTTTTTTGCCGCATCTGGAAGATCCATTTTGCTAGCGACGACAATTTGCGGTCGATCCAATAAAGTTTTATCATAAACCGCTAATTCATGGTTAATTTTTTGATAATCACTAAATGAATCGCGTCCATCAGTCCCGCTCATATCAATGACATGCAAAAGAACTCTTGTCCGTTCAATGTGGCGCAAAAAACTAATCCCTAAACCAATTCCTTGCGATGCTCCTTCAATCAAGCCTGGCAGATCAGCCATAGCAAAATCCCGTCCATCTGTCAACTGGACCATTCCTAAATTAGGCGTTAAAGTCGTAAATTGATAAGCAGCAATTTTAGGCTTAGCACTCGTAACGGCTGCTAACAGGGTTGACTTGCCAACTGAAGGGAAACCAATCAAACCAACATCTGCTAAAACCTTCAACTCCAACTGAATCGTTCGTTCAACACCCGGTTCACCATTTTCAGCGATCTCCGGAGCAGGATTTTTGGAACTAGCAAAATGAATGTTACCACGACCGCCGCGACCGCCCTGTGCAACAACTAACTCTTGATTCTCAGTAATCAGATCCCCCAAAATCTCATGAGTCTGTGCGTCACTGACAGTAGTCCCCAGCGGAACTTTTAAAATTAAATTTTCGGCTTTGCGACCATACATTCCTTTGATCATTCCTTTACCGCCACTTGCTGCTTTAAAATGTCGATGGTAACGGTAATCGGTTAAAGTCCGCATTCCGCTAACTGCTTTCAAAATGATACTACCACCGTAACCGCCATCTCCACCAGCTGGGCCACCATTGGGGACAAATTTTTCCCGACGAAAAGCAACCATACCATCTCCACCTTTACCAGCTTTGATAAAAATCCTGGCTTGATCAACAAACATCCCAACGCCTCCTTTTTTATTTTACGTATTTATTATAGAGTAAAACTACCAAGCCTCACTATAACAGTTTTTAGAAAAGCGGTCAAAATTAATCAATTGAGCTCACCAACCATACCTGATTAAAAAATTTTAATTGGTAAAAGATTTGGCTTTTGATCTAAAGAAAACTATAATTTTATACTGAAACCTAGGGGCTAAATTTCAAAGCTGAAAAATCCAACATTTTAAGGAAGGGTAATTATGCAAGAACGCTATCAAAATTTAAGAGTCGCCGAAAAGGGTGTCATTTTAAGTATGCTCGCTTATATTTTTTTAGCAGCTCTCAAAGTGATCATTGGTCAATTAGCTAACTCCTCAGCCTTGATTGCCGATGGTGCAAATAACATCACTGACATTCTTTCATCGCTGGCTATCATTTACGGCCTACGTCTAGCTCGCCGACCACCTGATGAGCACCACCAATACGGCCATTGGAAAGCCGAAACCATTGCCACTTTTGCCACTTCATTAGTCATGCTGGCAACCGGCGGCAGTGTTATCTACTCATCAATTAAGCAGATGTTGATTGGAGAAGAAAAAACACCTGGAATTTATTCACTTTTCGTTGGAATCATCAGTGCTATTGTTATGCTGCTGATTTATTTTCATAATGCCCGTCTTGCTAAAAAAATCAAATCAGATTCACTATTGGCTATTGCAAAAGATACCCGCAACGATGCTTGGACAAGTATTGGCACCAGTTTGACGATCATTGCAGCTAACTTCCAACTTCCGCAAATTGATAATCTTGTTGCCATGCTGATTGGCGGTTTAATTTTAAAAACTGCTTATCACATTTTATCCGACAGCGCTTTTGCTTTAAGCGACGGCTTTGATGATGATTTATTAGACCAATATATTGCAGCAGTTGAACAAATTCCGCAGGTCGAAAAAGTTCATAACATTCAAGGCCGAACTTATGGTGCCAATATCTATGTCGACATCATTATTTGGGTCGACCCGCAAATGACCGTTCGCGAAAGTCACCATGTCACTGAAAAAGTTGAAAGTTTATTACGCCGCAAGTTTACGGTTTATGATACCGATGTCCATGTTGAACCTTGGGATGTCGATTATGAACCACCGCGACCAAATGAGTTAAATAGTCACTGAAAAGACTTGAGCGTAATTTTAATTGTTTGCGCAACTTGTGATGGGATTCCCAACGACTGGATTTCACTTAAAGATGCAGCTGCAATTTTTTTTAGTGAACCGAATTTACGTAATAATTTATTTCGTGTTTTCGGACCAACTCCAGGAATCGAATCCAACCTTGAACCCAATGAGTTTTTGGAGTGGGTTTGTCGGTGATAAGTGATCGCAAAGCGGTGAACCTCATCTTGGATTCGCTGCAAAAGGTAAAAGCCCTCACTTTTAGGATCAAGCTGGACTTTCTGAAATTCTTCATTCATCAAGTCGGCCGTTTTATGATGTTCATTTTTGACCATTCCAGCAACCGGCAAATTCAAATTAAGTTCATTTACTAATACATCTTTGGCTGCTTGAATTTGAATTTCAGCACCATCCATTAAAATCAAATCAGGTAGTGGAGCCTTTTCTCTTAATAAACGAGTATAACGCCGTCGAATAACTTCCCGAGTGCTAGCAGCTTCATCAGCGTGGTCGACTGTCAACAAGCGATATTTACGATAAGAATTTTTTTCTGGTCGTCCATCGACAAAACAAACCATAGCTGAAACCAAATCCGCTCCTTGAATGTGTGAATGATCAAAAGCTTCAATCCGATGTCCAGTCCTTAAATTTAAAGATGCTAAGATCTGATTAACTGCTCCAGTGGTTTTGCGATTATCTAATTCCAACAATCTGAATTTTTCCTCTAAAAGCAGTCGCGCATTCTTAGCTGCTAAATCTAAAAGCTTCTTTTTTTGACCACGATGAGGTATTTTGACTGGCAAATTTAAAATTGCTGATAAGACTTCTCGATCAATTCCAGCTGGAACTAAAATTTCTCGTGGTAAAATTTTATTTTTCTGATTATAAAACTGCAGAATAAATGATTCAAGTTCAGCTGCTGGTGTATCAATACAAGGAAAAAGGCGCTTTTCTCGTTTCATCAAGCGGGCCTGTCGAATATAAAAGACCTGGATCGATAACCAGCCTTTATCTAAGTAACAATTAAACAGATCCCGCGGAGTATAGTCATTAGAGATGATTTTCTGCTTTTCAACCGTCATTTCAATGTAGTGAATTTGATCTCGAAACTCAGCTGCACGTTCAAATTCAAGCTTTTCAGCAGCCTGCTCCATTTTCTTTTGCAATTCATGTTTAATTCCGCCGACATTTCCATTTAAGAATGACTTGATTTTACGAATCTGTTCTTGATATTCGCTGGCCGGTACTTCTCGAAAGCAAGCGCCTAAACACTGGCCCATATGATAGTACAAACACGGTCGCTTTTGATAACCATTACATCGGCGCAATGGATAAACTTTCTGCAAGAGTTGCACTGTTTCAGTTGCAGCGTAAACATTCGGATATGGTCCAAAATAATCTCCCCCATCACGCTTGATTTGGCTAACAATTTTTAACTGGGGATCTTTTTCTTTAGTAATTTTGATATATGGATAGCCTGTTCCACGTTTTAGTTTGATATTATAATAAGGTTTGTGTTTTTGAATCAGAGTAATCTCTAATAAAAAAGCTTCCTTATCGGTCGAAGTAACGATCGTTTCAAAATCTCGAATTTCTCCAACTAGACGAGCAGTTTTGCCTTCGTGACTGCTTTTAAAATACGAACGTACCCGGTTTTTTAAGTTTTTAGCTTTACCGACATAAATAATTTTGTGATTAATGTCCTTCATTAAATAACAACCAGGAAGATCCGGCAAAAGTTTTAATTTATTTTCTAAATACAGTGTTGTCATCTAATTTCCTTTCAATTTTAAAAGTCATTCTTATTATAGGCAAAATCAAAAATTCTCGCCACTTTCAAATTTAAAAAAGCTGAAAAAGATGCTCGCGGTATTTAATCTCAAAGCAATTTTCCTTTGAAATACCTCAAAAGCAAATCTTTTTCAGCCTTAAATAATTGTTTAGCAATTCAAATTTTTGAATTCAATCATTAGCTACGACAAAATCTTAGACAAAAAATCTTTAGCCCGATCCGTTTGAGGATGAGCAAAAAAGTCAGCTGGAGTTCCTTTTTCTTGAATATAACCATCAGCCATGAACCAAATCTGATCGGCAACTTCTTTCGCAAATCCCATTTCATGCGTCACGACCACCATCGTCATCCCTGATTCAGCCAAATCTCGCATAACTTTTAAAACTTCGCCAACCATTTCTGGATCCAAAGCCGAAGTTGGTTCGTCGAACAACATAACTTCCGGACTCATAGCTAACGCTCGCGCAATTGCCACCCGCTGTTGCTGACCACCGGAAAGGCTTTGCGGATACTGATTGGCTTTTTCAGCCAGCCCAACTTGGGTTAGCAGATCCATGGCTTTTGCTTTAGCTGCTGTTGACTGAAACTTTTTGACCTTCAACGGTGCCAGCTCAATATTTTCTAAAACAGTCAAATTTGGAAATAAATTAAAACTTTGAAAAACCATTCCCATTTTTTGACGTAACTGATTAAGTTTCTCATCTGAAATACCAGTTAAGTCGTTGCCTTCAAATAAAACTTTCCCATCAGTTGGCTGTTCCAAAACATTTAAGCAACGCAGAAAAGTACTTTTTCCTGATCCAGAAGGTCCAATCACACAAATTACCTGACCGTTTTTGACCGATTCAGTAATATCTTTTAAAACTAAATTATCGCCAAAAGTTTTTTTCAAATGTTTGACCTCAATCATTAACTCATCCTTAGGCATGCTTCATCTTCCTCTCAAAATATCCCAAAACATTTGACAGACTAAAGGTCATTATAAAGTAAATCACCATTGCAATAAAAATCGGTAAAACACCTTTATAAGTTGCTGATTGAACCAGTTGCATCTCATACATTAAATCGCCAACGCCGATAATTGAAACAATCGAACTTTCTTTGATTAAAGTAATAAATTCATTGCCTAATGCTGGCCAAATATTTTTTAAAGCCTGTGGAATAATCACATAACGATAAGCTTCGTGTTGTGACATTCCTAGACTTCTGGCTGCTTCGGTCTGACCGATTGGAATCGATTGGATACCAGAACGGATGATCTCAGCAACATAAGCAGCTGAATTCAAAGAAACAGCAATGATCCCTGCAATCAAAGCCGGCATTGACTGAATTACTGCTCCAATCCCAAAATAGACAAACATTACCTGAACCATTAATGGTGTTCCACGAACAAATTCAATGTACCAAACTGCTAACAAATGTAAAATTTTAATTTTTGATAATCTCATTAAAGAAAATAGAGTCCCTAAAACAAAACCAATACAAACTGAAATCGCCGTGATCAGTAAAGTATATTCGATCCCTTTAGCAAAATAAGTCCAATAATTCCACATAGTATTTTTCTTCGAATTATTCGACATATACTTGCCAGCCAAGGGGATATATTTTTGATTGATTAAATTTTTTTGCTTGATCTGATCAATCGTCTGATTAGCTGCTGCAACTAAACTAGACGAGCCTTTATGAAATGCGATTGCCGAACCAGTCTGACTAGATTTGACATTAAAATGCGGATCAATAACTTTTAACGAGGTATTATTTTCTGCAAAGGCCTTGGCAGTTGCTTCTTCCATCGCCACTGCATTGACTTTGCCTGACTGCAAAGCAATTACTAAATCATTTAGTTTAGCCAAGCCTTTAACCTGATTGTCTTTCATTTGCTGTTGAACCAATTGGTATTGTAAAGAGCCTGTTTGCGCCCCAATTGTTTGACCCTTAAAACTATGAATATTCTTAAAGCGTGCGGCATCTTTTTTATTAATCAGCATATACTGCTTGCCGCGATAATATATTTTGGAAAAATCGACACTTTTTTTTCGCTCAGGTGTTGGATTCATGCCGGAAATGACCATATCAACTTTGCGCGTTTCCAATGCTACCAATAAAGAGTCAAAGTTCATATTCTTAATTTCTAACTTAACTCCTAATTTTTTTGCAAACTGCTTGGCAATCTCAATATCTAAACCAACATATTTCGTTTGCCCATTTTTTTTGACTGTAAATTCATATGGCGGATAATCAGCACTTGTACCCACTACTAACGTTCCCTTTTGTTTAACTTGTTGAAGTGAAGTATCCGTTGATGCTTGCACCTTACCGAAGCAAATTAGCGATCCAGCTAACAGGAATATAAATAATAGCAAAAATTTCTTGATTTTCATTAGTTCTCCCCTTCAAATTAACTTAGTAATGTAAGTATACTTTGAAAAGAATTATTATGCAATATTCTGGGAATTATAATTGTTTTTATTCATAAAGAATTAAAAAAGCAACTTTAAGTTCTATATCACTGATAAAATTTGAAAATTATACTGGTTTTTGCTAAACTAGATGAAAATCCTTAAATTGGAGGTTTTAAAAAATGGGATTAATCGTCAATCGCCAAAATAATCTTGAACGCATGTTTGAAAAGTTTGCGTCTGATCCTGTTCCAACAGCTAAAAAAGAGGACAACAAAGAGCTCGCTAAAAAAAATCTTGCTAATAAACAAGAAAAAAAGCCGAGCAAGAAAAAATAGTTAAACAGGATTAAAATAACTGTCAAGCTTAAAGCCTGACAGTTATTTTATTTTTCTGGTAAATAACCATTTGGATAACGTTTGTTTAAAGCAGCAATATTTGTTTTGGCAACTTCATCAAAAGAAACGTCAGCCCACTGAGCAATTTGTGACAAATACCAGAGAACATCGCCCATTTCATGAATCATTTCTTGGCGATCTAATTCTTTGCCACGAAAAGTATAATTTTTAATCAAGTCAATCAGCTGACCGCTCTCACCAGCTAATCCCAGCGCACAATTCGTTAGCACCTGCTCATTACCATATAAAGTCCGATTTGCAGCTCGTTGATATTCATTAAATTCCATTTCTAATCACCAATCTTTTAAGATATTTTTTCCCTGATCCATTGCCAAACCTCAGCTTGCCCGTAATGCTCGACTATTGAAAAAAGCACAACTTGGTCCTGTTCATCAAGCTGTAATTGCCGTTTAAAAACCGACTTGATCTGTTGGCGACGACCCTTAGCTATCTTATCCGTTTTGGTTGCAACTATCAAAAGCGGCAATTGATAATATTTCAGATAATCGACCATCTGCTGATCAAGCTGAGTTGGAGCATGGCGTCCATCGATTAACGAGATAACACCTCTTAAATTATCCCGTTGCGTCAAATAAGTTTCAATCATTTTGCCCCAGTCTTGACGCTTTTGTTGCGAAACTTTGGCGTACCCGTAGCCAGGAACATCAACAAAACGAAATTTCTCATCAATCAAATAAAAATTCAAGGTTTGTGTTTTGCCTGGTTGACTCGAAATTCGCGCCAATTTTTTTCGTCCCAATAAAGAATTGACTAATGAAGACTTGCCAACATTGGAACGACCGACAAAAGCTATTTCACTGAGTATAGCTTGCGGATACTGCTGAGGAGAAACTGCACTGATTTGAAGATCTGCTTGATGAACTTTCATAATTTATCAGCCTTTCGCTTAAATTTTAATGTACTTAATCGGCCTATTGTAAGCTAAAAAAAAGCGCTCCAAGTTCAGCACTTAGAACACCAATTAGTCTGCTTGAAAAAGCAACTATTTAACCTTAACGACTTCTTTTCCGTCGTAATAGCCACAACTTGGGCATACACGATGCGGTCTTCTTAACTCACCACAGTTTGGGCAAGCACTTAAACTTGCTGCTTGAAGTTTATAATGTGTCCGACGTAGACGCTTGCGTGTTTTCGATGTTTTTCGTGCTGGAACTGCCATCACAGCCACCTCCTTTAAAATATACTCAACATGTAAAATTGTACCGGTTATTTCTAATTTTTGCAACTAGCGTCTAAGATTGTTTTTTAAAAAAATCTTTTAATTTAGCTAAACGCGGATCAACCGTTTGACTTGCCTTTAACTTTTGCCCTTCTACCACCAACCGCCAATCTTTTCCTTGTGGCATCGGCCAATCCTCATTTTCCTCTTCAGAGGTCAAAACTTTTATTGGCAAATGAACCAAGAGATTATCAGCGACTACCTCTGCTAGGTCAAGCAAACCATCTTTTAATTGAATTACCACATCTGTTTGCTCAAATCTCGACAAATCATGTTCAGCAGCATCAACGTAATATTCATTAACTGCAAAACTTAATGGCACCTTAACTGGCCTTAACGACCGTGTTGAAGGTAAAACAACGGTTGCTTCGATTTGAAAGCTACCGTGTACTCCCAGTTGATCTAATAAGAAAAAACCATTCACATTCGCAGGAGAAACAGAAATAACATTTTCATTTTTGGCTTTAACAATTGAAGTAGCATCAATGACTTCTGCAATTTTCAAAGGTTCACGACAATTGCGTTTCAATTCAGTTAGTGTCCAATTTACCAAAACTTTCCCCCCAATACAACAATTTTGATTATACCGACGATTTCAACCAATGTCAACGTTTTTTACTTGACACCCGTTAATTAATGATCAACGGCGCCTGCTTTAAATCCTGTGGCCTATGACTGGCTAATTCATAAACCTTGCCAGCCCGGTAGTCTATTTCAACAATTTTTTTAACTTCTTTTTGGCCAACTTTAACAATTACTGGCCAAGCAGTTTGCTTTTTGATCTGATGCAAGATCTGCTGACCGCGCGCATTAAAACCTAATGGCCGTAAATATGGCTGTTTAAACTGCTGTTCAACTTCGGCTTGTTTCAACTGCAATAAAATATTAACTGCTATCCGACTTAAATGCGTATAAGTATAGCGTTTAGTTTTAACAGCTTTGATCCAGTCATCAAAGCTGGCTGTCAAAGGCAATTTAATCAATTGCTGTTGCAATCGATATTCCAAACCTTCCGTAACATCATAAATTACTTTTAGTTGCTGCGGCGTACTCGAAATTATGCGATAGCGAAGCCATGGCCAAAAATCATCCCAAGTCAATGGCTTTTGCTGCTTAATAGTTTGCCAGCTGGTTGTAGGCAGATAATTACCGACTTGCTGATCAGCTTGATGCCAAGCTTTTCTAATTGCCGTTGCACTTGCAATTTTTTGCTTAGGATTCAAACTTTGATCATGATAGGCAGCCGCAACACGTTGAATAGGTACAAGTTGAATCTTAGATGTCAACTGCTGGCAAGCCTTGGCATATGCCAATCCCAATAAATCATTTGGCTGATCGACTGGATGACCGATCTTTTCAGTTACCGCTCGTTGATACGCCGCTGCATATGATTCATTAAACTTTTGAAAATTTCCATGGACCTTAGCAACTTGGCAGGCCATCTGGCTAAAATCATACTGGGCGTGTTCAGCCCCAAAACATAAATAATCGATTCCTAATTCATTGAGGATTTTTATCGCTCCCCAAGCAAATCGATCTGCCGGCTGGACACAGTAAGCAACTGGTAATTCAACTACTAAATCGACTCCAGCTAGCAAAACCTGTTTGGTTCTTGTCCATTTGTCGATGCAAGCCGGTTCGCCACGTTCAAGAAAATTGCCACTCATCACTACTACAACTGTCGCTTGCGGAAACTTTTTTTTGATCTGCTGTAATAAGTATAAATGGCCATTATGGAAAGGGTTAAATTCGGCAATGATTCCCACAACTGTCATTTTCTTACCTTACTCGTTGATCAGCGAACGCAAATCGATTGATGGACAATTCGACCAAAGCTTTTCTAAATTATAAAACTTGCGTGTCTCAGTTTGAAAAACATGGACAATTACATCACCTAAATCAATCAAGACCCAAGTGCCACTATTTTTACCATCGATTCGCTGAATTTCAAATCCGCCAGCTGCAACTTTTTCTTCGATCTCTTCAGCAATTGCCTGAACCTGACGTTTTGAATCGGCTTGCATAATCACAAAACAATCGGTAATTGAAGAAACCTGGCGAACATCCAAAGCCACCAATTCTTCTGCTCTTTTATCATCAGCAGCATTGACAATAACTTTCAATAAATTAGAATTTTCCATTGAATTTTCCTCTCACTTTTTTACGACCCATTGGTTATACGTATCAATTGCACGCGGATAAACTGTCTGATTTGCATTGAGCAAGTATTGCAATGTATGCTTAGTTTCAAATCTTACTGCTTGATCTAAATCAGCATACGCCAAGCTTCGGGCAAATTCCACGTCAGGGAAATCGCGACTAGGTTCAACAAAATCTGCCACATAAATCAACTTGTCAAGCGTTGTCATTTCAACTGCGCCAACTGTATGCCGACGAACAGCATTTAAAATCTCCTCATCAGTGATTCTTAATTCATCACGAATAATTTCTGCGCCAACCACTCCATGCCAGATGAAATTTCCCCAATTCAGTAAATCCGGATCAAGCTGATGTTGCTTGATTGCCACTTTAAATTCCGCTGCCGTTCTTTCTTTCGCGTAATCATGGACTAAACCGGCAACACTGGCCTTTTCTAGATCGAACTGATTAATTTCAGCCAATTTGACAGCTGTTTGCTCAACACCTAAAATGTGCTGATAACGTTTTTCTTTTACACTTTGTTTGACCTTATTCAATAACTCCTGTCTTGTCCCTGGAAAAAAATGTTCTTGATATTCAACTTCTTTCACAATAAAGACCTTCTTTATGAATATACTCTTTGACTGCATCTGGCACTAGATAACGAATTGAGTCACCAGCCGCAACCTTTTCCCTGATCTGAGTCGAGCTGATTTGAATCAAAGGTACGTCAACCCACAAAATTGGATAAGGACTGCTCGTTGGATATCCAGCTCGTCTGACACCAACAAAATGCACTAATTTAACCAATTCAGTTATTTTATGCCATTTTGGCAAATACGCAACCATATCACCGCCGATAATAAAATAAATTTCATAATCTGGATGCTTCTGTAGCAAAGCTTTGATCGTTTCAAAGGTATAACTGATTCCGCCACGGCGCAGCTCACAATCCTCCAACTGAAAATGCGGATTATCTGCGATACTTAAGGCAACCATTTTTTTTCGATCAGTTGCCGCAATTGCTTCTTTGTGATCAACATGCGGTGGTTTTGCATCCGGCATAAATAAAACTTTCTTTAGTCCTAACTGTTGACAAACCTGTTCCGCAATAATTAAATGTCCTATATGCGGTGGATTAAAAGTCCCACCTAAAATTCCGATCCGTTGTTTAGGAATGACTGATTCTGTTTCGAAAACCGGCTTGACGATTGGCTTTTGAAAAGTTACCAAATTCAAATCTTTTCACTCCTTGATTGGTAAATGCTTGATTTTTTCTGAAAAATAGCGATTTTCTTTATCATTTGAACGCTGATAAACAACAAGCACATGTCCGATTTTCTGCAAAACACTTGCTGGTAGTTTAGCTTCAATCAATTCAGCCGCCTTACTTTCAGTGACTGGAGCATTTGGCAAGAGATTGACTTTAAGCAATTCCCGCTTGTTCAATGCCTTTTCTAACTGCTCCAACCAAATCTCTGAAATTCCTTGCTTCCCAATTTGAATTAGCGGGCGTAACGAATGAGCCGTCGACTTCAGCCACTTTTTTTGTTGATTGTTTAGTTTTTGTTTTTTCATTAAATCATTGCCTTTCTAATTGTCACTCCGGTTTCTTTGGGAGCCCAAGCAGCAATCGTTGCTCCAACTGGAATTGTGACCCAGCCCAAACCAGAAAATACGAGATCGCTTTTTTGCTGAGCTTTGAAAACATGCCGTTGCAAATTTCGAAAACTGGCTGCATTTTCTTTAAATGGCGGTTGTAAAAGCTCCCCTAAATGCCGATCAATAAAATATTCAGCATTTTCAGTCTTAGTCCGATGCACCTTCAACCGTTCAGCTAGGTACAAAACTAATGACTTTTTTGAACATTTTAAATAATCAATTCGTGCTAGCCCGCCAAGCAACAAAGTTTGACCAGCTCCTAGCTGATAAACTTTGGGTTTTAATTCCTTATTTGGCTGGATCAACTTCATTTCCTTTGGAGTCAGGCGGTGAATGATTTGATTTGGTTGCATGATTCCTGGTGTATCAATCAAATTGCCGCCATCTGTCAATGGCAGCTTAATGAAATCCAAAGTCGTTCCAGGAAAACGAGAAGCTGTGATCAAGTTTTTAATTCCTGCCGCCTGCTGTAATAAATGGTTAATCAAAGTTGACTTACCAACGTTTGTTACCCCAACAAAATAAATGTCCCTTTGTTGACGATATTTATTGAGCTGTTGCACTAGCTCATCAATTCCACGATTTTTTTCCGCACTCAATAAAACAACGGCTAATGGTTTGAGGCCAACCTGATTAGCTCGCTGGCGCAACCAATCTTTGATCTTGGCACGTTTTAAGGACTTAGGTAAAAGGTCTTCCTTATTGCCAACTAGAATATACGGATTATTACCAATAAAACGTTGCAACGATGGTAAAAGTGAACCATCAACATCAAAAATATCAATTACATTAACTACTAAAGCTGACTGTTGACTAATCTGACTTAAAACTTTCAAAAAATCAGCATTTGTCAGTGATACTGGTTCGATTTCATTATAATGGCGTAAACGAAAACATCGCTGGCAGTAAATATCAAGCTGTTGATCCTCTCTTGCAGCCAAAGTTGCAGCTGGAACATATCCCAGCTCTTGCGGTTGGCTGGTTTGGATTGGTGCGCCACAACCAACACAAAATAAGCATTCTTCAGCCATTTAATTTGTTCCTCCATTCATCATCCAACATTTTATGTTTTAAAAGATAATGACGAACCACTTTTTCAAGCAGGCGATTGATTTTAGTATTCCAAGCATCAGAAGCGACCAGCGGCTTAACTAAGATACTGCGAATATTTGTACAATTAGCAGCTGCAATATCTGTCAGTAATTGATCACCAACTAAAACTAACTGATCATCAGTTAAATTTAAACGTTTCTTAGCTTTTTTTACTCCAAAGCCAAATGGTTTCATTGCCCGCGCAACAAAATCTGTTCCTAACGGTTGAGCAAACTTCTTTAGACGATGGTGATTATTATTCGAAACTACGATCACTGAAATATTTGCTTTCTTCATCATCGCCAGCCAATTTCTCAGTTGGTCATTATTAGCTTGGGGTTGATTCCAAGCTATCAAAGTATTATCAAGATCAGTTAGGATCGCCTTGATCCCATGTCTTTTTAAATCTGCTGGGGTCAAGCTATAGATTGAGTTTAACATCCAAGTTGGTTTAAATCTTTCAAACATTCGTGACACTCCTATTTTCTCTTAACCTATTATATTATAGGTCAAAACTGATCTAATAAGCAAAATCACTATCAAATAATCAAGACTGTTTGACTAAAATTAAAGGCCCGGATCAAAAAAATGATCCCGACCTTCTTAGACAAAATGTTCTTATTTAGCCAATGCCTTTTTTGCTTCATCAACAAGCACACTAAAAGCAGCTCCATCGTTGACAGCTAAATCAGCTAACATTTTACGGTTTACTTCAACTCCAGCAACCTTTAAGCCATGCATCAATTGACTGTAACTGATATCATTCATTCGAGCTGCAGCATTGATCCGTGCGATCCATAACTTACGGAAGTTGCTTTTATTTTTCCGACGATCGCGGAAAGCATATTGATATGATTTTAAAACCTGTTCCTTAGCAGCTTTAAATTGTAAGTGCTTGGCACCGCGGTAACCTTTTGCTAATTTAATAATTCTTTTACGACGTTGACGTGTAACTGTTCCACCCTTAACACGTGGCATAATAATTCCTCCTTAAACTCCGATCCAATATTCGCGATAAATCAGACAGCTGCAGCTGCCAATTATTTCATCTGTGACAGCATCTGCTTGATTCGTTTCATATCTGAGCTAGAAACCATTGATGCCTTCCGTAATTGACGACGTTGTTTCTTAGTTTTTCCATGAAAACGATGACTTGTATAAGCATTAAAGCGCTTCAAACCACCTTTGCCTGTCCGGCTAAACCGTTTTGCTGATGCGCGATGTGTTTTTTGTTTTGGCATAATCCAATTTCCTCCTAAATAATTAAGCCTTACTCTCGGTCTGCGGAGCGAGCATCATAAACATACTCCGTCCATCCATTTTTGCCCTTGATTCGACAGTAGCAACTTCTGCCACTGCTTTAGCAAAACGGTTCAATACATCATAACCGATTTCCTTATGAGTAATTGCTCGACCCTTAAAACGAATTGATACTTTGACTTTATCACCTTTGCTCAAAAACTTCTGAGCATTTTTCGTCTTGGTATTAAAATCATTAACATCGATTGTTGGGCTTAAACGTACTTCTTTGACATTAATAACTTTTTGCTTTTTTCTCGCTTCACGCTGCTTTTTCTGCAACTCAAACCGATATTTTCCATAATCCATGACTCTGGCAACTGGTGGTTTGGCTTTAGGAGCAACTAAAACCAAGTCTAAATTTGCACTTTCAGCAATTTTTAGTGCTTCCTGCTTAGACTTAACTCCCAGCTGTGAACCATCACTGGCAATCAGCCGAACTTCACGGGCACGAATGCCTTCGTTAACCATTTTATCGATTGCTATGGTCTTTCACCTCCAATTAATTTTCCGAGAAATGTAGCAGAAAACGGGTAGCTTTGACCAAAGCTACCCGCACAGCAAAACTATATTATCGTTCATCGGCCCACAGGCTTTTGTCTGTCAGGCGAGAAGCGGGTGCTTCTGCTTTTTCTCAACCTATTAAGCTTACCAATTGTTTAAAAAGATGTCAAGCTTTAGTTTTCATTGGGACGACTGTAAGAAGTAATATCTGCTAGAACTTCTTTTTCAAAATCAGCAAAACTCATTGACTGGGTCTTCTCTTCACCATAGCGCCGAACAGATACTTGGTTAGCTGCAACTTCTTTATCACCAACCACTAAAGTATAAGGAATTTTATTAACCTGAGCTTGACGAATTTTATAACTCATTTTTTCGTTGCGATCATCAATTTGGACTCGCACATGATTTGCCACTAAATGATCAGCTAATTTATGAGCATAATCTAAATGAAGATCATTATTTACTGGAATCAAAGCTACCTGTTGTGGTGACAACCATGTTGGAAAAGCACCTTTATACATTTCTGTCAGATAAGCCACAAACCGTTCCATAGTCGATACGATACCACGATGGATCATTACCGGCCGATGTTCTTGACCATCAGTACCAACATAATGAAGATCAAATCTTTCTGGCAATAAGAAGTCTAGTTGGATTGTTGACAATGTTTCTTCTCCACCGAGTGCTGTCTTAGTCTGAACATCTAATTTAGGGCCATAAAAGGCTGCTTCACCTTCAGCTTCAAAGTAATCCAAACCTAGATCATCCATCGCAGCTTTCAACATTTTTTGAGATTTCTCCCACATTTCATCGTTATCAAAATATTTTACTTTATTTTTGGGATCCCGATAGCTTAGTCGGAAACGATAGTCAGTAATATCAAAGTCTTGGTAGACTGAAACCATCAATTGTAAAATCTTTTTGAATTCTGATTCAATTTGATCTGGTGTTACAAATGTATGGCCATCATTCAAAGTCATCTCACGCACTCGAGAAAGTCCAGTTAAAGCACCAGATTTTTCATAACGATGCATCATCCCTAATTCTGCAATCCGCAATGGCAAATCACGGTAGGAACGAATATGATGATTGTAGATTTGAATATGCGATGGACAATTCATTGGCCGGAGTTCAAGCATCTCACCATCACCCATATCCATTGGCGGAAACATATCTTCACGGTAATGTGCCCAGTGGCCGGATTGCTTATACACATTCAAATTAGCTAAAACCGGGGTATAAACGTGCTGATATCCATCTGCAACTTCACGATCAATAATGTAACGTTCAATTGTTCTTCTGATCGTGGCTCCCTTTGGCATCCAATAAGGCAACCCTGCTCCAACTTTTGGATCAACGAAGAACAAATCTAGTTCATTTCCAATCACCCGATGATCACGTTCATGAGCTTCTTTTTGCCGTTCTAACTCAGCATTAAGATCGGCTTGTTTAAAGAAAGCCGTTCCGTAAACCCGCTGAAGCATTGGATTACTTGAAGCACCTTTCCAATAAGCTCCGGCCACTGATAAAACTTTAAAAAATTTCAAGGCTGAACTATT
Source organism: Liquorilactobacillus sicerae (assembly GCF_029916425.1). Lineage (GTDB taxonomy): Bacteria > Bacillota > Bacilli > Lactobacillales > Lactobacillaceae > Liquorilactobacillus > Liquorilactobacillus sicerae. Next base: position 88,011 of record NZ_JAHAVQ010000004.1, on the reverse strand, counting down.
AGGTAAGACCGCAGTTGCCGAAAAATCAACAAAACTGCCTAATTTAATTGCCTTAACTTGGTGTTCTTGTGCATTTGCTTTGATTAAATCTTGCCGATAAGGATCATCCCCGACAAGTTTAAGTGCCTCAGCAACATCATATGAAACTTCTTCCAAAGGCAAAGCTTTTTTAACCAGATTGCTAACCTCTTTAGCAATCTTTTCAAAGTCAGTCTCAGCAACTTGACCAGCCTGATTATCAGTATCAACATAGAATCCGTGCTCAGTTGCCGCATTTTCGCCAAAATTCATTTGCGGATATAACTGACTTAAAGCTGCGCCCAAAACAACTGCCCCGGTTTGCCAAAGGATCGGTAAAGCAGTCGGTTGGTCCTTAGTCAAAATTTCAATTGAGCCATCAGCTGTTAATTGATGGGCTAAGCCTACCAATTCACCATTGTAACGAGCACCAACCGCTTTTTTAGCCAAGCTGTTGCTAATTGATGCTGCAACAACTTTAACTGTCGTTAGCGCTTCAAACTCTTTAGACTTGCCATCAGGAAATTCAATTTTGATTTTTGCCATAAATTATTACCTCCTAAATTTTTCAATAAAAAAATCCCAAACAGACATTTTAACTATCTGCTTGGGACGCAAATTTACGTGGTTCCACCCAAATTCTAGGATCAAATAAATGATCCCCTCAATCCGTCATTAACGGTAACGATCCGGCCCAGCATTTAACTAAGCTGTAAATGGAAGTGGTAAGTCGTTAAGCAGCAAGTTCTCAATCAATCCTGCCATCCCTGTAATTTAACAACCGTTTATCTTCCACATCAATTAATTCTTATTAAAACACGCTTCCCACCAAAATTCAAGTTTTCTTAAAAAAACTACGGATTGCGCCGATTTCTCCCGACCATCCTGATCTCTTGTGCTAAGTAACGGATTCTTTCCATGATGCGTTGTGCTTTTAGCGGTTCAGCTTCTCCACGATTATTAACTGTTAAGTAGCCGTCCTGCAATTCTTTAAGCGATAAATTCGAACTAAAAAATGTGGCTAGCTGTTCTTGCATCCGATATTGCAAAATAACTCCTAAAACATCATCGCGAATCCAGCTAGACAATTGATCAGCACCCAAATCATCAATCATTAAAACCGGCGTGTTCTTTAACTTTTCCGTTAAGTTTCGTGTCCGATCTGTTCCAATTGAATTTTTTAGGTTAACCGCAAAAGATGGAAAATGAACTAGTAAAGAACGATATCCTTCCGCAGCCAAACCATTAGCGATTGCTGCTAATAAATAAGTTTTGCCGACTCCAAAACTACCCGACAAGTATAAGCCCTGATGAAAAGTCTGCGGTGAGTCCAAATAAGCTTTCACAAAGTTTACTGCTGCGACAGCTGCTTCTTGACGACCAGCTACTTCAAAATTGGCTAGTTGGGCACGCCGCAAGGACTTCGGCAGATTTACCAGTTGAATTCGCTGCTGCAGCTGAACCTGTTTGTGTTGTTCTTGCAGTTGCTGACCAGGCACATAGCTAACTTCAAACGAATGATCAACGACGCGCAGCTGCGGTACATAACCAGGTGCTAAAGTTGTCTGACCGGTCTTCAATTGATTTTTAGCCGTAACAAACTCATAAACCTTGCTAGCGCTTCTTTTCAAATCAGCCGTGGTCAGTTCATCGTGATGAGCAGTAATCAATGCCCGAACTTCTGGATCAGCAAAAGCTGCTTTTATCAGTTGCTGATAATCTTTGTTCCAGTTATGCTTATCCAATTCATTTTCAAACTGTTTGCCGATATCGTGCATTGATCACACCATCCTTTATTTTTTAAACTTTTTGAGTTCTTTTTCAATTTTTTTGATTTCCTGCTCAGATGAAGCTGACTTTTTCGTTAGCTGATAACCTTCTCGTGCCCAATCAGGCAATTTTTCCTTTTGAATGATCCGTTTTGAACGAAATACTTGTCTTCGCTGGTCTTTACTTTGTTGGTTAGTTAAAGCCTTCTCTTTAACCTGGCGAATTTGGCTGAGAGCTGCTCGGGCATTAGTAACTTTTTTTCTCTTCCAATCAGCAGCTACTTTTTCAAAGAAAGCTCGATTTAAGCTCGGCATGTCACGATCAATGATCATATAATAGATTAAAACATTGATCACCTCTGGAGACAAATACTCTAAACCGCCAAACCGATCAATCAAGTTGCGTTCTGAACTTGTGACAAAACTTCCGGCTTCAGCTTTGAGCGTCTGCAAAAATTCGCTAGGAGCATAGGCCTGACAAGCAGTCAACAACTGTTGTGCAAAAGTATCAGTTTTACTGGCTGACGTTGTTGCTTTATCCAATTCACTAGCACTTTTTTTATTGCTATCGGTTGGCTGCAATGCTTGACTGGCATGCAACAATTGAAAAAACAACTTAAAGTCAACTTGATCAGTTTGAACATTTGCCGCATTTTCCAACAGATGGACAATTTTGATCTCATCCAAACCATAAACCAAGCTTGCCGTCCTCAACGCTGATTGGTGCTGCCAAACTTGGGCCTGATCGACAAATGATTTACTTAGCAATTGCTTGAGCAAAGGAACATCTAAAGTACTAGCAGACTTATTGACCGCTGAAGCTGATTTTGCAGGCTGGTTGATTTTTACCAAACTAGCATGCGTCAAATCTTTAGCAGCAACTTGAAAAACATCCAGCAGATTCTTGGAGATTTCTTTGCCAGTAAATGACTGTTGATCACCTGCTGAGAAAAAATGCGCCGCCAATCGTCGATAATGCTGCTCACCAACAGTTTCTAGCAATAAGCTTCTTAACAAATCATCTTTAAAAAAACTGCTTGGTTGTTGCGGTCGCTGGAGTGAAAACAATAATTCCCCTTCAAAATCAGTTTCTCTAACAAAGGTTCGCAATAAGCCAAGTGCTTCTAAATGCTGTAAAGCTTCAGTGAAACTCTGCCAACCACTATTTAATTGCTCTAACAACTGATAACAAAATCCAGTTACCGGTTTAGCCACTACCCAAGTTTGGAATAAACCATACAAACTGCTGGCTGTCGGACCAAGCAATGGTTGATAAAGCCACAGTACAATTTCCTGATCTCCGGCGAGGATTCGTTCAGGAGCAGTTAATTCAAATTGAGTTTGCGGACTAAATTCTACTTTTTGTACCATTACCCCCACCTACTACTTTTTTGCTGATTTGTCAGTTGAATCATCATCATCTTGTGAGTTTTTCTTATCACGAGCCATCATTTCTTTCAGTTCTTTCATAAAGACACTCATGTCCTTAAATTGCCGATAAACGCTGGCAAATCTAATATAAGAAATTTCATCAACATCTGCTAATAATCCCATTACGTATTCACCGATCAGCTGGCTAGAAACTTCATTTTCACCTAAAGAGCGAATCTTAGTTTCAACTTGGTCAACAATTTGGGTAATCTTATCCATCCCAACCGGTCTTTTCTCTGCTGATCGGATAATTCCCCGCAAAATCTTATCACGACTAAACTCCTCACGTTCACCATTTTTTTTAATCACTAATAAAGGTGTTTCTTCAATTCTTTCAAATGTAGTAAAACGAAAACCACATGCTTCACATTCACGTCGCCGTCGAATAACCTTTCCGTCATCAGTTGGACGACTGTCAACGACTCGTGATCCATTGTGCTGACAATGAGGACATCTCATTTAATCCACCTCATTAATTTTTCTTTAAACAAACTGCTTTTCCTGTAGCCATTTTATCACTTGACTTCGCAAATGAGCAAATCCTTGCGAATTATCGATCACAAAATCTGCCAGTTGATCCCGTTTTTCAGTCGACATTTGAGCAGCTAGCCGATTTTCAGCTGATTCTTTGCTCAAATGATTACGTTCCATTAAACGTTTGACTTGCAGCTGTTCAGATAAACTAATAGTCATCGTTTGATCGCAATAGCTTTGATAACCCCCTTCAAATAAAAGCGGAACCATCAAAATAATCAATCGTGGCCGTTGCTTTTTTAATTCCTGCAGTTGCTGTTGAATCTCTTTTCTGATCAATGGTCCAGTAATCTGCTCAAGTCTTACCAATTGGCGACGATCAGCAAAAACCAATTGGCCTAACTTTTTTCGATCAAGTTGCTGATTGGGTAAAATAAAAGCTTCACCAAATTGTGCTTTGATCTGCCGCCAGCCAGGTGTTTGCGGTACAACAATTTGGCGAGCAACTTGATCAGCATCAATGATCATTGCCCCAAATTCCTGAAAGATTTTCGCAGTTGTTGTTTTCCCAGCAGCAATACCGCCAGTTAAACCTAAGACAAAACTCATGATGGCACTTGCTGACATTGCGGGCAAAAATGCGTGCCACGTTGAGCAACCCGAATTTTTTGAATTTTTGTCCCACAGCGCTGACAAGGCTGGCCCTCCTTTCCATAAACATGCAGAGCAAACTGAAATTTTCCTGAATGTTCAAAAGCGTCGGTGTAAGTTCTAACTGTTGTGCCACCAGCTTTGACCGCTGCTGTCAATTCTTGAATAATATTCTGAAAAAGATTAGCAACTTGTTTAGCAGTCAACTCATTACAGCCGGTCAAAGGATTGAGCTGGCTGAGCCACAAAACTTCATCAACATAAATATTTCCAAGGCCAACAACGATGGTCTGATCCAAAAGTGCTGGTTTAATTGCCTTTTTGCAATGCGAAAGTTTAATTGCAAAATCTCTCAGCTTAAAATCATCACTCAATGGCTCTGGTCCTAATTTACGCAAATTTGGTAAATTTTGAACTTGATCAGTCTTGACCAATTGCATTCGCCCAAATTTTCGTACATCATTGTAGCGTAACTGCTGACCATTAGCCAACTGAAAAATAATATGAGTATGTTTTTCAAGCGGCTGGTCAATTTGACGAATGAAATATTTTCCCTCCATTCGCAAATGTGAAACCATTGTCAGATTTTGATCGAAATTAAACAGTAAAAACTTTCCACGCCGCCCAATTGATAACAATTTTTTATTATTTAAAGTTTGGCAAAATTTGGCCGGCTCGCCAATAATAATTTTAGGGTAACGAACATCAACGGCAGTAATTCGCTGACCAACGACCAACTTTTCCAAGCCACGACGGACGGTTTCAACTTCAGGTAATTCCGGCATAATTTTTCGCTCCTATTTTGTTTCAAACCAAGTGTCTCCGCAAGCACTTTCAACTTTTAACGGTACTTCAAGTTTCACGGCACTATCCATGATCCCTGGAACTAATTCTTTCAATCGCAAAATTTCGTCAGCAGGTGACTCAAAGATCAATTCATCATGAACCTGCAACAACATTTTAGCCTGCAGATGATTTGCTTGCAGCGCTTGTTGCATCCTGATCATCGCAACTTTGATAATATCAGCTGCACTGCCTTGAATTGGAGTGTTCATCGCTGTCCGTTCGGCAAAGGATCGTAAATTATAATTTTTGCTTTTAATTTCCGGTAGATAACGCCGCCGTTTGAAAAGTGTTTCAACATATCCTTGAGCATGAGCTTTTTTGACAATTTCCTGCATATAGTGATGAACACCTGGAAAAACTTCAAAGTAACGTTCAATAAACTTTTTGGCCTGTTGACGCGAAATTCCAACATTTTGCGATAAACCATAATCACTAATACCATAAACGATTCCAAAATTAACTGCTTTTGCTTGACGACGCAAATTTGCAGTTACCTTTGCATCATCGGCCAAGCCAAAAATCTGTCGAGCCGTGCTGGCATGAATATCAGCACCAGCTTTAAAGGCTGCCTGCATATTCTGATCATGCGAAACATGAGCTAAAACCCGCAGTTCAATCTGTGAATAATCCGAAGAAAAAATTTTCCAACCGGCATGGCTCGGAATAAATGCCTGTCGAATTTGACGGCCCTCTTCCAATCTGATTGGAATATTTTGTAAATTAGGATCAACAGAAGATAAGCGACCAGTAGCTGTCAGGGTTTGCGTATAGCGAGTATGAATCTTTTGATCTTTGGCAGAAATGACCTTCAATAAACCATCAATATAAGTCGATTGCAGTTTAGCTAATTGACGGTATTTTAAAATATGATCAACAATTGGTGCCATCCCGCGCAACTTCTCTAAAACACCAACTGCAGTTGAATACCCTGTTTTAGTCTTTTTAATAACTGGCAATTTCAGCTTTTCAAATAGAATCACTCCTAATTGTTTAGGAGAATTGATGTTAAATTCTTCACCAGCCTCATTATAAATTGCTTTTTCCAGATCACTAAGCTGTTCGATCAATTTGCTGCTGATCGTTTTCAGCCTTTGCGGGTCAACTTTGATCCCAGTAATTTCCATTTCAGCTAGAACAAAAGTCAACGGACGTTCAATCTTCAAATATAACTCTAATTGCTGATTTGCCTCTAATTTAGCTGATAATGGCTGCTGTAGCCTGGCAATTGCCTGAACTTTATGACAAAGATGCTCAAAAAGCCGTGAATCTTCGCTGGGGATCGCATATTTTGCGCCTTTGCCATAAATCTCTTCATCGCTTGCTACTTGATAATAATCATGCTGTTGAGCTAACTTACCTAAATCATTGCTGTTATCACTGGTATCTAATAAATAAGAAACCAGTAACAGATCAAAATCGACCTGCTGCAAATGGATACCAAGCCGGCGTAGCCCAACAATCGTTCGTTTAGCATCAAATAAATTAACACTAGTTTGCTGATTTTCTAACCAATTTTTTAATGGAGCTTGCTTCAATAATTCAGTTTGCCGGCTAACGTAGTATTTGTCATCAACCTTGATGGCAAAACCGGCAAATTTAGCAGTATGATAGTTTTCCCCGCTCATTTCTAAATAAAATGCGATTTGTGCTGGTGCAACCGGCAAATTAGCTAGCTTGGCCTGTTCAAGCAACTGATAAGTCAACTTTTCTTGTTCAACAGTCGCTTGATGATCTTTGAGCTGACCATCAACTGCCATTTGTCTTAAAAAGCTGCGAAAATCCATTGCAAGATAAAATTCACGCAAATTTTCAATATCCGGTCCATCCCATTTAAGCTGTTCCAATTTAATTTCAATTGGCGCATCGCGTCTAATTTGTGCTAAATCCTTGCATAAAAAAGCCAGCTGTTTTTCATTGATTAGATTTTCTTTCATTTTTGAAGGCTTAAGCTGGTCAAGGTTTTGATAAATTTCTTCAATTGAGCCAAACTGATGCAACAAGCGTAAACCAGTTTTTTCACCAATTTTGGTTACACCTGGATAGTTGTCTGAGTTATCACCAATCAAACCTTTTAAATCAACAATTTGAGCGGGCGCCAGCCCATACTTCTCCTGCACATGAGCTGGGGTATATTTTTCAATTTCACTAACACCTTTTTGATTAACTGCAACCGTCGTTTTGGCTGTTGCCAATTGTGTCAAATCACGATCACCAGTGACGATTGTTACTTGAAAATCTTGTGCCTCTGCTTGAGTAGCCAAAGTGCCGATAATATCATCAGCTTCATAATTGATCAATTCATAACTAATGATTCCACAAGCACTCAACATCTTTTTTAAAAAAGGAAATTGCTCACTCAATTCGCTTGGCGTCTTGGCACGACCTTGTTTATAAGCAGCAAACTTTTCCGTGCGAAAAGTTTTTTTCCCAGCATCAAACGCCACCAAAACATGGGTCGGCTGAACCGTTGCCAAAACATTATCCAGCATCTTTTTAAATCCATAAATTGCATTAGTATGCAACCCATCATGATTGACGAAACGTTCCAATGATTGATGCAAAGCAAAGAAGGCCCGAAAAGCCACACTATTGCCATCGATCAATAATAATCTGTTAGTTTCCTTCATTCTATTCGAACTCCTTTGTTTTCCTAGCTTTATTTTAACAAAGAAAAAGATCCAACGATAGTTTTCAGCAAAAAAATAGTCGCAGCATCGACAGCTACGACTAATTCAGAATCGATTTAAAACTAATTGCGATTGAAACCGCCAAAAATATTTAATAAACTGATAAACAAGTTAATAAAGTCCAAATAAAGTTGCAATGCTCCCATTAAGGCCAGATTATTCTCATTGATCTGACCCGCCGTCTGAAAATACAGCTGCTTAAACTTCTGTGCGTCCCAAGCGGTCAACGCGGTGAAGATAATAACTCCAATAAATGAGAAAACAAACATGATCACTGAACTTTGTAAAAAGATGTTAATTAGTGAAACAATCACTAATGCAATCAAAGCTGCCAAAGCTTGCGTACCAATTCTTGAAAGATCCTTTTTGGTTGTTGTTCCAATCACTGCCATCGTAGCAAAAACGGCCGCAGCTCCAACAAAAGCCATCGTTACATCCAACTTAGCATAGGCAGACACAATGACACCAAAAAACAAACCTTCAATTACTGCATACGAAAGTAGTCCAAAAGCTGTCATGACCGGTGAGCGGTCGGCTTTAAACGACATACCCAAAACAATGGCAAACTGCAGACCGAAAAGAATCCAAACTATTAATTGATTCTGTGCAATAAAATTAATTGTTTGAGTATAAAAGACATTGGAAATTAGGTAAGCAATCACTGCAGAAATAGCAATTGCCCCAGCCATAAAACCGTACATTTTAGCTAAAAAGCCCTGCAATCCCACCTCATTGGGATTAATAATTACTCTTTGTTGATCTTCATTCATTAGCATTCACTCCTATCGTAACTCTTGACACATTTAAAACCTCATGTGGTGGTTTGACCATAACAATAGCATCCAAAACCCGACTTACTTGCTCATTAGCTGTCACAGATATCGTTACAACCTCTTTCATCTTATCAACTTTAATGACTGTCAAGCTAAATGTCAAATTTTCATTCTGATAAACAGGTTTGAGATAATTGATTGCCAGATTAACAATTTGACTTCCTGGACCCGGTAAGATTTTTGAAACTGTTGTTGTAATAATACTAGTAACTAACATTCCTGGCACTATTTTGGCTTGGTAGCCTTGTTGCCGAGCGTATTCAATGTTTGAATATAGTGGGTTTTGATCATCTGTCATTCCTAAATAAAGCAAAACCTGCTGGTGGTCAATACTTTCATTGACAGTCAGTGTTTCTCCTTCTGCTATTTCATCAATCGTTTTTCCAAATCTCTGTCCATCACCAGACATCGACTGCGCCACCTCCAGTAGTTTTATGATTGTATTCTAACATACTGCTTAAAATCTCTCAATTAATTACCTCATACTCGACACAATAAAAATGCCGGGAAGCCTTTGCTCTCCAGCATTTTAAACAAGTATTAATTATTTTTTAAACTTAAATTGCTCAATAAGCGTTCATAAGCATATTCATACTTCTGAATATCACCTGCACCCATGAAGACTACCACCGCATCACGAAAATCAAGTAACGGTGACATATTATCAAGCTTAAGCACTTCTCCACCTTTTGATATCTTGCTGCCCAAATCGTCACTTGAAACACTTCCGTTGTGCTCACGAATCGAACTGAAAATATCTGTCAAGAAAACTTTGTCTGCCAAATTCAAACTTTCAGCAAATTCATCCATTAAAGCAATCGTTCGACTAAATGTATGCGGTTGAAAAACAGCAATAATTTCTTTTTTAGGATATTTTTGCCGAGCCGCATCCAAAGTTGCCTTGATTTCTGATGGATGATGAGCATAATCATCAATAATCGTCATATCAGCCACTTTTTTCTCAGTAAAGCGGCGTTTAACACCCTTAAAACTCAATAACTCACGTTTAATTTCTTCCTGTGGTACTTGCTCACAATAAGATACCGCAATCACTGCTAAGCTGTTTAAAACATTATGTTCTCCAAATAAAGGAATTTTATAATTGCCCAAGAATTCTTCCTCGCGGTAAACATCAAACGTTGACCCCTGCGTTGTCCGCTTAATATTAGCTGCACGAAATTCATCGTTTTCCTTTATCCCATAGTAATGAACCGGAACCGAAGCTTTTAAATTCCGTAAATATTTATCCTCACCCCAAGCAAAAATTGCTTTTTTAGTTTGATTGGCAAGTGTCGTAAATGCATCAAATACATCCTCAACCCCCGTAAAATAATCTGGATGATCAAAGTCAATATTTGTCATGATCACATAATCTGGATGATAAGCTACAAAATGACGCCGATATTCATCCGCTTCAAACACAAAAAAACGTGCAGCCGGAACACCCTTGCCGCTGCCATCGCCAACCAAATAACTTGTGGGAGCAATTCCGCTTAAAACATGAGCTAGTAAGCCAGTTGTACTGGTCTTCCCATGTGAACCAGCAATTCCAATACTAGTAGTTTCCTGAATAATTTTTTCAACCATTGCTGGGTAGCTGAAAATTTGCAATCCTAATTCATGAGCCTTTTTAATCTCTGGATGATCTTGATCAAAAGCATTACCTTGAATAATTGTCAATCCAGAATGAATATTTTTTTCATCAAAAGGTAAAATTTTAATCCCAGCTTGTTCTAGTCCGCGCTGAGTGAATGTATACTTGTCGATATCCGAACCTGTTACTTTTAATCCTTTGTCGTTTAAAAGCAGCGCCAGTGAGCTCATACCAGTACCCTTGATTCCGACAAAGAAATATGTTGTCTCCTTATCCATGATCGCATCTCCTTTATTGCTGTTTACCATGTTTGCAACCATTGCTAAGTTTACCATAAAACAGTCTGATTTTGTGTTAAGATTTTTTCAATCAATTTTCAGTAAGATCTTCTTGTTTAATGAAAACTTTTCGTGGTTTAGAACCGCGCGCTGCTGAAATATATCCGCGGGTTTCCAGTTCGTCGATCAAACCAGCCGCCCGATTATAACCGATTGAAAAAACCCGCTGCAACTTTGAAGTTGAAATTGTGTCTTCATTAACTAAATATGCCATCACTTGTGGAAAAAGATCATCTTCCTTTTCTTCAGCTTGCACAGTTGCTTTTAAGCTTGTCGGGTCAAAAACATAATTTGGCTGTGAATGTTGCCGCAAATAATCGGTTATTCGATCAACTTCATCGCCGACAAAAGCACCTTGTAAACGAATCGGCTGACTTGAACCACTTCCTAAGTACAACAGATCGCCCTTTCCTAAAAGCCGCTCTGCTCCAGCAGCATCGAGAATCGTTCGTGAATCGGTTTGACTTGAAACCATAAACGCAATCCGCGTTGGAATGTTGTTTTTAATCGTTCCAGTTACCACATCAACACTGGGACGTTGAGTAGCAATCAGTAAATGAATTCCCGCTGCTCGCGCTTTTTGCGTGATCCGGGCAATGTAATTTTGGACATCACTAGAAGCTACCATCATCAAATCTGCTAATTCATCGATTACGACGACAATATACGGCAATTGCAAACCAAACTGCTGGTGTTCAGCAGCCTTTTGATTATAACTTTCAATATTTCGTACACCAGCTGATGCTAAACGTTGGTAACGATCTTCCATCTCCTCAACTACCCATTTTAGTGAAGCTGTGGCAGCAGCTGGATCAGAAATAACCGGTGCTAACAATTGGGGCAAATCATGATAAGCCGCTAGTTCAACAGCTTTTGGATCGATCAAAAGCCATCTAACTTGATCAGCGGTCGTTTTATACAGCAAAGAAATCAGCAAACTATTAATAAAAACTGATTTGCCTGCCCCAGTCGCTCCCGCGATTAAGCCATGCGGCATTTTTCGCAGATCCATGATTCGTGGTTGTCCAAATAAATCCACCCCTAATGCAACTGTCAAAGGTGAAGCTGCTTGCTGAAAAGTTTTTGCATTAAGAATTTCCGCCAACATGACTGGACGTGACTGCAGATTAGGAATTTCAATCCCAACGCTGCTTTTCCCGGGAATTGGGGCTTCAATCCGAATATCCTTAGCAGCTAGTGCTAATTTTAAATCATCACTCAAATTGGTAATCTTATTGACTTTGACTCCTGGTGCAAGTTTGATTTCAAATTGAGTAACTGTCGGCCCAACTGTCCAGTTGTCAACACTGGCTTTAACATGGAATGAGGCTAATGTTTGATTAAGTATTTCGCTTTCATTTAAGACCCAATCGTCCATCGATTGATCAATTGCTGAAATTGGCGTTGGTAACAATTCTAACGGCAAATTTAATTTCTTGTCAGTCTCAGCTGTTGAAATTTGCTGATCACAATTAAAGGCAGAAGTCGCTAAAATTTTGGGCTGATCGATCAATCCCAAATGCTGATCCTTTGATTGTTTTTGTAGCTGCAAGTCGGTATTAACAGGCAACTCTGGCTGGCGAGAAATCATCGCCGACTTAACTTTTGCGACTGATTCTTGCTTTGAGCCCTCACTTGATTCATTAGTTCGCTTAACTTTAATTACTGCAGGGCCATCAGTTTGGACCTGAATAGCTGGTCTAACATTTACTGTTCCTGTCGATGTATTTATTTCTGAGTTATCACTGCCTGTTGAAGATTTGAAGACTGACGATTTATCATCCCTACTCAGCTCATAAGCAGCTTTAGTTGATTGATTTGAAACTTGCTGATTTTCTGTCACGTTCTTGGTAGCTAAGCTCAATTTAGCGGAAACATCCTTTTTCACAGAAATTTCTTTGGCATTTGCTAAATCATCCGTGGCAACTGGTTCAAACAGCAAATAACTTTCAGGTGACTTGACCATTGCTGCTAAAATCTGCTGATATTTTGGAGTAGCTTTTGGCTGACGCAAATTCTGAAGTGACGGCGGAACATAACTTGGATGAAAGTTATGCAATTCACTTTTTGTCTGCCGATTAAATTTTTTATCAGCAATTGAATGCTCAGGTTCTGGCAGCTTTTTTTTTAAACGGAAAATTGCTGGGCCATCATAATGTTCCATAATTAATACCCCTCGTCTTACTAAAAATCTCACACTTCAAATAAATAACCGGAAATTCAGCTTCCACTGACAAATTCCGGCCAACATGATCTTTTTAAAATTTCCAATCAGCTTTTTGAGCTTGGTGCAGATCAAAAATTGAACCCACTTGATATTTCTCAGGTGACAAAACTAAAATGCCTCTTTTTTGAGGAGCATGCGGTAATTTTAATTCACGAGCTGCACAAATCATGCCATTACTGATTGCACCGCGCAAGTTCCCAGGCCAAATAATTTCTCCGTTGGGCATCATTGCACCAACTTTAGCTACTACCACTGTTTGTCCAGCAGCTATGTTAGGTGCCCCACAAACAATTTGTAATTCTTGATCTTTATCAACCTTTACTTGCGTTAAGTGCAAATGATTTGAATTTGGATGTGGTTCGCATTTTTCAACATAGCCAACCACAAATTTAGCATCCTGATCAGCCAATAATGTATAATCTATCCCCGCAGCCTGTAATGCCTGGTTTAATTTTTTCAACTGCTGGAAACTTAAAACAATTTGACCGGTTGCAGTTAAATCGCCTAAAAGTTCGGAAACTTTGAAAAAATTAAAACCAATAATCTGGCCGGTTTCCTGATCAGCAATTTGAACAATGTTTGCTTTCCGGCTAACTCTTTGTTCAGCCTTTGCTTGACCTAAAACTACCAGCAAAACATCTCCCAGTTGAGCTGGGTTATAACAAGTAATCAACATTCCTAGAACTCCCTCAAAAATTAATCATTAAGCCTTTGTCAAAAAAGTCTCAACTTCAGCTTTAGTTTTACGATCTTTGTTAACAAAGCGACTGATTTCTTTGCCATTTTCGTAAACAACAAAACTCGGAATACCAAGGATCCCCATTTCTTGACATAGATCAAGATTCTCATCACGATCAATTTTTATAAATTTGTATTGCGGAAAGTCCTTTTCAATCTCTGGCATCGCAGGTTTGATAAATTGACAATCAGGACACCAACCAGCTTCAAAGAAAAAGACAAACTTGCCCTTAGCAAATTTTTGTTGCAAAGTCTGCTGATCAATTTTTTCCAATTTTTGCATAAACGCTACCTCCAATAAGTTTGCTTTTATTATAAAGCAAGTTACGTTTGAAACCAAAATTTATAATTTTTTGCACCACTTTTTTTAGTTGTGCTATACTCAATTTAAACAATTACCGAGGAGGTTTTCCCAATGAAAATCAAGACCAACATTTTTTTCCCACTTATTTTTGGTGCTATTGCTGGATTTATCAGCGGATTACAAGCCAACGGAAATCTCCAGCAGCCAACCAAACTAACGCCTCAGCAAATCCTTAAAAAAATTCGGGCAGCTTTCCAAGCAGAGACACCAGTCCAAGATTCTTGGATCAACATGCAGCCACAACATTTTCAACGTTTTGCTTTAAAGGCAGATGTTTATCGTGGTGGAATTTCACGTTTAGAAGATCAACAGTTGATTCAATATGACTTTTTGGCTGATGCTAATACTGGCAGTGTGCTGGAGCTAAAGCGCAGTAATTATCTTAAAAATCCCATTGCTAGCAATTAATTAAATTTTCAATAACGAGCCTGAAAGCAAGATTTTTGCTTTCAGGCTTTTGATTTATCAAACTAGTCAAAATGCGCAATCAATTTGAAGATTGGTTGCCCCTTTTGGCTAAACTTTTCCTCGTATTCAGTCATAACATTGGTTTCACTGGCTTCACTGTGATGCAGATCTAACCAAATCTCATCAAATTTCATGCCAAAATTGTTTAAACTTTTTACTGAAAATTCAAAAAAACCTTGATTATCGGTTTTAAATTCAATTTTTCCATTTGTTACCATTACTTGCTGATATTGACTTAAAAATGTTTGATAAGTCAAGCGACGTTTAGCTTGCTTTTTTTTCAGCCATGGATCCGAAAAGTTTAAAAAAATCCCATTGATTTCACTACCTGCAAAAAAATCCAGTAATTGATTACCATTGCCGCAAACTAGTTGGAGATTGGTCGGCATCTCATCTATTTGTAAGAGTTTCTTAAGGGCTACGGCTGCCACCGTAGTCTGTAGTTCCATTCCAAGATAGTTATTCTCAGGATGTTTTCTTGCCATCTCAATGATAAACTTTCCCTTGCCCATGCCGATCTCTAAATAAAGCGGGGCTTCTTTTGCAAATCGTGATTGCCATTTTCCGCGATAAATCGCTGGATCAGTCACTATTATAGCTGGATGTTTGGCAATCAGCGGTTTCGCCCAAGGTTTGTTACGCAAACGCATAAATTTATCCTCCTTGCTCTAAAACAAAAACAGACACATTCAATTCTGAATATGTCCAAAAGTTTTATTGATTTAAATCAATTTTTTCAAATATCTTGGCTAAATCCAATATGTTTCGGTTCATTTCAAAGAAACGACCACGCTGGTGAAAATCCTTGATCTCAAGTAACAATTGCAGCATCTCATACCACTGAAGTCTTTTTTCCAATTGCCGATCAACTCTGATCTGATACTTGTTGATTAACCAATCTTGCCAATCCTGACGTGGAACATACTGACGCATTAACATACTTAAATCCAATGCTGGATCAGCTAAAGCCGCTGATTCCCAATCTACTAAGTACAAACGGCCACTATCTGAAAGTAGCCAATTTTTATGATTTAAATCACCATGACTAACTTGATAATGACGAAAATTTAAAATTGGCTGATTAGCCCGCAAAAAATTAGCAACCTGTTTTAATAACGGATGATGCCGCAAGTCACTGCTTAATCCCCGAAAATAATTGCTGAGCAGATCTGCCGGAGAAAGATAGATCCCACCAACTTGCCGTAGCATTTTTTTCAGCAAAGCCGAATGATGCACCCTGGCAATCAGCTTTGCCACGACAGGATCTTTCATCTCTTCTCTTTTTAAGCAACGCCCATTCAGCCACTCCTGAGCTGTTAGTGTATCTCCAGTCGAAGTGTGTTTTGTCCACACTAAGCGCGGCGTTATTTTTTCAAGTGACAGTGCAGCCAGAAATGGTGAAGTATTACGTTTAATAAATAACTTCTGCTGTTCCTCATTAATTCCCATGTAAGCCATTCCGGTACTGCCACCGATTGGTCTGATCTGCCAGCCGTTATCTAGTCTAAAGTCCATGACGGCCAGTCCTCTCTGATTTAGTACTCAACTAAATTATAGTCTACAAAACTTTAAATCTAAGTGTCAAGTTCTTTTTTTTAGATATGACAATAAAAATAAATTGTTCAGTAACCAAATTTCTATTAAAACGCTAATAGCTTCAAACAGCAAACGTTTAAGATCAAACTCGATCAACTGACCAATCACCAGTAAAATCACTGTCGCCGCCAACATTAATTTCCAATTCAATCTTTTAAAAGCTTGATACTTGGTCCCTTTGTCGACTGGATAAAGATAAGTTAAAGCATTATCATCAAAAGTAAAATATAATGGAAACTGCTGAAAGCCAATTAAATAGATAAAAATCAGATCTAAGATTATTGGCAGCCAAAACCCCTTTAGAATTACCTGTAAAATTCCTGCTAAAACAACTAACCGTAAAAATAGGCCACTATACTCACTACGACGTAAAAAGCTGCGCAAAAACAAGAAATCATAAATATTTTGTGATTTCTTAATCGATGGCAAGCAGCCATCCAACCAACGCAAACGATAAACTCGGCCTTTGATCTGCGGGACATCAATGAACAAATTAATTACCCGATAAATTGATTGCATCCGTTGCTGCTCATTTTTGATCATTTGTTGCCAATTAAATATCCTTTTACTTTTAGAAAATCGATGTAATAAAACTTGTCCAGCGATCACGACCACTGGCAAGAAAAGACTGCATAAATTGCTGGTCCAAACATATAAAGCTAAACAGACTAGCGGCAGCAGCCATTTAGCTGTTGATAAATGCCAAGCAGAGGCCTTTCCCCAACTAAAGGCCTGATCTTGCTGGGCAACCAGCCAAATCAGCTTTAAAAGCAACTGCAAAACTAAAAGCCCCAGCAACAATGGCCACGACCAATTTAATCCCTGTCCCACTAACGGTAATGTTATAAACCAAGCAACCACTTGCCAGCTTGCACCGACCAGATATGAGTGTTTAAAGGCCTGTCTTAAATATCCCGGTATTTGGTACTGTTCAGGGGCTAAAAAAATCACATCTGCTGGCTGCAATAAAGTTGTTAACCGTCCAATCTGCAGCCACAGCAATAACCAAAGGATCACTACTGGTTTTTCCCACCAATTTGGCTGATCAGGCAAACTTTTGACCAGATTTGAATAAGCTAATGCCAAACCGCCCATGAAAAAAAGGAGGGCAATCACAAAATGATCATTCAAAACATATTTTGCATAACGCAAAAGAGTATTCAAATAATTTTGCTTACGTTTTTTCCATAATTCATTCATGTTGTCTGTCTTCCTTAGTGAGTGCAAAATAAATATCTTCTAACTGATTCGAGCTTGTTTGTGATTGTTTTTCCAGTTCGGCTAGATTCCCCTGTGCTTTAATTTGTCCTACCTGCAGCAAAACAAAATAATCACATTTTGTCTGAGCAGTACTCAAAACATGGGTCGACATTAAAATTCCAGCACCTCTTTTTTTCTCCTTAGTTATCAATTCCAGTAAATCACGCGTCGCTAACGGATCCAAACCCAAAAATGGCTCATCAATGATATAATAATCAGCCTGGGTAATAAAGGCACAGACAATCATAACTTTTTGCCGCATTCCTTTTGAAAACTTAGCTGGGAACCAGTTTAATTTATTGTCTAGCCGAAAAATTTTCAACAGCTGCCGAGCGAGCTCCCAAGCAGTTGTTAGATTTAAATCGTAAGCCTTAATTGTTAAGTCAAGGTGTTCCTTTAAAGTTAATTCTGGATAAAGTAGCGGCATTTCCGGAATATAAGCTAAACTCTTTTTATACTTGCGCGGATCTTGTTCTAAGGTAACATTATCAATTGTAATTGTGCCTTGTTGGGGTTGCAGCAAGCCGATAATATGATTGATCGTCGTCGACTTACCGGCTCCGTTCAAGCCAATCAAGCCAACCAACTCACCCGGTCTGACTTGAAAAGATATTTTCTTTAAAACCGGGATCTGTGAATAACCGCCAACTAAATTATTGATTTCAAGTGCCATTGAATACTCCTTTCTAAGCAAAAAAAATGCTAATTATTAATTACTAGCTTAAAAGCTCTACTAGTGTTAGTGTATACTAAAATTAATGGATTAGAAAGAAGGTTATTTTTATGGATGATTGTATTTTTTGTAAAATTGTTAGCGGTGAAATTCCTAGTATCACAGTCTATGAAGATCAAGAGGTCAAGGCTTTTCTTGATATCTCGCAAGTGACACCAGGCCACACACTCTTGGTACCCAAAAAGCACGTTACTGACATTTATGCTTATGATGAACAATTAGCTGAGGCTGTTTTTTCTAGAGTACCAAAAATTGCGCGGGCAATCAAAACAAGCAACCCAGCGATCGAGGGATTGAATATCATCAATAATAATGGCAAAGTTGCTTATCAATCGGTCTTTCATTCACATATCCACTTTATTCCGCGCTATAACGATCAAGATGACTTCAAAATGATTTTTAAAGATAACTCAGCAACTTATAATGCGGAAAAATTACAAACAATTGCCGATGCCATCAAAAAACAACTGGAGGATTAATTATGAGATGGAAAAGATTTCTGTTTTTGGGAACTAGTTTAACTGCTGGTGTCTGGCTCTATAGAACCATTAAGCAACAGCAATTATCCATAACTGAAAAGCAGGAGTTGAATGATGCTTTGCAAAAAATTGGCAACTCTATAAAAGCAGTTAATAAGAATACTCAATTATTAGAAAAAGAGCTTGCCAATTCAACTTTTACAGCTGACTTAGAAAAATCATTTATTGAATATCAATTTAAAATTAGTCCAATTTTAGAACGATTAGCAATGCTGCAGCAAAAATTTTTCAAAATATAAAGACTTTCGCGAATGAACCATGAATAAAAAGTGAAATTTTTTGTAAATTTTACTATTTTAACTGTCTTGGTTCACTGCTTGTGTTATAGTTATAAACGTTAGTTATTAACTGAATACTTTAGATTGGATGTGTTTTAGATAATGAAAAAATGGTTACTTGCAGCAGCCGGGGTCATACTAACACTGTCTCTGGGAGCATGTTCCAAAACCGTCGCTACTACTTCCGGCGGTAAAATTACTGAGAGTGCATATTATGATAGCATGAAGAAAACTTCTTCTGGTAAACAGATCTTGGAACAAATGATTCTGGATAAGGTCTTAGAAAAAGATTATGGAGACAAGGTTTCTCAAAAGAAAGTTAATAATACTTATAATACTTATAAGAAGGAATATGGATCATCATTTTCTTCACTTCTCTCACAAAACAGTATGACTAAGTCGAGTTTTAAGAAGTCCATTCGTTCAAGCCTGTTACTAAAAGAAGCTGTTAAGGATCACGTAAAAATTACCAATAAGAAACTGAAAAAGCAATGGAAAGAATATCAACCCAAAACAACAGTTGCTCATATTTTAGTTTCTAAGAAGGCAACCGCCGAAAAAATTATTACTCAATTAAACAATGGAGCAAGTTTCAGCAAATTAGCTAAAAAATATTCTACTGATAGTTCAACTAAGAATAAAGGTGGCAAATTATCAGCTTTTGATAATACCAATACTTCTCTTGCTTCAAGCTTCAAGAAGGCAGCCTTCAACTTGAAACAAGGTGAATATACAAAAACACCTGTTAAAACAAGCTATGGCTATCATGTCATTAAATCAATCAAACGGCCGGCTAAGGGCAAGATGTCAGATCACATTGCAGAACTTAAAAAACAGATTATCAGTGATGATATGAATGATTCAACTGTTTTGCAAAGTGTTATCTCAAAAGTCTTAAAAGGTGGAAATGTTTCAATTAAGGATGATGACTTGAAGAATATTCTTTCTAGTTACTTATCTTCAAGCTCAAGTTCTTCAAGCAATTAAGGGTCTCGGTTAAATCGTATTGGTGGAACTATGAAGTCCTTCGAATGGAGGGCTTCTTTATTTTGCAAAAGAATTCTGATATAAAAAGTAAGCCAGCTTTTTGAATCCATAACAAAAATGTTTAAGTTCTTGGCTTTTACGGTAGATCCCGCTATTGGTATTGAGTGTCATCAAATGGAACTTGGTCAAAGTTGTCCCATTTTTAATCTGTGATGGCAACGCTAAGGCCAGCATGAATCATCTTAAAAATAACCAACGCCAAAACTAACAGCTCTAAGATCTTCAACTTTAAAGGATTGATATTTGGATCTTTTATTTGGAGTAAGCGTGCGATAGAATCTAACTGGGACATGGTTTCTACTTCTTTTGATTGGGTTTAGATACTTAAATCGTATCACCGGATACCATATGTCCTTTAACATATAAAATAAAAAAACTGATATTGGATTTTATGTTCCACCAATATCAGAAGGTATTGACCCCAAAAACGGTGACTAACATTAGTCACCGTTTTTTTGAAATTTATTTTCTTGACGTAACGTATCCTTCAAATCTTCACTTGGACGATAGAAATTGCGACCATCCATTCCAAAAATCTTTTCAGAAAACTTACCAGGTTCAGTATGATCCAAAACCCCGCTCAACATTTGAATTGAGGCATCCAGCTGATCAATTTGATGTAAAACCTCAGCCTCTAAGATATGCGGACGAATTGGTGAACCATATTCAAGCAAACCATGATGCGACAAAATCAGATGCCTGAGCAGTAAAACATCCTCTTGATTTTCCGAGATCTGCAACTGATGACAAGCTTCAACGATCTGCTCATCAATCAAAACAATATGGCCAATCAAATTCCCAGCTAAAGTATAGGCAGTCGCTGTCGGTCCAGAAAGTTCAACTGTTTTACCCATGTCATGCAAAATCACTCCTGCATACAACAGCGAAGCATTAATCACCGGATATTGATCGGCAACTGCATGAGCCAACCTCAGCATTGATAAAGTATGATAAGCTAAACCACCGGCAAATGCATGATGATTTTTTTTAGCAGCAGGATACTTAAAAAAAGCAGCATGATTTTTATTCAACAAATAGCGTACTATCCGATTCCAATTTGGATTAACGATTTCAAAAACTGTTTGGTTGATCTGGCTTTCCATCTTTTCAGTCGCGATCGGCGCCTGTCTTAAATATAAACTGCTATTATTCGGTTCTAATTCAGTTGCCAATCTTAAATGCAAAATTTTAATTTGCGGATTTCCTTGATAAATCTCGCGCTTTCCTTTCAGCAAAACCACTTTACCTGGCTGAAATTCAGCAATTTCATGCTCTGAAGCATCCCAAAATTTAGCACTGATTTCTCCCGAACGATCAGTAAAGGTAAAAGAAATGAATTTTTTACCATTTTTAGCCACCCGCACATCAGCAGCCTTGATCAGGACAAATAATTCAAGACCTTCGTTAACTTGATAGTCGTAAATTTTTTTGGAACTCAAGCTGATTCCTCCCTAATTGGGTTTAACAAAATATTTTAATTAATCATGATAAAGTTCATCAACTGGTTTAAACATAATTTGACTAATTTCATCTAGCAAATGAGCCAGCCCTTGTTCTTTTTGCATCAAGTCGACAATCAAAGGATTTTTTTGGACTCTTTCACCTAGATCTTTTAACTGATTGATGTCTTCATCTTTTAAAGTCCCATTAGCTTGTTTCTTTTGAAACTCGATTTGCTTTTGCTGAAATTTTTTAAACATTGCTAAAGCCAGCGGATCCAGTTTAATTTTGGCATAGGCGCCTTTGAGAGCTAAGAACTCACTCGTTTGTTGCAGATCTTCTTCCAGTTGATTAGCTGTATCGTAAATATTTACCATGGTTTCTCCTCCAATATTAAGTTGATCATCGTACTTTAATCAGTGTAACATGAATCAGTCATTTTTTTTCGTTAATTACCTACTTTCCAAAAATGTCTTGAAATTTTTGTTTTCCTTGTTCAAACAAACTGCTGGCTTTTTCGCCTAAACCTGAAGTTGATTTTGAAAATTTATCTTTTAAATTGCTGCCAGCATTTTCAATCGTTTCCCACAAATTGTTGCTCGATGAAGTCGCGCTGTTCAGGCGGACTGATGCACTCTTAACTGTAAATTTTGTTCCAGCAGTTTGTGGCAAAATCGCCTGCATTTGTTCCTTAAACAATGCTGACCCACCACGCGTTCCTTCATTGGTTAAGGAATATTTGCTAGAATCAAAACCAACCCAAGTTGCTAAGACAATGTCTGGAGTATAGCCAATATACCAATGATCACGATCAGAAGTCGACCCCAGGGAACTTTGAGTTGTACCAGTCTTGCCAGCAATCGTATAACCACTTGGTTTTGCGTTAACTCCTGTCCCAAGATTATAAACATCCATCATCATGCTGGTCATTTCCTGGGCTTGACTTTTACTAATGATTCGCTTAGAGGAAACCTTTTGATTATTAACGATCACTTTTCCAGTCGCATCAACAATTTTGGTAATCAGATGTGGTGATTTTTTTACGCCATTATTAGCAAATGTTGCATAGGCACTTGCCATTTGATATGGCGATTCACCCTTTTTCAGTCCTCCCAAGGCTAAACTTAGATTGTCATCACTTGAAGTAACATTTAAACCAAATTTTTTGGCCATTTGATACCCACGATCGACGCCAATTTTGTTCAATAACCAGACCGTCGCGGCATTTTTGCTGTCAGCTAAAGCCAAATACATCCTGATTTTGCCCGCATATTCATTATCATAATTATGTGGCGTATATTTATTGGTACCATAAGATTGAAGCTTATCTTCCAAATAAGAATCATAATGATACCCAGCCGCTAAAGCTGGCGCATAAACAGAAATCGGTTTGATCGTTGACCCAGGCGAACGAATCAACTGAGTTGCCCGATTGTAACCTCGAAAAACATGTGAACCCTCGCGGCCGCCAATCAAGGCTACCACTCCGCCAGTTTTCGGATTAATCGCTACTGATGCTCCTTGAGCTTTAGTCCCATCGCTAGCATTATATGGGAACAATGTCGAATCGGCAAAAGCATTCTGCAAATCAGTCTGATAATTCTGGTTTAGGGAAGTATAAATCTTATACCCACCATTCATAATTTCTGATTCAGTCAAGCCATACTTGGTAATGGCTTCATTGATCACGGCATCAAAATAATACGGATACTTATAACCAGACTGGTAGTGGTAGCGATCCTTGGTCGTCATTGAGGTTTGCTGGTAACTTTTAGCTTGTGAAGCCGTCAACTTCTTATTTTCAACCATTAAATTCAAAACCAGGTTACG
The DNA here is from genome assembly GCF_029916425.1 of Liquorilactobacillus sicerae. Taxonomy (GTDB): domain Bacteria; phylum Bacillota; class Bacilli; order Lactobacillales; family Lactobacillaceae; genus Liquorilactobacillus; species Liquorilactobacillus sicerae. Next base: position 64,850 of record NZ_JAHAVQ010000004.1, on the reverse strand, counting down.
CCGCTCTTTAGAGGCATGTGGATGATCAATCGGATTATAGCCATTAGGACTAGTCAGCATCCCGGCTAGTGTTGCCGCTTCCGGAACGGTCAATTGACTGGCATGCACGCCAAAATATTTTAAAGCTGCATCTTCCGCTCCCCAAACACCATGTCCAAAATAGGCATTATTCAAATACATCGTCAAAATTTCTTTTTTAGAATATTCGTTTTCCACCTGCATAGCAATAAAAATCTCTTTGGCCTTGCGAGAAAAAGTCTGTTCTTGAGATAAAAATGCATTTTTAACTAATTGCTGAGTTAAAGTACTACCACCGCCACTAATATAATTTCGGCCAGTCAGCTGATTACGAAGATATAACAACCCTGCGCGGGCGATTCCTTTGAACGAAAAACCATATTCATGGTAGAAGTTCCGGTCCTCGGTCGAAATTACCGCATTTTGCAAATTGACCGAGATCTGACTTAAAGACTTCCACGTTCCTTTTTGCGAATACAAATAACCAGCCTTTTGATCGTTGTAATCATAAATTTCTGTTGAGCGTTCCAGGCGAGCTTTTAAATCATCAACTTTGGCAGTTTTGGCAACAAATACTAAATACGTACTAATCAGCAAAAAGAAACCTAAAAAGCAAATAATCAACCAACGCGTCAGACAATAGCGATGCCAAATCTGCTTCAACTGCTTGGCAAATGCCCGTCGCCAATTTTTTAAACCTTGTTTAATTTTTTCCCACACTAAATTAAAATTTGTTTTCAAACTATCAATCCTTACTGATCAGATCAATCCTGTGACTGTAAATGCTCTTTGAAAATCTGATTTATTTTAGCTGCTTGCTCGGTTGTTTGGCTGAAGATGACGATCGTATCGTAACCTGCCAATGTACCGACGATCTGGGACAAGTCCAGATCATCAATGATTGCCGATAAGACGTTCGCGTTATGAGGCAGTGTCTTAACGACATTCAAGAATTGAATTTGCGTGATCCCCGTCACCATTTCATTGATATTAGCATAGAGTTGCTGCTTTTCTGAAACCGGGTCTTCTTTAAAGATAACATAGTGTTGTTTGCCATTGGATGATTGTTCTTTAACGATCCGTAGTTCACGAATATCACGCGAAATCGTTGCTTGAGTTGCCTTAATGCCTTGCTTTTCTAAAGCAATCATCAGCTCCTCTTGATTGGCGATTTCTTCTTGACTGATCAACTGTTCAATTGCTGCTTGTCTGATTTCCTTTTTCATTTGAACCCCTTCATCTTTTATCTCGTTGTTTTTTTAATTATAGCAAAAAAAACAGCGGTGTTAAAACCGCCGAGCAATCTAATTAAAATCTTTATATTCGATAAACAACTGTTCTTTTAGTCTTTTTTCCTTATACCCGACTCGGATAACTAAGTTTCGACTAGCTAATTCACTGAAAATTCTCCTAACTGTTCGATCGGTTGTTGAAGCACTAACAGCCAGATCATGAACCGTGATCCATTTTGGTAAGACTCGATCCCCATTTTCAGCTTTTGGACAAAACTTCTCCCCCCAAAATAAAAGCTGCTTAATAACCCGGTCACTTGGTCTAATTGCTGTCGAAATTATTTGCTGTCTATAGATATTTTCTAGTAAAATTTTATTTTTAAAAGATAAAAAGAAGCTAATTTTTTCATTGTTTGAAATCATCTTTTTTAAAATATCTATCGGTATCAGCAAAGCCAAGCCATTACATTTTCCCAAAATCTCGGTAAATAACAGCCGACTTTCATCCCAATTTTCCAGCTCATAGAAACCGCTATCAGTTTTAACGAAAGTTGTCCGGCTTAACTCTAGGTCAACTGCCGAATACAAATAATCCTTCGTTAAAAAAATTTTAGCTCCACAATCATTTTGAGTTGACTTAGAAAGAACAGCCGCACCCTGCAGAATTATTAAAAGGTATTCATCAAGTCTAAAATCGAGACTTAAATTCTGATTCTTCTTGAAATCTTTAACCCGACCACGAATTAGCAAACTTTTCTGCAGACTATTATCCAGCCACGGAAAAAACTTTAGCTTTGAGATTAAATGATGTTTGTCATCTCTTTTCATAACTTTCCCCACTTTTTAAAAATAATTTATTACACAAATAATTATATCAAAAAACTTAGGGGAAGGAAATATAGGGTTTAATTTTTTTATTCAAAAAGCCGTGTCTAATAGTAACACGACTTTCAAATTATTTTTAATTGTTACATCTCATCTGGTGCTTTAACACCCAAAAGACGCAAAGCTTCTTTCAAAACGATTGCCACAGCATCGACCAAAGCTAAACGACCATTTAGACCGGCATCTTCATTTAAGACCCGGTGGTGAGCATAATATTGATTGAACGCTTTAGCCAAGTGTAGTGCGTACTTAGCAATGACTGAAGGTTCATATTCAGCAACCGCCCGTCCAATCATTGACGGGAAATCTGCCAATTTTTTAACGATCTCCCAGGTGTCTGGACTTACCTGGCTGGACAACTGTAACTGACCGGTCAACTTTCCAAGATCTTTACCGGATTTACGCAGAATACTTTCTGCTCTGGCATGAGTATATTGCACGTACGGACCAGTTTCACCTTCAAAACGAACAACTTCTTCCAGATTAAAATCAAAACTATCCATTCGATTGCTTTTCAGATCATGAAAGACAACTGCTCCAACCCCAACAGCTTCAGCAACTTCAGTCTTGTCCTTTAAGCCAGGATTTTTTTGCTCAATTTGTTTTTGAGCTAAAGCCACTGCGTCATCAAGCACCTTTTCCAACAGAATTACTCGCCCAGCCCGCGTTGACAGCTTATGGCCACCTGAAGTAATCAACCCAAACGGAATATGATGAATCTGGTCGGACCAATCGGCACCCATTTCGTGTAAAACAGCTTTCAACTGTTTAAAATGATTAGTTTGTTCGCTACCAACGACATAAAGTGATTGCACAAAGTGGTAGGTCCGTTTGCGGTAAACAGCAGCAGCCAAATCCCGCGTGATATATAAAGTCGCTCCGTCAGTCTTTTTGATCAAAGCCGGATTTAAATGATACTTGCTCAAATCCACAATCTGAGCACCGCGACTTTCATGCAACAAACCCTTGTCCGCCAAGATTTCAACAATTTCTGCCATTTTATCATTATAAAAGGCTTCCCCATTATATGAGTCAAACTCAACTCCCAGCCGATTATAAATTTTCATGAAAGTCTGCAAGGAAATTTCGCGAAACCATTTCCAAAGTCCCATGGCTTCTGAATCTCCGTCTTCCAATTTTTTAAACCATTCACGTGCTTGATCATCTAATTCAGGATGCTCGACATCTACTTGATGAAAACGAACATAATACTGCAGTAATTTGTTGATTGGATCCTTTTTTACGTCTTCTTCTGATCCCCAAAGCTTGTAGGCGGTAATCAGCTTACCAAACTGAGTTCCCCAATCACCCAAATGGTTGATCTTAATTGGCTGATAATTGACTTTTTTCAACAGTTCAGCTAATGAATTGCCGATCACTGTTGAACGTAAATGTCCCATTGACATTGGCTTGGCAATATTCGGTGAAGACATATCGATCGGAACATTGCCGCCTTGACCCAAATCTTGCTGACCAAACTTAGACTGCTGAGCCAAAATAGTCTCTAAAATCTGTTGACTGAATTTTTGCTTATCTAAAAAGAAATTTAGATACGGGCCAACAGCCTGGACTTTTTCAAATTGTGTTGCATCGATTTTTTCAGCCAAATCAGCAGCAATTTTAACTGGTGACTGATGCATTTCTCTGGCTAAGATAAAGGTTGGAAAAGCCAAATCCCCTAATTTGCTTGATTTAGGAATTTCCAATAAACTATTAAGCTTTTCTGATGCGATCTCAATTGGTAAGACCTGCTGAAGACTTTGAACGACTTGTACTTTAAAATCCATAATCTTCACTCCTTAAAATTAAAATATTTGTGATAAAAAAAACTCTTACATTAATAAATGTAAGAGACGAGATTCCCCGCGGTACCACTCTAGTTGATCATTAACGATCCACTTATAAATTTATATCAATTGCCCACAAAAGCACGCTTCAACTGTCCACAGTACCCGGCTTCCACCATTCCAGATTCGCTTCAACTTAAAAACAGCCTACTTCTCTTTTGCGATCTTAAGCGGGTGACGAGAATCGAACTCGCGACGCTAGCTTGGGAAGCTGGTGTTTTACCACTAAACTACACCCGCAAGACAGCTTCTAGTATAGCATAAAATACTTTCACTGTCAGCAACTTTTATTTGATTTGCTTCATACTTTTTAAGCGAACGATCGCCCGCTTATGGAAATCATTAACGGCCACTTCATCCTCTTGGTCATGCTCCAAAATTTTGACTAGAGCTGAATTTTCATAAATTTTTTCAATGCTGCCGACAAAGTCATGATTTAGGCTGCCGAATTTTTTACATTTCACTTTTTGTCCGATTTTAAACTCACTATCCATTTGATCACCTTTTCAATTATTCTTTATCAATTTACACTTTTTAAACATAATTCTCAAGAAATTCACTCATTCAAACAGGCAACTTTTTTGGCTGTTTGTACTCCTGCCAAATGCTGGGCTTGCCGGCTCTTGTGCTTGAGCATTTTGATGGCTTGAAAATAAGAAATTCCTAAAACTAAGCATGAACCTAACCAAGCTAATGGATTGGCAAAGCAAGCTCCCATATAACCCAAAGAATTGGCTAAAACTAAAGCCGCCACACAGCGCATTGCTAATTCAGCCATTCCAGCAAGAGTTGGCACAACACTTTGTCCCAAGCCCTGCAAAGTATAACGCAAGATAAACAAAATCGCTAGGATAAAATATGCAGACCCATTGACGTTAAAATAAACTTGCGCCAGATTCAAGACCTCTTTAGCTGCTTTGCCGACGAAGAGCGTTACCATCGCTTTACCAAAGGAAATCACCAAAACTCCGCCAAAAAGGCTGAAAATAACGGAAACCAGCAAACACTGCTTGACCCCTAAAAGAATCCGATCATATAATTTTGCCCCATAATTTTGAGCAGTAAAAGTTGCCATGCCAATTCCTAACGACATCATCGGTAAAGTAGCAATTTGGTCAATTTTGCTGGCCGCCGTTGTCGCTGCAACAGCTGTTGTACCTAAACCATTGATTGCTGATTGAATCATGATCGAACCAATCGCAATAATTGAAGCCTGAAAAGCCATTGGCAAACCAATATAAAGATGATGAGCTATTTTTTTCCAAGTAATTGCTTGAAAATCTTGCTTATGCACCTGCAATAAGGGAATATGGCGAATAATATATCCTATACATAACAAAACTGATAGGAACTGAGCGATAACGGTGGCAAATCCTGCACCACTAACTCCCATTTTAAAAATTAAAATAAAAATCAGTTCCAAAATAACATTTACAACAGCCGCGATAATCAAAAAATAAAGGGGCGTCCGGCTATCACCCAGAGCCCGAATAACATTTGATAATAAATTAAATGCCATTGAAGCAAAAATACCCGCAAAAATTATGGAAATAAAAGTCTGGGCATTTTTTTCAATGTCTGCTGGTGTCTGCATCAGTTGGAGGATCAAATGAATAAATGTCAAACTGACAGCTGTTAAGAAAACTGTTACCACCGCACAAATTACGATACTTGTTGCAAAGCTTTGACGGACTTGTTGATAATCATGTGCTCCAAAATACTGAGCCGTTAAAATTGATAATCCGGCGGTCAGGCCTTGAGCGAAACCAATAATCAAAAATTGGATACTGCCTGTCGAGCCAACTGCTGCCAGCGCCTTAACTCCCAGTGTTTGTCCAACGATCAAAGTATCTGAAATACTGTACAGCTGCTGAAAAAAGTTACCAATGACTAACGGCAAAGTAAAAAGGATGATCAGCTTGATTGGGCTGCCCTTAGTTAGTTCTTTCAATATAATCCTCCTGTAATTCAAGCAAAAACACTTCATCAAAATCATGTTTTTAAATCATAGCACAAAATTTATTAATTGCAATACTATTCTTGAATTTTTTTTAAGTTGTCATCAGAAATTAATTATGCAAACTTCAGCTAGATTTCCCTTTGAAATGTTAACTACCATTTCTCGCCGTAACGACTGGCTAAGTAGTCTTGAATTGCTCTGACAAAAGCTTTAGTTGAAGGCGTTTGTTTGGCCTCAGAGTGCGTAACCAAACAAATCGTCCGGTAAAAATGTTCCTTAAAGGGATAATAATTGACATTGCCGGAAAGCTTCTGCAAGGCCAGTTCAGGTAAAATTCCTAATCCCAAACCACTTTCAACCATCGCAATGATTGAAGCATCATCAATACTATAATGAATTGAATTTAAAGACACTTGATAAGTATCTAAAGCTTTTTTGGTGTCTCGATCATAATCAATCTGTTGCAAAATAAAATTTCGGCCTTCAATATCATCAGCGGTGACAATCTCTCCGGCTTGCGGCTTGAAGCTTTCTGGTGTTACGCAATAAATTGGATCACGATGTAAAGGAATAACTTCCAACTTTTCTTTAATTGGCAAAGCACTAAAGCCAATATCAATCGTACCAATGCGAACTTGTTCAGCAACGGCATTAAAATTTCCTTGCGTAACCGACAATTCGATTTCCGGAAAACTTTTCTTAAAACTGCGAATAATATCCGGCAGCCAATTAATGCAAACGCTACTGAACGCTCCAATTCGAATCCGTCCTTGATTTAAACCGTTGATTCGTGCAGCTTCTTCGGCTAATTTAGCCTCATCATTTAAAATATCTTGGATAACTGGTAAGATTTTTTCACCATCTTGGGTTAATTTAACTCCCGTTCGATTGCGAATAAAAAGTGAAAAACCAAGTTCTTTTTCCAAATTAGTGATTGAATGGCTAATAGCAGAAGGGGTTACATTTAATTGACTGGCAGCAGCCAAAAAAGTTTCCTGCTTCGCTACTTCACTAAAAACTTCATACGCAAAAGTTGACATTAAAGCTTACCTTCCTTTGTTGAATTAATTTCACTTTAAATTGAACAAAATGAATTTTACTTAATAATAAATCTAGTTTACACTATTAGCAAGCACAAATATTGTCAAGGAGGATCTAATTATGATACCAAATATTTCATATCGTCATCACCAAGGAACTTCAAGTTTAGCTGCTTTGTTCTCCTTGAGTGATCGTCCTAACTCAATTTCATTTTCCGGCGGGTATCCAGATCCTGCTCTTTTCCCTAAAAATGAACTAGAAAAAGCTTTTCAAAAAAGAATCATGCTTGCTTCTGCTGATCTCTTCCAATATCAATCCGTTTTAGGCACCCCTGCCTTACGAATAAAAATCAAGCATTACGTTCAAAAATTAGGTGTTGAGGCTGAACCTGATCAAATTATGTTGACCCAAGGCGGGCAAGAAGCAATCAAATTATTAGCCAGCCTATTTCTTGATAAACACGATGGACTCGCCGTTGAAGGGCCAACCTACATTGGAGCAGTCGAAGCTTTCAATGAATATCAACCAACCTATTATGAAATTCCAATGCAGCCTGATGGAATGGATCTCGATTTTTTGGAAAATCAATTGCAGCAACAGCAAATCAAATTAATTTATGTTATTCCTAATTTTCAAAATCCGACTGGTTATTGCATGTCAATCGCAAAAAGAAAACGTTTGGCAAAACTAGCCAGTACTTATGATGCTTTAGTGATCGAAGACGACCCTTATCGCGAATTACGCTATCAAGGTCAAAGCTTGCCACCAATCAAAGCTTTCGATCAAACAGGCAACGTGGTGATGGTTAATAGTTTTTCAAAAATTCTATCTCCTGCCCTGCGCTGTGGCTGGCTATTAGCTGATCCTAAAATCATTGCACCTCTTTCAACTTTACGGCTTTCTTTTGACTGCCAGTCTTCCAATGTTGTTTTGGAGGCCATCGATCAATACCTAAATGACAATGACCTTGAAGCCCATATTCGCCAGCTTCGAAAAACCTATCGAACCAAACTGCAAGCTATGTTGACAGGCTTAGCCGAAAATTTACCGAAAAATTGTACTTTTTCCAAACCAGCGGGCGGCTTTTTTGTCTGGGTGACGCTTCCAGCGGAACTCGATGCCCAAAATTTACTCAAACTGAGTAAAGGTGTCACTTTTTTGCCAGGTAAAGACCTCTTTGTTGTTTCACATCAGTCAAATCATTTGCGGTTGAACTTTACTGGAGCAACAACTCAGCAAATCAAACAGGGTTGTCAAGAACTGGGGCAGGCAATTCAACAGGCTTTGCAACCATCGATCGTTTAAACACAAACCATATCTTAACACGTCAGATAACAATAAAAAAGGATAACTAAAAAAATAAGTCTAAAACCAGATTTTAATTAATCAAATAGTTTTTTCTAATAAATCTCAAAGGGAGCTTGAAGCAAATTAACTTTTGTTTCAAGCTCCCTTTATAAATTAAAAACAACCATTTTGACAACTTAAGTAAAACTTTTTCCAGTCGCTTTTTGACCAATATCATGTCGATAAAAGCACCCTGTCAAATTTAGAGAATTTAAATAATCATATGCTGCCTTTTGAGCTGTTAATAAATCAGGCTGACTCGCAATTACCGCAGCTAAGCGGCCGCCATTTGCAGTTAGGTTGCCTGGTGCTTGACCAGCAACATTAGCATAATCAATTTTGATTTTACTATTTTCTGCTAATATTGGCAGCTTGTGACCTGCTTGTGGAGATTGCGGATAACCTTGAGCGGCAATCACAACTGCTACGGCAGCAAAATCTGCAACAGCAACCGGTGGCAGGGGCTGATCTTGGACACAAGCATCAATTAATTCTGCAAAATTACTGGCAATTCTAGGCAAGACGACTTGGGTCTCCGGGTCCCCAAGTCTGACATTGTATTCAATAACTTTTGGTCCGGTTTTGGTTGCAATCAAGCCAATATACAAAACCCCATGATAATTGAACCCTGCCTGCCGCAAGCCATGAACAGTCGGTTTAACAACTTCCGTCAGCATTTGCTGATACAGCTCGGCTGATAACTGCGGTAAGGGGCTGTACGCACCCATTCCGCCGGTATTTGGACCGTGATCATGATCTGCCACTCTTTTATGATCCTGAGCCATTGGCAAAATTCGATAATCAGTTTGACCAACGACAACAAATAATGAATACTCATCCCCAACTAAGAATTCTTCCAAAACCACCTGTTGCTTGCGCTCCTCAAAAACTTGCTTAATAGCTTGTTGAGCTGTCAATTGATCCTGAGCGATCGTGACACCCTTGCCAGCTGCCAATCCATCAGCTTTGATTACGATTGGCAGTTCAAAATTGCTTAAACCAGCCAAAGCTGACTGTTCATCAGCATAAGCCTGGTAACGGGCGGTTGGAATCTGATATTTTTGCATAAACTCTAAAGCAAACTTTTTTGAGCCCTCAAGCTGAGCAGCTTGCGCAGTTGGTCCGAAGATTTTTAAACCAGCAGCTTGAAACCGATCAACAATTCCCGCCACCAAAGCATCCTCTGGCCCAACAAACGTCCAGCTGATGCTTTGCTTTTTGGCAAACTCAATCAGCTGATCAAAATCTAACTCACCCAAAGGAACTAGTTTGATCCCAGTTGCAACCATTCCTGGATTCCCCGGTGCACAATAAACCTCGCTAACTGAGGGACTTGCCAGTAGTTTGCGAGCGATCGCGTGTTCGCGGCCACCAGAACCAATGACTAAAATCCGCAAATTTGAAGCCATTATTTTGCACCTCCTAAATCAATGTCTAAAATGACGAATGCCAGTTGTGACCATCGCAATTCCATACTTATCAGCCATATCAATGGAATCCTGATCACGAATGCTGCCACCCGGCTGAACAATTGCCTTGACTCCGTGTTCAGCAGCATATTGAACGCAATCGTCCATCGGGAAAAAAGCATCACTGGCCATTACTGTCTGATCATCAATTTGGTCAGCAGCATGTTTGATTGCAATCTTAGTTGAATCGATCCGGTTTGGCTGACCAGCTCCAATTCCTAAAGTCCGCTGACTATTAGCAACGACAATTGCATTGCTCTTAGTGTGCTTGACCGTTTTCCAAGCAAAAAATAGATTAGCCAATTGGTCTTTAGTCGGCGCCTGTTTAGTTACGACCTGCCAATCAGCTGGATCCTCTGCTAATACATCCTGTTCTTGCACCAGTAAACCACCCATAACGGAAACAGCTTCTTTTTCAGCCGGCTCATCCTTGGCTGTAAAATCAAGCTGCAGCAACCGAACATTTTTCTTCTTAGCCAATACTTGGTAGGCATCTTCGTCGAAGTCTGGTGCAATGATGATCTCCAAAAATAATTTATGCATCTTTGCCGCGGTTGCTAAATCAACAGGTCGGTTTAGAACGATTACACCACCAAATATCGAAATTGGATCAGCAGCATAAGCTCGATCCCAGGCTTCTTCCAAAGTCTTACCTTGTCCGACTCCACAAGGGCTCATATGTTTTAAGGCCACAACAGTTGGTTGCACGAATTCGCGAGCTAAACGAAGCGCTGCATCTGCATCTTTGATATTATTATATGAAAGTTTCTTGCCATGCAATTGTTTGGCATTGGTAATTGAATATTTTTTAACTGGCAAAGCATCTTTGTAAAACCAGGCTTTTTGATGACTGTTTTCCCCATAACGCATGGTTTCTTCCAGCTCATAGGTTAGTGACAGCTTCTCTGGTGCTTCAATTCCAGCCTGCTTTGATAAATATCCAGCAATCAACGAGTCATATGCCGCCGTATGCCGAAATGCTTTAGCTGCCAGTTTAGCCCGCGTTGTTAATTCAACTTGATCATTTTGATCTAATTGGTCCATAATCAACTGATAATCAGCCGTATCCACGACGACAGTGACATCTTGATAGTTTTTGGCCGCACTGCGCAGCATACTTGGACCACCAATATCAATATTTTCAATTGCTTCAGCTAAAGTTACCCCTGATTTCATGATTGTTTCTTTAAAAGGATACAAATTGACACAAACTAAATCAATTGGATGAATGCCAAGTTTCTTCATTACCCGCTCATGTTCTGGCAATTCACGCCGCCCTAACAAACCACCATGGATAAAGGGATTCAAGGTCTTGACACGTCCATCAAGGATTTCTGGAAAACCAGTCACATCTTCTACTGAGGTTGTTTTAATACCCGCTTCAGCTAAAGCCTTTCGCGTACCACCAGTTGAAACAATTTCAAATTGATGCTCGATTAATTTCTTGACAAACGGAACTAGATTTGCTTTATCCGAAACACTAACTACCGCTCTTCTCATTTTTTGTCTGCTCCTTTTTCACTAATTTCGTTAAAACCTGTTTAATGACTGCCGGATACAGCCGGTGTTCGCAGTCATGAACTCGCTGCTCAAGGCTTGCTTCAGTATCATTCGGTAAAATTGGGACATGTTCTTGCGCGATGATTGGCCCTGAGTCAAGTCCTGCATCAATGTAATGAACTGTCACTCCAGTTTGTTTTCGCTGATCAGCAAATGCCCGCTCAATCGAATGCAAGCCTGGATACTCAGGCAAATAAGCTGGGTGTAAATTAACAATCCGACCTTCATAATTTGCCAAAATTGGACCACCGACAACTCGCAGATAACCCGCAAGAATAATAAAATCAATCTCTTTTTCAATGAGCAGCCGATAAACCTTTTTCTCATATTCAGCTTTACTGCCACATTCTTTGACAGTCAATGATTTCCAAGCGACTCCCAAACGTTTAGCACGTTCAATTACTTTTGCCTGTGGATGATCACAAAACAAAAGTACCAGTTGACCTGGAATCTCATGCTTTAAAAACTTCTTGGCCAGCACTTCAAAATTAGTGCCGTTGCCAGAAGCAAAAATTGCTACTTTCATTGTTTAGCCTCGCTTAATTACTATCTTTGCCTGATTTGCCGGTCGCTGCCGCAATTTACCAATCAAATAACTTTTTTCACCATTGGCTTTCAGCTGCTGTTGAACTTTCTTGACCTGTTCAGCTGAAATTGCTAAAACCATGCCAATTCCCGAATTAAAGGTTTTAAATGCATCCGTTTCAGTTAATTGACCTAACTTTTGCAAATAGGAGAAAATCGGCAGCCGCGGCCAGCTATCAGGATTAATCACTGCCTGCAGCTGATCATTAAACATCCGCGGCAAATTTTCATAAAAACCGCCGCCTGTAATATGGCTGATCCCTTTAACCAGATTTTGCTCTAGCAGTGGCCTAACAGCTTGAACATAAATTCGCGTCGGAGTCAATAAAACCTGTGCTAAACTTTGACCATTCAACTCAGCCGGTCGATCATTCAAAGCTAAATGATGATCTTTAAATAAAATCTGCCGAACTAATGAATAACCATTAGAATGCAAACCACTTGAAGGCAAGCCCAGTAAAACATTTCCAGCTTGCGGTAACTGAGCGGTCAAAAGCTGATCCTTGGCTGCAATTCCGACAGCAAAGCCAGCCAAATCATATTCATCAGGAGCATACATATCTGGCATTTCAGCTGTCTCACCGCCAATTAAAGCTGTTTTAGCTTGCCGACAGCCCGCCGCCACGCCTTTAACGATTGCTGCTAACTTTTCAGGTTGATTATGGCCAGTTGCAATATAATCTAAGAAAAACAATGGCTGTGCACCTTGAGCTAAAACATCATTCACACACATGGCAACACAATCAACGCCGATCGTTTGATGCTGATCAGCTTCTTGCGCAATCAGCAATTTTGTGCCGACACCATCTGTTCCAGAAACTAAAATTGGATCTTTAATTTTCAAAGCAGAAAGATCAAATAGCCCGCCGAAACTTCCAAGTTGGCCGAGAACACCCGGTCGTGCGGTTGAAGCCACATCCTGTTTGATCCGTTTAACCAGTTCATATCCAGCCTCGACGTTAACTCCAGCCTGTTGATAACGATCCATTTAATGAACGACCTCCCGTGCTTTTTGTTTTTGCAACGATTTTAAATAGCCGGCTTCATAGTCATAAAGCGGTGTTGGATATTTACCATCAAAATAAGCTACACACAAACCACCATTGGGAGCATCACCCGCATCTGGCACCGAAATTGCTTTAATCAGATTAGCAATTGACAAAAATTCTAACGAATCGGCGCCAATAATTGAGCACATTTCCGGAACAGTATAATTTGCAGCCATTAATTCAGAACGCGTTGAGATATCGATGCCGTAAAAGCAAGGGAAGCGCAACGGTGGTGAGGCGATTCGCATATGGACTTCTTTGGCACCAGCTTCTTTTAACAACCGGACGATTTGTTTGCTAGTTGTTCCACGCACGATTGAATCATCAATAATTGCAACTTTTTTACCCTCGACGACACCACGAACAGCAGAAAGTTTCATTTTTACGCCACGTTCCCGCAGCTCTTGTGTTGGTTGAATAAAAGTTCGTGCAATATACTGATTTTTGATCAGTCCCATTTCATATGGCAGATTGCTTTCCTCAGCATAACCACTGGCTGCTGAAAGCGAAGAATTTGGAACCCCGATTACCATATCAACATCAGCCGGTACCGGTGCCTGACGAGCTAACAAACGGCCCATTTTCTTGCGAGCATTATGAACCGTAACCCCATGGATAATTGAATCTGGACGGGAAAAATAAATATATTCCATTGAACAAATCGATAATTGAGTCTGGTCCGTATAATGATCAATATGCAAGCCATCACGATCAATAATGATCAATTCGCCTGGCAAAACATCCCGAACAAATTTAGCACCAATCATGTCAAAGGCACAGGTTTCACTAGCAACGACGTAAGCACCGTTATCGAGCTGACCGATTGACAGCGGTCGAAAGCCATTGGGGTCAAGGGCCGCAATCAAGCAATCCCGCCGCAAAAGTAGAAAAGCAAAACCACCATGAACTTGATTCAAGCTTTTTTTCAAAGCATCAATAAAATTCAGTTGTTGATTTTTCCGAATCAAATGAATCAAAATTTCTGTATCGGAAGTTGACTGAAAAATTGCTCCTTCGTCTTCAAGTTGTTTTTTTAATGAACTAGCATTGGTCAAATTGCCGTTATGGGCCAAGGCCACGTCACCATCATGAAAATGGAATAAAAACGGCTGAACATTAGCTAAAGTATTATTGCCGCTGGTGCCATAACGAACGTGACCAATTGCCGTTGTCCCAACGAGACGATCTAAATCCTCTCGATTGGCAAAAACTTCTGACAATAAACCACGATTTCGGAACTGCAACAAATTTTGACCATTACAAGAAACAATTCCTGCTCCTTCTTGACCACGATGCTGCAGACTATGCAAACCAAAATAAGTCATCCGGCTTGCCTCGGGAGTTCCAAAAACACCAAATACTCCGCATTCTTCGTTTAATCCTTTGATTTCATAAGGCATGGTATTGCTTCCTCCCATAATTTTTCGGCCTTTAAAAGATCAAGTTGATAACAACTAGTTAAAGTCTTCAACTCAAGTGTTTTTTGGGCAGTAACTTGACCAATCAGTTGAGCATCGGTTTGCAATAAATCGATAAATTCAGCCGTTTGGCCGGCTGGAACAGTTACTAAAAATCTGCCTGGAGTTTCACTAAATAACTGTTGGTCTGACAAACCCACTTCAAGCTGCAAACCAAATTTGGTCTTAAAAGCACTTTCAGCCACAGCTACTGCCAGTCCGCCTTCACTTAAGTCATGAACACTAGCAGTCAGGCCCTTTTGAACAGCAGTCAACAGTTTTTTCAACAAAACTGTGACTGAGTCTAAATCAAAGCCTGGTAATTTGCCACTGATTGACCCAGTCAGTAATTTTTGTAACTCGCTGCCAGCATAATCATCCTTAGTTGCGCCAACTAAATAGACCTGATCACCAACATTCTTTAAAGAAATTGTTGTCTGATGCTGAAGATCCGGAATCAACCCAACCATCCCGACCATTGGTGTTGGATAAATAGCCTGATGATTGTTTTCATTATATAACGAAACATTGCCAGAAATTACTGGAATCTTTAACGCTCGGCAAGCTGCCGCCATTCCTTGAATCGAATGATGTAATTCCCAATAGACTTCAGGATCATGCGGATCGCCATAATTCAGACAATCAGTAATGCCTATAGGTTCAGCCCCACTGGCCACTAAATTGGCCGCTGCTTCTAAAACCGCCAGCTTCCCGCCAATTTCTGGATCTAAATAAACAAAGCGACCATTACCGTCGGTGGTCATCGCCAATCCCTTTTTAGTTCTTCTGATTCGCAAAACTGCAGCATCACTACCCGGCCCAACAACTGTATTGGTCCTAACTTGCGAATCATAAGTTTGGGTAAACATTTTCTTGGAAGCAATTGTCGACTGGCGCAGCATTTGATAGAAAACTTGTTCAACATCAAACTGTGGCAACCGTTTTGTTTGATTCTGCGTAGCTTGAATCCGCTTGGGCTGTTTTTCAGGAACCTGTTCTTCCAGCACATCATCAGTCAAAGAGCTGACTGGTATATCAGTTACTTTTTGACCATGCTGATGCAGAATATATTGATGACCGCTAGTTACGCGGCCAATAACTACTGCTTCAAGGCCATAACCCTTGAATAATTGTTTAACTTCTTCTTCAAACCCAGCCTTGACACACAGCAGCATTCTTTCTTGTGATTCACTTAGCATAATCTCATAAGCTGACATATTTGGTTCACGCTGCGGAACCAAATCTAATTGTAGCTCCATTCCGCTTTGAGCTTTAGACGCCATTTCGCAGCTTGATGAAACTAAGCCGGCTGCACCCATATCTTGAATTCCAACTAACCAATCTTGATGTTGATGAGTCAACTCTAAACAGGCTTCCATTAGCAATTTTTCCATAAATGGATCGCCAACTTGAACTGCCGAGCGCTGTGTTTCCTTCTCATCGGCAAAATCAGCTGACGCAAAAGTTGCACCATGGATTCCGTCGCGTCCAGTTTTAGCACCTACATAGATGACAGCATTACCAATTCCTTGTGCCCGTCCTTTTTGCATATCTTTTTGATCCATCAAACCAACACACATAGCATTGACCAATGGATTACCGGTATAACATGAATCAAAAGTAATTTCACCGCCAACCGTTGGAATTCCCATACAGTTACCGTAACCACCGATACCAGCAACTACTTCATTAATCAAATATTTTGTCCTTGGACGATTGATTTCACCAAAGTGCAAAGAATCAAGCAGCGCAATGGGACGAGCACCCATACTGAAGATATCCCGAATAATCCCTCCAACTCCGGTCGCCGCTCCTTGATATGGTTCAACGGCTGAGGGGTGATTATGACTTTCAGCCTTAAAAACAACCGCTTGATCATCGCCAATATCTAAAATACCGGCTCCTTCTCCAGGACCTTGCAAAACTCTTGCACCTTGATTAGGAAACTTTCGCAAAAGCGGCTTGGACATTTTATAAGAGCAATGTTCACTCCACATCACCGCAAACAAACCCGTTTCCGTGTAATTTGGCAAACGTCTTAATAACTTTTGGCAAATATAATCATATTCTTTTTCACTTAATCCCCAATCTAAATAAGGCTTTTTGCTTTTGATCTCTTCAGGAGTCATTTCTGCTGCCATTAATTGATTGCCTCCTTCAAATTCCCAGATAATAATGATTTAAACAATCTTAAACCATCAGTATTCCCCAGTAACGCTTCAACTGCACGTTCTGGATGCGGCATCATGCCTAGAACATTGCCTCGACGATTAGTAATCCCGGCAATATCGTGCAAACTGCCATTGGGATTCTCGCCAACATAGCGGAAAACTACCTGATGATTAGCTTCAAGCTCAGCTAACGTAGCTTGATCGGCATAATAGCTGCCTTCTGCATGAGCGATTGGTAGCTTGATTTGTTCAGCTTGTTGATATAGTCTCGTAAAAATTGTCTGATTGTTCTCAACTCTCAAATCAACTGTTTTACACACAAATTTCAGCGAATCATTTTTTTTCAGAGCTCCTGGCAGCAAACCGGCTTCTGTTAAAATTTGAAAACCATTGCAGGTGCCAAAAACCGGTTTCCCGTCATCTGCAAAAGCTTTAATGGCTGGCATAATCTTGCTGAAGCGAGCAATCGCCCCGCAACGTAAATAATCCCCATAAGAGAACCCTCCTGGCAGCATGACAGCATCAAAACCAGATAAATTATCCTGTTGATAAGAAACATACTCTGCTTGTGCCTGACAAACTGATGTTAAAGCTTCATAAAGATCGATGTCACAGTTTGATCCCGGAAAAACAACAACAGCGACTTTCATTTCTGTTCCTCCAATACTTGATAACGATAAGTCTCTAAATTAAAATTGACCAGCAGTTTTTCAGCTACTTCCGAAATTGTCTGTTCAAGATCAGTCGAATCATCTAATTGAACATCAAAAAATTTTCCAACCCCAATTTTTTTAATTTGCGGATATCCCAAACTTTGAACAGCGGAAGTGATCGTTTCACCTTGAGGATCAAAAACTGATGGTTTATAGGTTACATAGATTCGCACTTTTTTCATATTTTATTCCCCCAATTTTCCTTCCAAACGCCGTAGGACTTCTTGATAAACATCTGCTAAATCACCTAATTCACGACGAAAAACATCTTTATCCATGTGCTGCTTAGTTTTTAGATCCCAAAGGCGGCAATTGTCCGGAGAAAATTCATCAGCTAAGATAACCTGACCATCAGCTGTCCGACCAAATTCAAGTTTGAAATCAACGAGTTGCAAACCAATCGATGCAAAAAGAGGAGTCAGCAATTGGTTCACCTGTCGTGATAATTGCCAAATCTGCTTAATTTCAGCCGGTGTAGCAACTTTCAAAGCATAAACTTGTGACTCATTCATAAATGGATCATCAAGCTCATCACTTTTGTAATACAATTCCTCGACAGGTACTGCCAATGCCAATCCCTCTTTTACTCCGAAACGAGAAGCAAAATGGCCAGCTCCAATATTTCTAGTGACAACTTCTAAAGGAATGATTGAAACCTTTTTGACCAATTCCTCAGTCGCTGAAATTTTCTTAATGAAATGCGTTGGAATTTTATTTTGAGTTAGATATTTAAAAACTAACGTTGAAATTTCATTATTTAATTCGCCTTTACCGTTAATTTGGTCTTTGCGTTTTCCATTTAAAGCCGTCGCCTGATTAGTATAGACTACTCGTAAAATCTGTTCATCATCAGTTGTCCAGAGTTGTTTTGCTTTACCAGCATAAATCATTTTTGCCATTTAAAATTGCCATCCTTTCGCTAAATACGAATATTAATAATGAATAGCTAATTAAATAATCGCTATTTTTCTTAAAGACTAACAATTTTATTTAACTTAGTCAATAGCGAAAAAGCGAACTTTATTATTTATTTTCAGTTTTTAGTTTTTATTTGAATTTAAAAATGCTTATAAACATACTTTTACTCAGAATTTTAGCTGAATTAGTGAACTTTCAGTAATCTAAAAAATTTACTTTTTGGTCAAAATCACGAACAATAAAAAAAGGCTGAGTTTTAATTACTAGTCTCAGTCTTTCAACAAATTTATGATAATGTTTAACTTAGTCCCAATCGTTGAAAAATATCATCGACATGACGCAAATGCCAATGATAATCAAAAGCATCATCTAGATCAGCTTTTGACAACAACGAGGAAATCTTAGGATCTTGTTCCAACAAAGGTCTGAATTGAACCTGTTTATCCCACGATTCAGCTGTTTTAGGTTGAATCAGATCGTAAGCTGCTTCACGCGTCATTCCCTTGTCAATCAATTTTAATAGTACTCGGCCGCTATAAATCAAGCCAAAAGTTCGACCCATATTACGTTTCATATTTTCAGGAAAGACTGTCAAAGTATCAAGAATCCGTCCAAAACGCTGCAGCATATAGTCAATCAGAATCGTTGTATCCGGCAAAATGATCCGCTCGGCCGAAGAATGCGAGATATCTCGTTCATGCCAAAGAGTTACATCTTCATAAGCTGTGATCATATGACCTCGGACTACCCGGGCTAAGCCGCAAATATTTTCTGAACCAATTGGGTTGCGCTTATGCGGCATAGCTGAAGAACCTTTTTGACCCTTGGCAAAATGTTCCTCGACTTCACGTGTTTCTGATTTCTGCAAGCCGCGAATTTCCGTAGCAAATTTTTCCAAACTGGTGGCGATCAAAGCCAAAACAGCTAGGTATTCCGCATGCAAATCTCGTGGCAGTACTTGACTGGAAATTTCTTGAGGACGAATGCCTAGCTTTTGGCAAACATACTGTTCCACGAAGGGATCAATATTGGCATAAGTTCCAACTGCCCCACTAATTTTGCCAGCTTCAATCCCGGCCGCAGCATGTTCAAAGCGCTCAATGTCACGATTGATTTCTGAATACCACCGTGCCAATTTCAAGCCAAAAGTGGTTGGTTCGGCATGAACTCCATGAGTCCGTCCCATCATGACAGTCTTTTTATATTGCAATGCTTTTTTAGCAACAATTTGTTTAAAGTCCACTAAATCTTGCCGCAAAATCTGATTGACTTGCTTCAGTTGATAACCATAAGCGGTATCAACAACATCCGTGCTCGTCAATCCATAATGAACCCATTTGCGCTCTGCTCCCAAAGACTCTGAAACACATCGTGTAAATGCAATTACATCATGGTGAGTTACCGCTTCAATTTCCTGAATTCGGTTAACGTCAAATTTAGCATTCTTTTTGATTTTTGCAACATCTTCCGCTGGAATATGGCCTAACTTCGACCAGGCTTCATCAACGGCAATTTCAACCGCCAACCAACATTGGTATTTTTTCTGATCACTCCAAATTGCTGCCATTTCAGGTCTTGTATATCTTGAAATCATCTTTATCTCCTTACTAAGTTTAATTCCAAACTTTCGTTGCTTCAATTTCAGCAAGCGTTTGCTCTAAGTCGTCGGTTAAAATCGTGATATGACCCATTTTACGATCTTGTCGAACTTCTGCCTTGCCATAATCATGGAAGTGCCACTGCGGCTTTTCACAAACTAATTTTCTGGATCCAGCGACATGCTGGCCTAAAACATTAACCATGACAACTGGTTTAAGCAGTTGGATTTTAGGCAGCGGCCAGTTGCAAATTGCCCGGTTATGAACATCAAATTGCGAGAAATTGCAAGCCTCAATCGAATAATGCCCAGAGTTATGCGGTCGTGGAGCTAGTTCATTAACATAAACCTGACCATTTTTTCCTAAGAAAAACTCAACACCTAGGATACCGCATAAGTCAAGAGCACTAGCGATTTTCTGAGCCATTTGCTGGGCTGCTTTTTGCGCTGATTGCGGGATTCGAGCTGGAACAATACTTTCATGCAAAATTTCATTGCGATGAATATTTTCACTGACTGGAAAAACCGACACTTGGCCGTCCCAATTACGGCCAATCATAACAGAACACTCATGACTAAAATCAATCCAGCCTTCCAAGATACATCCACCCTGCTGCAAAAGCTTTGCAGCGGCTGGCAGATCAGTTTTAGTTTGAATCACTGCTTGAGCTTTACCATCATAACCACCTTCGCAGGTTTTTAACACTGCTGGTAGCCCAATTTTTTTGACTGCTGCTTGCAAATCATTTTGATCATTGACGGCTGTAAATGGTACAACCTGTAAACCGTTATTTCTAAGGAACGTCTTTTCCCGTAAACGATTTTTAGTGATCGCCAACAATTCGGTACCCTGAGGGATCATAACTTGATCCTGCACAGCCTTTAAAGCTGTCAAATCAACGTTTTCAAACTCGTAAGTTAAGACATCAGACCTCTGAGCTAATTCATTAATAGCCTGTCGATCAGCGTAAGGTGCAACAATCTGATCATCGGCTGCCTGACCAGCAGAACAATCTGGATTAGGATCGAGGATCAAAACGCGAAATCCAGCTTTTTTGGCAGAAAAAGTCAACATTTGTCCTAATTGGCCTCCACCAATAATTCCAATCGTTTGACCTTGTTCGATCATTTGCTTAGTCAAGCTGATCACCGCTTTTCACTGCCGCAGCATGTTGCTCTTGTCGAAAGCGCCGCAATTTTTCAGTCAGTTCTGGCTGTCCGACTGCTAAAATCTCGACAGCTAACAAAGCCGCATTTTTAGCACCTGCTTTACCGATTGCTGTCGTTGCAACCGGAACTCCGGCCGGCATTTGCACAATTGACAATAATGAATCCATCCCATTTAGTGCATGGCTTTGAACCGGAACGCCGATTACCGGTAAAGTTGTATTAGCGGCAATCATCCCTGGCAGATGAGCAGCTCCACCTGCCCCAGCAATGATAACTTTGATTCCACGGCCTGCTGACTTTTGCGCAAAATCAAACATTTCAGCTGGCATCCGATGAGCTGAAATAACTTTTTTTTCAAATTCAATACCAAAGCTTGCTAACATCTCTGTGGCGGCACTCATTGTGTTCCAATCAGAAATACTTCCCATAACGACACTGATTTGCTTACTCACTTTAATCCCTCCATCTGTGAACAGCTTATCAAAACCACACAGCCTTGTCAAAGAAAAATCGAACTTTATTTTTACTTTTTAGCTTTTTATACGGGTTATTTTTAATAACACGTTTTTTAAGGCTGCTTATTCCAACAAAAAAAATGTTGTTCATCAAAAGGCGAACAACATTCATTACTTACTTTTTAAGTAATTTCTTGCTTAAAACTAATCCTCTGCCGCTGACATGGCTTCTAAAATTGCTTTGAGCCGATCACATTCAGCTTGAGCTTTCTCTCTTTTTTCATCGTAAGCATCCAGCAAATGACGTCCACGATTGGTTTCGCTGATTTGTTCACATACTTGGTCCAGTTCAGCCAGTTTCGCTTTCGCCGCTTGATACTCATTAATAAGATCAAGCTTATTGCTCATAACAAAACCCCCTAAAAAGAATCTTTAATATCTCGACTAGAATAATCTAACACTTTTTGACAGGTTTGTGAACCTTTTTAGCAATCTTTCTAATAATTCAAATTTTTCCAAGCCAAAGTTTCAAAATTCTGGCTATTTATTTTGCTTCATTAAGTCAACCACATCTCGAGCAATCATTAACTCCTCATCGGTTGGAATAACCATTACTTTGACTTTTGAGGCGGCACTAGAAATTATTAGGTTCTTCCCTGAAATCTGATTAGCCGTTCCATCAAGTTGAATACCTAAAAACTTTAATCGTTGACAAACCAATTTGCGAATTTCACTGGAGTGCTCGCCAATTCCAGCTGTAAAAATTATTCCATCAACGCCATCCATTTCTGCTGTATAAGCTCCAATGTACTTGACAATGTCCTTGACGAAAATATCAATTGCCAACTGCGCTCGTTCATTGTCCTTAGCGGCTGCTAGAATATCCCGCATATCCGAAGAGACCCCTGAAATGCCAAGTAAACCAGATTTTTTATTTAAATCATAAATAACTTCCGGCATTGAATGCATTTTCAATTTTTGCATCAAAAAAGAAACCATTGCAATATCCGTATCTCCCGCGCGAGTTGCCATCGTTAAACCGGTTAACGGCGTAAACCCCATTGAAGTATCAAATGATCTGCCATTTTTGATGGCACAAACTGATGCACCTGCTCCCAAATGACAACTAATTAGCTTCAGATTTTTTAATTGTTGATTCAAAAGTTTAGCCGCTTCATTGGCGACATAACGATGACTAGTTCCATGGGCACCATAACGGCGCACCCGATATTTTTGATACCATTCATAAGGTACACTGAATAAATAATTAATTTTAGGAATCGTTTGATGAAAAGATGTATCAAAAACGGCCACTGAAACGGCATGTGGCAGTAATTTCTTAAAAGCTTTGATCCCCATTAAATTTGCTGGATTATGAATCGGCGCATATTCTGCTAACCGATTGATTTTCCTGATTACCCGTTGACTAACAATTACCGAGTGTTGAAAATATTCACCACCAGCAACTACCCGATGACCGACACCAGCAATTTCGCTAAAATCTTTAACAATTTCAAATTCCTTCATTAACTGTAAAAGGCGCTTAACTGCTACTGCATGAGTTTTAATTTCTTCTGAACTTTCAAATTTCTGATCACCAAAACTAAGAAAAATTTTTCCTTGAGGCAGACTAATCCGCTCAAAATTACCCTTGGCGATCACTGTCTCACTGCCCATTTCAAACAACTTAAACTTTAAACTTGAACTACCAGCATTAATTGCTAATATTTTAGCCAAATTTATTCCTCCGCTTTTACTCTATAATTTCTATGACAAATATAACAAAAAAAATCCATTTTTTCATTTAACCAGCTCATTCTAAGAATTGCACTTTTCTTTTGCTTAAAAAGAAACTACAATGTTTATTAGTTTATTTGGAGGGATTAAATTGAAATATGAAATTGAATTAATTAAAATTGCTGCTCAAGAAAATGAAATCAAGAAAATTTTTCAAATTTTATGGTCATTTAACCTGGATAAGGTTTTTCTTTGCGCCGGATCTTTGCGTAATATGGTTTGGGACCATTTAGCAAATCGACAGCCAAACTTTCTGCGTAACAATCTTGACTTAATTTATCTCGACCAAAACCAGTCTTACGAAGAATTTTTAACTCTGCAGGAATTAATTAAATTGCATCACGCAAATTATCTTTGGAATCTCGAAAATGTTTGTCTGAACAATTCTTCCAGTCATCAGCCCTATGGCAAAACTATTACTGCTGCTCTTAAGACCATTCCAGAAACTTGCAATGCGGTTGGGTTGAATCTAACACGACAGGACCATTTTCAAGTGATTGCCCCCTTTGGTTTAACTGACCTCTTTAATTTTGAAATTCATCCAACACCAACATTTGCTCAAGATCCGCATAAATTAACTTTTTACCAACAACGCATTGCTTGGAAGGAATGGGCACAAGCATGGAAAAATCTTAAAGTTTTCAATAATTAAATATGCTGTCCGCTTTTATTCTAAAGCATTGCCAATTAGCAAGATTTAAAAGGCTTCAATTATCAATGAAATGACTTAAGCTGCCGATTTCAAAACATAGCTAATCGATAACAGCAAACCGAAAAGCTACTTCTGCTTGCTATTATTTTTCAATAATTATGTTCTAAGTGCATTGATTTTGATTTACGTTGATCAACCAAATGCACTTCATTTAGAATCTGTCGGGCTTCTTGAGTCCCTTCAAAAATTCTGCGAGCTTGTTTTGAATCACCGATATTGGTCAGACTGATTCCTTGCTCTAACGAATACTTTTCTAACGTTGGCATGAGGGGAGCTTGACTGCGCATACCTAAACAAATAAAAACTTTATCAAATTCTAATTCAAGTTGCTTACCAGCCTGAAGCACAACTGCTTTTGAGTTTGAAATTGATTTTAACTTGGTCTGGGTAAATTGCTTTACCTGATACTTATCTAATAACTCCTTCATTCCAAACTTAGTAACAATATCAAGATCACGACCAATTTCCGGTAGCATTTCAACCATTGTCACCTTGGCAGCGCAATGTTTAGTAAAATATTCCATCACATCTAATCCAACCGCTCCTCCACCGATAATTAAAATCTGCTGGTTTTTTTCTTGGAAAGCAGCTAAATTTTTTAACAGATCAAAAATATCAAAAACTTGAGAATTACTTGCGGCATGCGCTGCTTGAAGACCTTCAATTGGGGGCAAAAATGGCTGCGCTCCTGAAGCATTAACGATCATATCTGTCTGTTGATGAATAATTGTTTCTAGATCAGCTTTTTGATTAAGGTTAATTTTGAGATTGGGTAATAATGACGCACGTTGTTTTAAATAGTTAACATAGTCATCAATGCGCTTTTTATCTGGCAACTGAGCAATCTGATGAGCTAAGCCTCCTAAATAACTTTTTTGTTCATATAAATTAACCTCAGCGCCAATTTCGGCAGCAGAACAGGCTGCTTCTAAAGCTGCTGTCCCTCCGCCAATGACTGTTAACCTAATTTTATTTTTAAGCCGATGATGCTTATATTCATCTTCCCCAATCACATCTGGATTTACCGTACAACGGATCGGCAAGCCCTTAGCAATTCGATGATCAGCGCAACCAATATTGCAGGATATACATTTTCGCAATAATTTTTCTTGCCCAAACTGGACTTTATTTACCCAGTTGGGTTCAGCAATTAAGCCACGACCCATAGCAATTAAATCAGCCTCGTTATTTGCCAAAATTCTTTCAGCGGCCTTTGGAGACCGAAAGTTTCCAGATGTAACCGTAATTTTGTTAAATCTTTACTTGACTGCTGCCGCTTGATAGGAACGCCAGCCATCTGAAAGACTCATTTTGTCAATCTGGTACTGCAAATTATCATTGATTCCGGCTGAAACATTAAAAATGTCAGCTGGCTCACCAAAATATTGCAATAGATTCAGTGTATCTGTTAACGAATTGCCATCATCGACAAATTCATCCGCACTAAAACGAACTGAAATTGGGAAACGCGGACCAACAGCTTGACGAACAGCTTGCAAAACTTTTTTGGCAAACCGAGCCCGATTCTCAACTGAACCACCATATTGATCAGTTCGGTGATTGTAATGTGGCGAAAGAAATTGATCCAACAAGTAACTATGTCCGGCATGAATTTCGACACAATCAAATCCTGCTCGTTTAGCCCGGTCAGCGGCTTCGGCATATTTTACAATAATTTGGTTAATTTCAGGAACTGTTAACGGCCGCGGGCAGTTCGTTCCCATTTTTGAAGGAATATTAGACGCTGATACTGGTTGCAATCCGTTTAACCGTAAGTTCGTCGCCGAAGCACCGGCATGATTAATTTGAACTGATGTACATGCGCCATAAGCATGCATTCGTTCATTGAATTTCCAAAGTCCAGGCAGATATTGATCATTATCTATTCTTAATTGAGTTGTACCGTTCGTTCCAAGCGGATAATCAAAACAAACATTTTCTAAAGTGATCAAAGCAGTACCACCTTTTGCACGTTGTTCATAATACTTAATATGTCATTATTGATCGTTCCATCGTAATTGGCAAAGTTTGATCCCATTGGGGGTATAATAATTCGATTTTTTAGTTGCATTCCATTAATTACGATCGGCTCAAAAATATGTTTGTATTCAATCATTTTTAGCTCTCCTTTTTATTCTTGAACTTTTCAACATACCGACTAGCTTTTTTTTAAATTAGTTTCCAGACCAACAACTCACTCAAGACAAGCAAACTTTAAATAACTTTTGCCTGTCAATTTTTTAAATTCTTGAATAAATTTTTTGGTTAAACCTCTTCAAAAGATTCTTTCACTTCAATCTTTTACTTTTCCACTTATATTTTACTCAGCTGTTTAAATAGAATGAATAAAACAAAACCTTATATTTAATAGATTTCTTTTATGAATAATTTGAATAGATTATTTTGTCTGTCAATTAAAAATCTTTACGGCAAAAAGGGTATCAAATTGTGATCACAATTTGATACCCTTTGAAGCTGATAAACATTTACAGAAACTATTAAAATTCACCAAACTAACCGAACTTCAAAATAGATTAAATAACAAATCACTCATTTTTGCCAACCCATTTCCGTCGCGGCTGGTGGAAGTTCTAACTTGTCAGCTGCCAACTCGTCAAATGCCTGTGCTAAAATTTCAAAGGCTTGATTCAACTGTTCTCTAGTAATTACCAACGGCGGTTGAAAACGTAAAATATTTCCACGTAAACTAATAATGATCGCACCTAATTCAAAAATCCGGTAAATCAGTTTATTAGTAGCCACGATATCCGGTTTCTTGCTCTTTGGATCAACTATATCAATCCCACCATCTAAACCATACATCCGCCAACTGCCAATAAAAGCGTATTTTTTAGCTTGCTCTTTAAAAAATTCTGCTGCCACTTGGCCTAATTCAGCTGATCGCTGCACTAATTTTTCATCTTTAATCACAGCTAGAGTCGCTAATGCAGCTGCCGTTGTAACTGGATTGCCCGAAGTAGTAAATAAATGTCCCGGAGCATCTAGTGAATCCATAATTTTCTGACGACCAATCACTGCACTTAACGGTAATCCAGAAGCTAATGATTTTCCAACTGACATTAAATCGGGTTCAACATCAAAATGCTGAATTGCCCACATTTTTCCGCTGCGACCAAGTCCTTGATTGATTTCATCTACTGCAAATAAAATTCCGTGCTGATGAGCAAAATCAACGACCTTTTTAACAAATGAGGTTGGAGCCTTAACAATGCCACCATCGCCCTGAATAGCTTCCATCATAATGACCGCTGTCTCTTCAGCTGGTAAATAAGTCTGAAATGGCTCCAAAAAAGCTGCAAACATCCGCTCAACAAATTCAGATTCACCCTCATTTGGCAACCGATGCCAAGGATCCGGATAAGGAACTTTAACCACTCCCGGCAAAAATGGCCCAATTTTACGTGACATATTCAAGCTAACAGCTGACGCCGACATCGAGCCATACGTTGATCCATGATAAGCACCCATAAAACTAACAATATATTGCCGGCCAGTATAAGCACGCGCAAACTTAATAACTCCATCGTTGGCATCCGAGCCCGAATTACCCCAAGCAACCTTGACTGGACCACTGATGGGAGCCACGGCGCTCAATTTTTGTGCCAATAACGCTGCTGGCGTATTAGCAAAATAAGCTGGCGTATATTGAATAATTTTAGCTGCTTGATCTTGAATTGCCTTCACAATTCTCGGATGACAGTGTCCAGTGTTAGTTGAAGAAGCACTAGCTAATAAATCAAGATATTCATGCCCCTCAACATCCTTAATGATTGCTCCTTGACCGGAATCAATTACAATATTGAAATATTTGATACGCGAAGTTTTTGATAACGACGCATCTTCCAACTGCAATAATTCTTTATTTCTCACCATCAGGACCTACTTTTTTAAACTATTAGCTAAATATGAATGACGAATACCATAAGAGAAATACAAAATCATTCCAAAGATAAACCAGAATAATGCATATAATTTAGCATCTTTATCTAATCCCCAAAATACTAAAAATGCTCCAATAAAAGCTAATGTCGGCATTACAGGATATAGCGGCATTTTAAAACTCGGAATCGGCAAATCCTTGCCTTCCCTTGGACGAAGCGCATAAATTCCTAAGGAAACAAACATGAAGGCAATCAATGTCCCGGCAGAAACTAATTGGGCCAAAAAGGCAAATGGGAAAATCGCCCCTAAAACAACCCCGACGATCGATAAAACTAATAAGGCATGATTTGGTAAATCATTTTGATTTAATTTACCCAGCCATTTTGGCAACATACCATCACGGCCAAATGAATACAACAACCTTGAGCCCGCCAGCATCATACCAATTAAAGCGGTAAACATTCCAACAACTGCAACTGACTGAACTACTGTTGCAATCACTCCATGTCCACTTTGACGCAAAGCCCAGCCAACTGGCTCAGCATTGTTAGCATATGCCGAATACTTGAACATTCCAACTAAAACTAACGAAACACTAATAAACAAAACCACTGCAATCAGCAATGAACCTAAAATTCCACGCGGCATCGTTTTTTGTGGATTCTTTGCTTCAGCTGAATTGGCAGCAATTGAATCAAAACCAATATATGATAAGAAAATTGATGAAACACCAGCGTAGATTCCTTGCCAACCACCAAAAGCAGAACCATCAGCATTCTTATGATAAGCCGGAATGAATGGTGAGTAATTAGATGCTTTGATTGCGCTCAAGCCAACAAAAACAAAGGTTAAAATTGCTAAAACTTTTAAAATAACTAAAATATTTTCAACTCGCGCCGCCTCAGAAACTCCGCGACTCAGTAAAATGGCAACCAAAACAACAACTAACACTGCAAACAGATCAATCACGCCACCGCTAGTTCCAAAAGCCGCACTTAATGATTTAGGTAGTGTAAAACCAAGCGGTGAAAGCAAGCCTTGCAAATTGGCTGAGAGTCCAGAAGCAACAAAAGCCACCGCAATAAAATACTCAGCTAACAAAGCCCAGCCAGCAACCCAACCAAAAAACTCGCCAAAAATGACATTGATCCAAGAATAAGCCGAACCAGCAAAAGGCATTGCTGAAGCCATCTCAGCGTACGCAAAGGCGACTAAACCAGCCACGATAGCAGCAGCTAAAAATGACAATGCAACAGCTGGACCAGCGTGTTGAGCAGCAACCACCCCAGGTAAAGTAAAAATTGACGTTGAAACAATCGTTCCAACTCCTAAGGCAATAAAGTCCTTAACTGTCAAAACTTGCTTTAAATGAGAATCCTTGTCTTGATAAACTTTTGGATCCTCTTTCAGAGCAAGCCTGTTGAAAAATTTTCCCATAAAAAAAACTCCCCCTACATAAGATAATAATGATAATAAAAATTACAACAATTAATGAAATTATAACAAAGAAATTAGAAAAGTCAAATTTATTAAAACTTAATTACTGTTTCTATTTAATAAAAGCGAAAAAAAGCTAATTATAGTTTGAATTACAAATCTCCTAGCAAATTCATGTTATAAGTTTCTTAAAGACTAGCAAGTTTCGTCTTAATTATTTTTAACATAAAAAAGTTCTGAAACTGATCTTATGTAACCAGTTTCAGAACTTTTTTGCTGATTTTTAATCTAATTTACTAATATTTTTGAAAGTCTTCTCGGTAAGATGATTGATATAAATTGTCGTGATCGTATACAAGATTAAAAAATAAAGCAGAACCGATAAATTGCCACCAAAAATTGCAATCATAAAACTCGCAAAAATCAAGATTTCACTTAAAATACCCCAACGCTTCTTCTCATGGACAACTGCCATTAACTGTTGATTTTGCGAATTCATTAAATTCATTAAGGTCGCTTGACCAATTTTTTGCTTTAGTTTTTTAACCGCTAGACTAAGTCTAAAATTATAAAACATTAATCCAACCAGAACACAGAGTCCTATTAATTCATAAATCGACAATTCACACTCTCCTCACTTATGGATAATAATTATATCGCATTTAGCATTCCTGGTAACATAATCTGTAACTGATCCGGTTAAAAATCTTTCGACTGGATTAGATCCAGTCTTCCCCATCACAATTAAATCAATTGCGTAATCAGTTAGAAAGTCATTTGCAATTACAACTCTTGGAGAACCAAACCGGGCATGGATCCTCACATTCTCAAAATTAGCTTGTTGTTTGATTGCCTGTTTCAATTTGTTTAAATAGCTTTCAACTGAATTGAAGGTTGAATACACTATATCACCATTCATATCCAGCATACTGCCAAATGCATTCGTAAAGTTTCTAATATCGATCACATTTAAGATTTCAAGACGTGAGTTGTTTCTCTTGGCAATTTGAACCGCCTGTTTTAAAGCATGTTCAGCATTCTTTGATCCATCAACTGGAGCCAAAATTTCTTGATAATATTGTGTCATTTTGCTCACTTCTTTCTTTGCCTAATTAAATTATACCATTATCAACTATAATTCGCAGACTAAATAACTATTCGTTTTTCATAAATTTATAACATAAACTACGAACTTTTACTAGATTTTCAAGCTGATGTTCATTTTTTTTAAGTAATTGGTACATTGATCTTAGATAATTTAAATAGTCATTTGTCTGAGATGCATTATTTTTTATCTCTGAAAGGCACGAAACCTGTAAACTTTTAAGTGTTAAATTAGCCAAGAACCAGTCATCATTGATAATAAATTCAATTGCCTTTTGAACTTCTCCCAAATAGATTCTTGCCCGATCAAGTTGATAGACATTTTTCACCATAATTTCACCTCATATCGATTGCTTTCTCATGTTTGCGCTTACATTTTACTTTGATTGTAGATTAACAGCTAGTTTAATGCAAGGTACAAAATGCCAAAACAAATTATTCTCGTTTTGAAACATTCATACCAAACAGTCTATTTTTATTCTCAAATCTGCAAAGCTTAACGATGATAGCCATGACAGCTAAATCAAATTTGAGTTCTTTTAAATGACTGAACAATTTGATAATATAGATGTCTAAAAATAATGCATCAATCTTGTAGCAAAATAAATAGCACCTAGCTCTAAAGCTGAATGCTATTAAGTCGAAAATTTGTTTTGCTAACATCTCAGTAAATAACATAAACTATGCCCTCGGCAGGAGTCGAACCTGTACTTGGTTACCCAAACAGCGACCTGAACGCTGCGCGTCTGCCAATTCCGCCACGAGGGCAAGCGCAATAACAACAAAATTAATTGTACAATATTTCAATTTCAGAAACAAGACTTCAAGAATAAAAAATTACTTTCTGTCAAAATTGGCTTTTAAAATTTTCAAACCATGTTATTATATAAACAAAAGTTTTAGAGGAAGTGAAGTTATGAATCAACAACCTTATCAAAGAATCTTACTTGCGCATGATGGAAGCAAGTCAGCCGAAAAGGCCTTGGACATTGCGGCTGACTACGCACGAGAAAATAACATTCAACTCGACATTTTATATGTTTTAGATAGTTCAATTGTTGGGTTTGGAAATACTCATGCTGCCCCTTCTGAAGATGATTTATATCTTTTTGAAGAAAAAGCCATTAGCCTGTTGGACCGTATAAAAAAGCGGCTAGTAGCTTGTGGATCATCAGTTTATCAAGTTCACGTTCATTTAAGATTTGGAGATCCGCGGACAATCATCGCCAAGGAATTTCCAGATGAATATCGCAATGATTTGATTGTTTTGGGAAGTTCAACCAAAAACTATCTGCAAAGGATTTTTACTGGTTCTGTTTCAAGCTATGTAATTCGAACAGCTGCTTGTGACGCATTGATAATTCGTTAAAGTGATTACTTGACCTGATGTGGAAACTTAACTGCTGTTCCATATGCATGGAGCAACAAATATTTGGGACCAGCTCCAACCTCAACAACTTGAGGTACAAAACGAACTTGAATCACCCCAGCTCCGTTTTTACCGATTGCTTTATCCAATAACTTTGTCTTAGCAGACGTAAATAAATCATCAAAATCATCAACTTGGTCAATTTCATCAGCTCGTAAAGACTTTTTAACGGTTGCATTAATAATTCCCAAGATTACATATGAGCGATCAATATCGCCGGTAGTTAAAAACATATAAGTTCCCCCCCAATTAAGGCTGTGATGAGAAATTCATCACAGCCTTTCATGCCAGCTTTTTTTATTAAATAAAAATTCGAAAGTTACGTTTATTAATATTAATAGTTTCCTCAGTTGTACTTTTAGAATTCATTTTTATTAAGTTCTTTAACATGTGTTCAAGTTTCCGCTTGTCTGACAGTCTTTTCAAGACATCCTTATCTATTTTTACTGCTAATCGTTCTCTTTTACTGGGTACAAGGAAAGTTTTGGAATTTCCATCTTCTGTCAACACGTTTGCTTCAAGTTCTTTAATAAAACTTTTTTGCATGTTTAAGCCTCCTATATTATTTTCTCAATTTAATTTTACCGCTAAAAAGGCAAAAATTCAAAGAATCAAAAACCAAAGTGTTCGTAATTTCTTGATTGCATTAAAAAAATTGGTTAGATTTATTGGTAAAAGTTACAAATTAACTTTTAAAATCATTATAATTAACTTATTGAGGGAGGAATTAAGTATGACTGAAATAGATCACCAAATTCTCAAAGAAGTTATTCATTCTCGTCCGCTTGAAAGTCATAAAGGTAATTATGGTAGAATACTAACGATCGGCGGCAGCTTAAATTTCGGTGGTGCCATCATCATGTCTTCCAGTGCCGCCGTTCATGCCGGCGCTGGACTAGTGACCTGTGCTACTTGCCGTGAGAATCTTTCAGCTTTACATACAATTGTGCCCGAGGCAATGTTCGTTGATCTTGCGAATGACCAGCAAATTGCAGCTGCACTTGAACAAGCTAATGTAATTGTAATCGGCCCTGGCCTTGGCGAAAGCCCTGCTGCTGAAAAAATTTTAAAAAAAACACTCGATCAATTGCAAAGTCAGCAATTTTTAATTATTGATGGTTCAGCCCTAACAATATTAAGCCATCACCGAACCTGGTTTAAAAAATTTGTTAAACAAAAAATTATTTTAACTCCTCATCAAATGGAGTGGCAAAGAGTTAGTCAAATTCCAATCAAGGAGCAAACTGATATTCACAATTTGACCGTTCAACAAGAACTACAGGCAACGGTCGTCCTAAAAAAATTTGGTACAACGATTTATCATCTAAATCGTACGTTTACTCGCTTAAATGTCGGCGGTCCATATATGGCAACTGGTGGAATGGGAGACACGTTGACCGGTATCATTGCTGCTTTTCTAGGACAGTTCCACCAAATTGCTTACGAAACTGTGGTCGATGCAGCTGTTTATGCCCACAGCGCACTTGCTCAAAAGCTGTCTGCCACCAACTATGTTGTATTGCCAAGTCAATTGATCAAAAGTTTGCCTGAATTTATGTTAACCGTTAGTTTGGCTTGAAAATAAACATCTTTCAAAAATGCCTACCAATAATTTGGTAGGCATTTATTATTTAATATGCAAGATTTTTCGTAAGCCCGCCACCCTGCGACCAATAATTTGATCGGCTAAGCGAGTCTTCAAACAACAATAAATATATACAAAAGCACCCAATCCAACTGCAAATACTAAGACAATAAAGGAAATCAACCGAAACTCTAAATTAAACATTCGCGACGCAATAGAAATCACTCCTAAAGCTGCCAAAAAGGTCAGCAAAGAAAAGATTAAGATTTGGTTAAAGTGTTCAAGCAAACGATTAAGATCTAAATGACAATCAAAACAAAAATATCTAAGCATTAAAACATTTGAAACCATTAAGCCGATTCCTGTTGCCAAAAGCGGCCCAAAAGCTTTTAGTCCGATTGTCAACGGTACCTGCACTAATAATTTAATCAGAAAACCAAATAAAAAATATTGAACGGCCCTTTTATTTTGATAAATTCCTTGCAACAGTGAAGAAAGAACAATAAATAATCCAATTGGTAAAGCAATGTATGCTGAAAAACTTAACACAAAAATCCCAGTAAAATTATACTGATAGAAAACAATATATAACGGTTTAGCTACTGCCGCCATCCCCAAAGAACAGGGCAACATAATGATCATAAATAACTCTAATGCATCTGCAATTTGATTAGCTACTCCTTGCTGATCCTTTTTAGTATAAGCAGCGGATAATAACGGTACCGCTGTAGCAGCCATCGCCGAAGCTAATGCAACAATGATCATAATCAATTTATTATCATTGCCAGCAAAAATTGCGTATAAATCATTGATCATCTTCAAACTATCATTAGAAAAATGTGTCAACGTCGGTTTAAAAGTAAAATAATCCAACTGGTTATACAACGTTGTCGAGGCCCCAATCAAAACAAAAGGTACTGATTGAGCTAGCATATCATAAATAATTCTTGAATCTTTAACCTGAAGTTTGCCGGCACTTTGCAACGCTAATGCCTGCAACTCAGCATGTTTTCTCCAATAATACCAAATCAGTATTGACAGCCCACCTAAAGCACCCACAAAAGCTGCCAGAGTTGAATGAATAATTGCTAACTGATAATTACCATGTAAAATTTGCATGATCAGATACATCGTTACCAACATATAAATAATTCGAACTAACTGTTCAATTAATTGTGATAAAGCAGAAGGAAACATATCTTGATATCCTTGAAAAAAACCACGGGTCAGGCTCATGACCGGAATAACAATTAATGCTACCGCTAAAGAACGAAAAACTGGAATAACATCTTTTTCTCCTAATGATATAAACGGCAACGGTGCAATTAACCACATCACTGTCGCTCCAATAAATCCAAAAGCCAACATAACAAGCAATGATTTTTTAAATAATCGCTGACCGACAGCATATTCGTTTTGTGCATTATAATGTGCTACTTGCTTAGCAACTGCTGACGGAATCCCGGCAATTGAAATCATCAAAAAAACACTGTATAAAGTATAGCCTTTCGTATACAAAGCATTTCCCGCTAAGCTATCCTTACCAAGCCAAGTATACCAAGGAATAATGTAAATTGCTCCTAAAATTCGTGAAAAAACACTTCCCGCTGTCATCCAGGCTGAGCCACGCAACATCTTCTCTTTTGTTGAAGGATGACTAACCGCTACTGGTTGGGAGGAATTTCCATTAATTGGTTTTCCAGCCATTTTCTTTCCTGCCTTCATCTAGTCTAACCTTGTTAATTTTAAACTGTTTGAAGAATAGATGCAATCACCCTTAAATTATTTAAACTAATTAGTTTTTTCAATCTTCTGTTTAGTAATCACTAAACTGTAGATCAATCCCAAAGCAATCAACCACAAAGCTGCAAAAAATAATGAAATCAAAGTACTTTGATCGAATGCCAACAAAATTGTAACCGCAATAAAGAAAATAATTGTTAAATAATTTGAATATGGGAAAAAAGGCATTGGAAATTTCTTTTCAAGCTGAGGATTTTGCTTGCGACAACGATAATGACAAATAACTAAAACGACCCAAACAAAAATAAAGCTGACGGTGGCCACCCCGGAAATTATTTCAAAAACTGTCTGCGGCACCACATAATTCAGTAAAACAATAATTAGCAACGTTAACGATGAAAAAACCAAGGATTTGACCGGTACACTACGATTACTAGTTGTCCCAAATGACTGCGGAGCTTTATGAGTTTTAGACAAAACATATAAAGTTCGACTAGTACTGAAAATTGCACTATTACAAGCTGACAATGCGGCCGTTAAAACAACGAAATTGATCAAGCCAGCTGCAGCTTTAACGCCGATTCCCGCAAAAACTTGTACAAATGGACTTGAAGTAGTTGTGATTTGATTCCAAGGATAAATACACATTAAAACAAACATTGAACCAATGTAAAATAAGCCGATTCTGATTGGCAGACTATTGATTGCACGTGGCAGATCACGCTCAGGGTCTTCGGTTTCACCTGAAGTCAACCCCACCATTTCAATGCCAGTAAAAGCAAAAATTACCATCGGAAAGGCAGCTAAAAAACCTGACCATCCCTGAGGGAAAAAGCCACCATAATTAACAAGATTCTTTACGGTAACTTGATGACCACCAACTTTAACATCCAGCAATAGTAAGATAACCCCAGTAATAATTAAAGCAATGATAGCAAAAACCTTAATACCGGCAAACCATGACTCTAATTCGCCAAAGCTACCTACACTCAATAGATTAAAAGCTAATAGACAAATGATAATAATCAAAGGCGTCACCCATTGCGGGATAAAAGGAAACCAATAGCGTAGATAAATCCCGCTAGCGGTCAGATCAGCCATTGCTAAACTTTCCCAGCACAGCCAGTATGTCCAACCAATTACAAATTCAAAACGATCTCCCAAATAACGCCGAACAAAATCGATGAAGGAAGTTAATTTAATATCTGACAGAACTAATTCACCAATTGCTCTCATCATAAAAAAACAAATTATTCCAGCCATCAAATAGGCCAAAATAATTGCTGGACCAGCCTCCTTGATGGCTGTACCGGAGCCGAGGAAAAGTCCTGTTCCGATTGCACCGCCAATTGCAATCATTTGTACATGCCGGTGCGTTAATCCTCGTGACAATTCATTCTTCATCTTAATTAAGTCTCCTTGATCCAAAAATTAAAAATTATTAATTAAAATCTAACAATATATTGTAAATTATATTAAATACGTAAGTTTAAAGCAAGCTTTCTTTAAAAATAAAAAAGCCTAGCACGACATTTTCAAGGTTTTCTTAACCTGTAAAACATGTCGATTAGACTTTTTTCATTAATTGCAAATAATTTATTTAACTACAACGCTGACAAGTTTATTTGGAACAACAATTATTTTAACTACCTTTTTATCACCAATAGCCTTTTTGACATGATCAGCATTTAAGGCCAGCTGTTGTAATTCTTCTTTTGACATATCCTTAGCAACTGTTAAATGCTGTCTAACTTTGCCATTGACCTGAACAACAACTTGAACCTCATCTTTGACCAGTTTGGCTTCATCATAAGTTGGCCAAGCTTCATAGGTAATTGTTCCGACATGGCCTAATTTTGTCCATAATTCTTCAGCTATATGTGGGGTCACCGGTGAAAGCATTTTAACAAAGCCTTCCATATAGTCAAGAGGCAGAGCATCAGCTTTATAAGCTTCATTGACAAAGACCATTAATTGTGAAATTGCTGTATTAAAATGCATAACTGTAAAATCTTCCGTCACTTTTTTGACCGTCTGATGATAAACATAATCCAACTTACCATCATTCAAAGTGGTAACCCGATCACGTAAATTATCTTCATCATCGATCAGTAAACGCCATACACGTTTAATAAATTTATTTGCACCATTTAAGCCTTTTTCACTCCATGGTTTAGCAGCTTCCAGCGGTCCCATGAACATTTCATAAAGTCTAAGTGTATCAGCTCCATACTGTTTTACAATATCATCAGGATTAATAACGTTGCCTTTGGATTTCGACATTTTTTCATGGTTATCACCTAGAATCATTCCCTGGTTGACTAACTTCTGGAAAGGTTCCTTAGTTGGTACAACTCCTAAGTCATACAGGAATTTATGCCAGAAACGAGCGTACAATAAATGCAGTACTGCATGCTCAGCACCACCAACGTACAAATCGACCGGCATCCATTCCTTGAGTTTTTGTTTATCAGCAATTGCCCCTTGATTGTGCGGATCAACATAGCGTAAGAAATACCAAGAACTTCCAGCCCACTGCGGCATAGTGTTAGTTTCTCGTTTACCCTTGCGACCATTTTTGTCGACAACGTTTACCCAATCAGTCAAGTTAGCTAATGGACTTTCACCAGTTCCAGAAGGTTTGATGTTTTTCTCTTTTGGCAAACGCAAAGGCAATTCATCTTCGGGAATTAGAGTAGTTTCGCCGTCTTCCCAGTGAATTACTGGAATTGGCTCGCCCCAATAACGTTGCCGGGAAAATAACCAATCACGCAAATGATAATTAACTTTCTTCTCGCCGATTTGATGTTCCTTTAACCAATTAATGATCTTATCAATTGCCTGATTTTTATTCAAGCCATTTAAAAATCCGGAATTGATATGCACACCATCGCCAGTATAAGCTTCTTTTTCAACATTTCCTCCTTCAATGACTGGAATGATCTCAAGGCCAAACTTCTTAGCAAACTCATAGTCACGATCATCATGAGCCGGTACGACCATAACTGCACCAGTTCCATAAGTAGCTAAAACATAATCAGCGATCCAAATCGGTACCTTTTTGCCATTAACGGGATTTTCAACATAACTACCAGTGAAGACCCCAGTTTTTTCCTTAGCTAAATCTGTTCGCTCCAAATCAGACTTGTGAGCAACCTTATCAACATAATGTTCAACCGCTGCTTTTTGCTCAGGAGTCGTTAATTCCTTAACAATATCTAATTCTGGTGCCAAAACCATCCCAGTAGCTCCAAAAATCGTATCAGGACGAGTTGAAAAGACTTCAATTTGAAGATTTTCTTTGCCAGCTACTTTGAAACGAATCGAGGCCCCAACCGAGCGACCAATCCAGTTACGCTGCTGTTCTTTAATATTTTCTGGCCAATCAATATCATCAAGATCCTCAATCAAGCGATCCGCATATGCTGTGATCTTTAAGACCCATTGACGCATCGGCTTGCGAATAACAGGGAAGCCACCGCGTTCGGTCTTACCATTGATAACTTCCTCATTAGCGACAACCGTTCCTAAATCTGGACTCCAGTTAACTGGAACTTCAGCTTCATAAGCCAGTCCTTTTTCATACAATTTTTCAAAAATCCATTGAGTCCACTTGTAATATGAAGGATCAGTCGTGTTGATTTCACGATCCCAATCATAAGATAAACCTAATGACTTAATCTGCCGACGAAAATTATTAATATTTTCCTTGGTGAACTCACGTGGCGAATGACCAGTGTTTAATGCATATTGTTCAGCTGGCAACCCAAATGCATCCCACCCCATCGGATGCAAAACATCATATCCCTGCATCCGTTTCATTCGAGAAATAATATCTGTTGCCGTGTAACCTTCTGGATGACCAACGTGTAACCCCTGTCCTGATGGATAAGGAAACATATCAAGTGCGTAAAACTTTTTTTCGCCCGGATGTTCCAACGTTTTAAAAGTTTTATGTGTCTCCCAATAATGCTGCCACTTTTTTTCGATTTTTGTATGATCGTATGCCATTTTAAAAATTCCATTCCTTTCCGAAGTTTAAAAAAAGTCCTATATTGAGACTCTCAATATAGGACGAGTAGATTTATCTCGCGGTACCACCTATTTTCTGATCAAAGCGATCAGCACTTTAATTTCGATAACGGTGAAACAGCCGCTTCAACCTATTAAAAGTTCAATTGAAAATAAAGCAGGCGAGTTCACTAAACTAACAAATAAGTACTCCCAGCCCTGATACTTTCTCTGTAAAATGCTAATTTTAGCTACTAATCCTTCTAATTAAATATTAATTTAATCATAACAAAACTTGGTTTGCTATGCAACTGTTTCTAAAAACTTTTCTTTTCAAAGTTGTAAAAATTTCTTCAATTCCGCAACTTTATCTGTGTGCTCCCATGGCAAATCAATGTCTGTTCGACCAAAATGGCCATAAGCTGCTGTCTGCTTGTAAATTGGTCGCTTCAAATCCAGCATCTTAATAATTCCTGCTGGTCGTAAATCGAAGACTTGGCGAATTGCAGCTACTAGCTTTTCATCTGAAACTTGGCTAGTTCCAAAGGTGTTGACTGAAACTGAAACTGGTTGAGCAACTCCAATTGCATAGGCTAACTGGACTTCAACTTGAGAAGCAAGTTTAGCAGCCACAATGTTCTTGGCAATATAACGAGCTGCATAACTCGCTGAGCGATCAACTTTTGTCGGATCCTTACCCGAAAAAGCCCCACCGCCATGATGAGCATAACCACCATAGGTGTCAACGATGATTTTGCGGCCAGTTAAACCTGCATCACCTTGAGGACCGCCAATCACAAAACGACCAGTTGGATTGACTAAATATTTTGTTTTATCATCCAAATACTTAGCCGGGATGACTGCTTTAATGACTTTTTCAATGACATCATGCCGAATCGCTTCTAGTGAAGTATCCGCATCATGCTGGGTCGATAAAACAACTGTATCTACCCGACTTGGCTGATTATTCTCATCGTATTCAACTGTGACCTG
Organism: Liquorilactobacillus sicerae; assembly: GCF_029916425.1. GTDB lineage: Bacteria > Bacillota > Bacilli > Lactobacillales > Lactobacillaceae > Liquorilactobacillus > Liquorilactobacillus sicerae. Next base: position 24,662 of record NZ_JAHAVQ010000004.1, on the reverse strand, counting down.
AGCTTTAGCATCCGGTCCAAGATATTTTAAAATCCCTTGTTTGCGAACTTGGGCGATCTGGCGCATTAAGCGATGACTCAAAGCAATTGGTAATGGCATCAATTCAGGTGTTTCATTAATAGCATAACCAAACATCATTCCTTGATCTCCAGCTCCAATTTGATCAAGCGGGTCGACCTCTCCAGTCCGTGTTTCCAAGGAATTATCAACTCCCTGAGCAATATCTGGTGACTGCTCATCGATCGAAGTCATGACAGCGCAATTATCGCCGTCAAAACCATATTTTCCATCAGTATAACCGATTTCTTTGATCGTTTTACGAACAACTTTGGAAATATCGACATAAGCTTTTGTCGATATTTCTCCTACCACGACCACTAAGCCAGTTGTCACAGTTGTTTCGCAAGCTACCCGAGCATCTGGGTCCTTGGCAATCAAAGCATCCAAAATCGCATCGCTGATTTGATCAGCAATTTTATCGGGATGACCTTCAGAGACCGATTCCGACGTAAATAAATGTCTTTCTGACACATAAATTCCCCCATTCAAAAATTTGGTTACAAGGCATCTTCACATAAAAATGAATCCTTTCGGGAATGTGCTGTAACAATAATATATTAACACAAAACCAATAATCAATCAGGACTTGTTTACAAAATTTGCTACAAAAAAAGAGTATCTCAAACGAAATACTCTTAATGCGAAAAATACAAATTACTTAACTGAAGGAGTTCCTAACCAGCTAATGATTTCTTCAACTGTGTCAGTAATTGCTTGTGTTCCGTCAGCCAATAACTTACGAGGATCATAGCCTTTTCCTTGTTGATCTTTGCCAGCTTCAATGTATTTACGAGTTGCAGCAGCAAATGATAATTGACATTCAGTGTTGATATTAACTTTTGAAATACCCATGCTGATAGCTTTGACAACTTGTTCCTTAGGAATGCCTGAACCACCATGTAAAACTAATGGAGTATCAATGACATCAGCCAATTCCTTCAGCCGATCAAAACTCAAGCCTTTCCAGTTTGCAGGATATTTGCCATGAATATTACCAATTCCACAAGCTAAGTAATCAACACCCGTTGCTGCCATCTTCTTAGCTTCTTCAACATCAGCTAATTCACCTAAACCAACGATACCATCTTCAGTACCCCCGATTGAACCAACTTCAGCTTCAACGGAAATATTTTTAGCATGTGCTAATTTAACAATTTCCTTGGTCTTTTCCAGATTTTCTTCGAATGGGAGATCATGACCATCAAACATAACTGAAGTATAGCCAGCTTCAATACATTCTTTAGCAGCTTCATAATTACCATGATCAAGATGCATAATAACTGGTACAGTGATGTTCATAACACGCATTTCGTTTTCAACTAGGGTCTTAACTAACTTATAGTCGCCCATGTATTTTGCAGCGCCCATGGAAACCTGAATCAAAACAGGTGTCTTGGTTTCTTGTGCGCCCTTCAAAATAGCCCGCGTCCATTCCAAGTTGTTTGTGTTAAAAGCACCGACTGCATAATGGCCCTTACGAGCAGCAGAGAAGATTTCATTACCGTTTACGAATGACATAAAACAGCCTCCTAAAATATATTACTCATCTGAGTACATTTTTATTTTAACACAAAATTAAATGAAAACGCAGTATATAATTGAAAATTTTTTCACTAAGTTTTCTCATTTTTTCAAATGAGCCTGTTGTTTAAGTTTGACTGGATCAACTAACGGACAACCGAGATCATCACAATCATGGCATCCAGCCGCGTGGTTGCGCTTAATGAAACGCGTATATATGATATAACCAACTCCTGAAAAAATTACGATCGCTAAGATAATTGTTGCAATCATTTTGAAACTCCTTCCTGTACGTCTGCCTGTAATTGATTTAATTCTTCGTTTTGATCTTTTTTGATTAAAAGTCCATAACTGATCACTGCAATTGCGATTCCACTCAGCAATAAACTGAACCAGTTGCCCTGACCAACAACTACCTGATAACCCTGATAAATCAACATCGCAACAATATACGCTAGAACTGTTTGATACGCAACCGCACGCAATGTCCATTTTGCGTCTCCAAATTCTTTGTACATGGTGCCAATTGCTGCAAAACAAGGAGCACATAACAAATTGAAGACTAAAAATGAGTAACCAGCGATTGGCAAATAAGTCTGCCGCAAAGTTGTCATAAAACCCGCTGCTGTTGCATTGCCAAAAGTAATTCTCAAAGTTCCAACACAATTTTCCTTGGCAATCAAGCCCGCCAAAACAGCAACTGTTGTATGCCAGTCGCCAAAACCAAGCGGAGCAAATACTGGTGATAATACCATACCAAAATAGCGCAGCATACTTTGATTTTGCCCAACTGGCTGTAATAAAAAGTTAAAACTCGAAAAGAACCAAATTAAAACACAGGAGGCAAAAATAATCGTTCCTGCCTTTTTGATGAAGCTATCAGCCCGATTCAAAACCTGCCGGCCAACATTGGCTGGTTTTGGAAAATGATAAGCTGGCAGTTCCATAACAAATGGCAACGGTGGCCCGGCAAATAATTTGGTCTTTTTTAAAAAGATTCCCGAGCCAACTACCGCTACCATTCCTAAAAAGTAAGCTGACGGAGCAACCCAGCTTTGATCAGGGAAAAAGGTCCCTGAGACTAAAGCAATAACGGTTAGCTTTGCTGAACAAGGCATAAAAGTCGTCAGCATGATTGTCATCTTGCGGTCTTTTTCATTTTCAATCGTCCTAGTTGCCATAATGCCTGGCACCCCGCAGCCGGTTGAAATCAACATTGGAATAAATGATTTGCCGGACAAATTGAAACGATGAAAGATTCGATCCATAACAAAAGCAATCCTGGACATATAACCGCAATCTTCTAAGATCCCCAAGCATAAAAACAGCATCATGATCTGCGGTACAAAGCCTAAAATCGAGCCAAGCCCGTTAATGATCCCGTCAATGACCAGCCCTTGCATCCAACTAGCAACTTGCCATTTCACCAGCCATCCTTGAACAAAGTTAGGAATCAATTTACCAAATAAAACATCATTGATCCAATCACTGCCCATTGTCCCAATTGTTTGAATCGACAAGTAATAGACTGCCCACATGACCAAAAAGAAAATTGGCAGTGCTAACCAACGATTAGTGATCACCATATCAACTCGATCACTAAAACTCATCGCAAAATCATTTTCATCAATCACACACATCTTAACTAGCCGTGAAATCAACTCGTAACGAGCATTGATAATAATACTGTCACTGGTATCTTGAAAGAGCTTTTCAGCTGTATCAATGGTTTTTTCAATATCTTTTTTTCGTGTATTATCCAACTTGATTTCTTGCCAAACTTGTTCATCACGCTCAAATAACTTAATTGCATACCAGCGAAGTTTGGTTTCTGGAATGATTCCCGTCAAATTTTTTTCGATCATCGTTAAAGCTGACTCCAGCCGTTCATCATATTGCGGTTGTGGATAAGCTGGCTGTTCAGTTAATGAATGTTCTGCTTGTCGTTGCAAGTTATCAATGTTTTTCTTTTTTAAAGCCGAGATTGCGATTACCGGGACCGATAAAAGATAGGCTAATTTCTTTAAATTGATTTTTCGTTGTTGTTTTTTTAAAAGATCAATCATATTTAAAGCGACAATCATTGGTTGGCCAGTTTCCATCAGTTGCAAGGTCAAATAAAGGTTACGTTCAATGTTAGTAGCATCAACAATATCGATTACCAGACTTGGGCCTTGCTCAATCAAATACTTCCGTGAAACTACCTCTTCAGCTGTATAAGGTGATAAAGAATAAATTCCTGGCAAGTCTTGAATCATGATCTTTTTATCTTTTCGATATGGGCCCTGTTTTTTTTCAACTGTAACTCCAGGCCAGTTACCAACTGACTGATTTGAGCCCGTCAAAAGATTAAAAAGAGTGGTTTTCCCACTATTAGGATTGCCGGCTAAAGCAACAATTTTCATTCAAGCACCTCCCGCACCATAATATATTCAGCCTCCTGCTTGCGGATACTTAATTTATATCCTCGCAACACTAATTCGATTGGATCGCCTAAAGGAGCGACTCTCAAAATTTTAATCACGGTATTTTTTGTCAAGCCCATATCCATCAAGCGCCTTCTAACGGGGCGCTCACCAATTATTTTGCTGACAACGGCAGATTTACCAGTTTCCAATTGTGCTAGTGGTTCAACTTGCAAATCACCAAGCTCATCAATTCCTTTGACTAAAATGCTGCTTGCTAATGAGTCACTGATCGCTAAGCGCTGGCCCTTTAAAAAGACTACTAAGCCGCTTTCGTTTTGTGAAACAGAAATTACTGTTAAATTTGAATTAACTACCAGTCCCATTTCTGCTAGTCGACGTACAAAATGCGACGCACCAATAATATCCACGACAATATATTTTCCTTTTTCCTTAATTGCTGCTAAAGATTCCATTCAGGCACTTCCATTCGTAAATGAGAATGATTTTCATTTAATTTAAAATTAGCATATTCTCATTAAAAATTCAATTCTTTTTTAAACAAAAAAAACTAAGACAAAGTTTAATTTGTCCTAGTTTGCCATAAACTATTTTTGGAATTTTTGTAAAATCCATTCTGAAAGCGGATTTTGAAATTAAGGACTGTCTCAGCCTGCTAACCGATTTTTTCTCTTAAGCAGTTGAATTTTTTAGCCTAATGAAAACCTAATTCAACAATTTTTCCACTATTCGTGTAGACAATCCATTCAGCCACATTGGTTACATAGTCGCCAATTCGTTCCAAATGAGCAGCAACCACCACATACTCGGTCCCAACACTGACAAAGTCCGGATCGTTTTGCATGGTGCTCATTGCTTCTTGCCGGATCAAACGTAAGTAATGATCCGTTTTTAAATCTGATTTAGCAATTTCTTTAGCAGCGTTTTCATCATTGTCGATGTACGCTTGAATAATTTCTTGCAGCATTTGATGATCATGCTGACTCATCTTGGCAATCGCATCTTCAATAATTGAATTTTTCTTTCCCGCAGGAATTTTCAAAGCTGCTTGCGCAAATTTAGCCACATGATCTCCAATCCGTTCTAGATCAGAACTGGCCTTCAAAATCGTAATCAAGATCCGCAAATCATTAGAAACCGGCTGTTGTAGAGCAATGACTTGGGTGGCTTTTTTTTCTAAATAAATTTCCTGCTCATTGATTTTTTCATCATGATCAATCACGGCTTGTGCTAGTTTTTGATCTTTAGCTCGAAAAGCTTGAGCTGCCTGCTGTAAAGCAGTCGCAATTTCAAGTCCCATTGCTGCAAAATCTTGATGCAGACTTTTTAGTTGCTTCAACAAAATCTTAGCCATTTTTATATCCTCCTTAACCAAAGCGACCGCTGATGTAATCATCAGTTGCCTTTTTTTGTGGCTGCATAAAAATCTGCCTGGTTTGACCACTCTCAATCAATTTGCCATTTAAAAAGAAAGCGGTTCGATCCGAAATCCGTGAAGCCTGTTGTAAATTATGAGTCACGATAATGATCGTATAGTCATCACGAATTGCCAACAGCATATCTTCAATCAGTCCGCTGGAAACCGGATCTAGTGCACTGGTCGGTTCATCTAGCAAAATGACATCTGGTTTAACAGCAAGCACCCTTGCAATGCAAACACGCTGCTGCTGACCACCAGAAAGTGAAAGGGCGCTCTTATGCAGGGTGTCCTTAATTTCATCCCAAACGGCCGCTTGTTTCAAACTTTCTTCAACTCGCTCATCCAGCAGTTGTTTGTCTTTAATGCCGGCAATCCGTAAACCATAAGTTACATTTTCGTAAATTGAAAAAGGAAATGGATTCGGTTGTTGAAAAACCATGCCAACTTTTTTGCGAAGTTCAACTGTGTCAGTTTTGGGGCTATAAATATCTTGCCCATTAATTTGGACACTGCCGGTCATCGTGACCCCAGGAATTAAATCATTCATTCGGTTCAAAGTCCGTAAATAAGTTGATTTTCCGCAACCTGAGGGTCCAATCAAAGCGTTAATTCCATTGGCTGGAAAGCTGAGATTGATTCCTTTTAAAGCTTCTTTTTCACCATAATATAAATGCACATCTTTTGTCTCAATAAATTCACTCATTGCTTGCTGCCCCTCTCAGCCAAAGTTTCCAGAAATATAATCATTAGTCGCTTCAATTTTAGGATTTGTAAAAATATGCTTAGTTTTATCATACTCGATAATATGTCCTAAGTGAAAGAAAGCCGTATAATCACTGATCCGCGAAGCTTGCTGCATGTTGTGCGTCACAATAATGATTGTATACTTTTGCTTTAATTCGACCAAAGTTTCTTCAATTTTACTGGTTGAAATTGGGTCCAGCGCACTAGCAGGTTCATCAAGCAGCAAAATATCAGGCTTCATTGCAATCGTTCTGGCAATGCATAAGCGCTGCTGCTGGCCACCTGATAAGGCCCAAGCACTTTTGTCTAGATCGTCTTTGACTTCATCCCATAAAGCTGCATCCTTTAAACTGGATTCAACACTGGCCGCCAGCTGTTCTTTATCTTTTAATCCATTTTGACGTAAAGCAAAAGTAATATTATCACGAATCGATTTTGAAAATGGATTAGGTCGTTGAAAAACCATTCCAATATGCTTGCGGACTTCATAAACATTGATGTTTCGTGAGTTAATATCTAAACCACGGTAATAAATTTTTCCAGTCACCCGAGCTATCCCATCATTCATTCGGTTTAAGGATCTTAAAAATGTTGATTTGCCCGAACCAGAAGCACCAATTAAAGAAGTAATTTTAAATCTCTCAAATGCCAAATTCTCTGCAAAAATTGCCTGGTTTTTACCATAAAAGACTTGTAAATTTTGTGTTTTAAGTGCTAGTTCACGATTTTTTTGCTCAAGCGGTAAAATGGCTGTTTGACTTAAATCGTACTTGCTAATTGTCATTTTGTTCCTCCTAATTCGTCTTGGATGCGGTCAACTTGCGGTACAAAGCATTTCCTAAAACTCGAGCCAGCAAATTGAACAACAGCACCGCAATAATCAAAACTGCCGACGAACCAGCTGAAACTGCACTGGCATCTGGCATGACACCTTCAGAATTAATTTTCCAAATATGAACCGCCAAAGTTTCTGCCGGACGCATTATATTTAGCGGACTAGCCGAATTAAGCGGGTTCCATTGCGTAAAGTCAATATTCGTCGCACTTTGACCAGCTGTATAGATCAAGGCGGCAGCTTCACCAAAGACTCGCCCAGCGCCTAAAACTACACCCGTAATAATGCCAGGCAAGGCTTCAGGCAAAATGATTCGTGTAACTGTCCGCCACTTAGAAAGACCTAGTGCCATTCCTGCTTCGCGTTGCAGGTTTGGTACAGCAGACAGTGATTCCTCAATATTTCTGGTCAACAAAGGTAGATTAAAGAAAGTCAACGCAATCGCTCCAGATAAAATTGAAAATCCCATTTTCAACTGAACCACAAATAGTAAAAAACCAAATAAGCCCACAACAACTGAAGGCAGCGAACTTAAAACTTCGATTGCCATTCGGACAATTGCCGTTAAAAAATTCTTAGGTGCATATTCAGCTAAAAAGATCCCGGCTCCTAATGAGATTGGAAAGGAAATAATCAACGTCAAAACCAACAGATAAATTGAGTTAAACAGCTGAATACCAATTCCGCCGCCACTGGTAAATGATTGTGAAGGAGCCGTCAAGAAATGCCAAGAAATATGCGGAACGCCAGCTAGTAAAATATCGCCAAGCAAGAAGGCCAAGATCACTACAACTAAAATTGCGATCAACCTGATAATCGCAAGCGCTACCTGATTTTCAATTTTAGTTTTCATGACTGCATCCTCCCTTTGCGACCGATCAGTCGAACGATAATATTAAATACTAACGACATTAACAATAAAATCAATGCCAACGACCAGAGAGCATTGTTGCTGACCGTTCCCATGACCGTATTACCAATTCCCATCGTTAAAACACTTGTTAAAGTTGAAGCCGATGAAAACAGCCCCTTAGGCATAACTGCATTATTTCCGATTACCATTTGAACTGCCAAGGCTTCACCAAATGCCCGAGCCATTCCAAAAATAATTGCCGTCAGAATTCCTGAAGTCGCAGCTCTTAAAATAACTTTATAAATCGTTTGCCATTTTGTTGCACCCAAAGCTAACGATGCTTCTTTATAGAATCTTGGAACAGCACGCAAACTGTCAACTGTCATTGAGGTGATCGTCGGCAAAACCATCACGAACAGCACAATCGCCCCAGATAAAATTCCATAACCTGAACCGCCAAAATGGTGCCTGATAAAAGGCACAACAACCGATAATCCAATAAAGCCGTAAACAACTGAAGGAATGCCAACTAACAATTCGACAACACTTTGCAAAAACTTTTCACCACGGCGCGAGGCGATTTCTGTCATGTAAAGCGCTGTTCCGACTGCAAACGGTGTTGCAAACAAAGCCGCCAAAAAAGTTACTCCGAAAGAACCAACAATCATTGGCAAGGCTCCTAATTCAGCATGTCCACTATCGTCTGTCACTGCCGGATTCCAGTTTTTACCGCTCAAGAAGTCCCAGAGATTGACATGGTTGACAGTAAAAGTTGCAATTCCTTTTGAAGAAACAAAGAAAAAGATCGATAGCACAACCACAACGATCAAGACAATACAACTGTAAGAAATAATTCTGCCATAAAGATCCTGCCGAGTTTCTTTGGAGCTATTTTGGATCTTACTTTTAATCGGGTCCATAAAAATTCACCTTTCTACCAAAATTTGGGAGTCAACTAAACAGTTGTTCACTGTTGTTCACTCCCCAAAACATCAAACCAATAACTGCCAAATTAGCCAACCAGTCACTCCTAAAATTATCAGCCCACCAGTGACTTCAAGAAATTGTGACCAATTTAATTCTAAATGAATGTAAGCAATTAAAGCGATTGCTGTTATAATAAATAATCCTACTTGTAAAATTGTCAGCGCAACTGTCATTCAGTTCACCGATTTCTTTATTTTGTACTTACCTTTCCTGCAGAATTTTTGGCAACATTCATATTACTGATCGAAATGTAACCAAGATCTTTGACCAAACTCTTTTGAACTTTATCAGAAACCATATAGTTTAAGAATGCTTTAGTAACTTTGTTTGGCTTGCCTTTCGTATACATATGCTCATAAGACCAAATCTTCCACTTATTATTCGTTACGTTAGCATCAGTTGGTTTAACTCCGTCGATTGAGAGTGGTTGAATGTCAGACTTGATATAAGAAAACGCTAAATAACTAACAGCACCTGGAGTTTGAGCAACCATTTTTTGAACAGTACCATTTGAATCTTGCTCTTGAGACTTCTTAGCAGTTTGACCATCCATAACTGCATCTTCAAAGGTTGCCCTAGTACCACTACCTTCTGGACGATTGATCAAAACAATGCTTTGATCTTTGCCGCCAACTTGTTTCCAGTTAGTGATTTTTCCAGTAAATATCTCACGCAATTGTTTCATCGTGACATTTTTGACACCAGCTTCTTTATTGACTACTGGAGCCATGCCAACCACCGCAACCTTATGATCAACTAATTTACTAGCTTTAATTCCGCTTTGCTGTTCAGCAAAAATATCAGAGTTACCAACAGTTACTGCACCCGATTGAACTTGGCTCAAACCTGTTCCTGAACCGCCACCTTGAACTGTAATGTTAACCTTCGAATTGTCACTTTGAAAATTTTCAGCAGCTTTTTCAACTAATGGTTGAAGTGCCGTTGAACCAACAATTGTAATTTTTCCAGAAACTTGGGTACTTGAACTGCTTTTAGTTGAACTGCTTGAACTCGAATTTGATTTGCCGCATCCAACTAATAATGCAGAGCTAGCAAGAATAATTGTTGCAATTTTTGTTAGTTTTTTCATTTTTTCTTTCTTCCCTTCCTTGTTACATACCTATTGTATGATTTGAATGTAAAGGAAAAAGACTAGTTATTGTAACGGTTGTGTAAAGGAAAAAATTGGGTTGAAAAACTCAACCCAATTTTTTAAAAAACTCTTTTTCAATTTTTCTAAGCAATATGGTTTTCCTGTAAAATTTGCTCAACAATTTTTTCCATTTCTGGCGTTCTTTGCCAACGTTCAAAATGATCAAATTTTTCCGATGGCATTTCAAAATTTTCATTGATATAACTTTCATACTCGATCACACTGCTAGAATGAGGGATGTTTAATTGCAGAATTCTGACACTTTTTATCATTCCACGAATTGCAGCTAACTCTGCTCTTCCATTTTGAACCATATTCGAAATTTCAAAATAACTGGTCCCATCATTCAAGGTAATTTCTTCAATCAGCGTTAATGTCTCATGACTCTTCAAGTTTTTTTCCTCCTTCAGTTTTTAAACTTCACATTCTATATTATCCCAATTATAATTTCAGTTGAAAGACTTTAGTTAATCTTTAATGCTGATTAATCTTTATTTAACAAAAAAACCACCGCAACTGCAGCGGTGGTTGGCATAAGAGAGAAAGAGAATTGATTAGAAGGTAAATTATAAAATTACCTTGTGACTAAATAGTACCTTAAGATGAAAACGCTGTCAACATAATTTGACTTTTTTTTTTTATTTTTTTATTTATAATGAAATTAATTGCAATTTGATGTTAATTAAAAATTATTTATCGAGGTAGCTATTATGATTAACTTAAATCAATTAAAAATTAGTTTTGACCTAGCTTGGTTGCTGATAATTGTTAAACTAATTTACGCGGTTTATCAAAAACAGCAAGTTCTGACACTATTTTCAACTGGTTGGTTGTTAGTTAACTCTGGAAACTGGCTGATCGTCTTTCTGCTGATCATTTGGTATCTCAGCTGGATCACGTTGACCTTTTACCTATTTTTCAGGATCCTAAATTTCTTGTTTCGTTTAATTAAAAACTAAATCTCCTAAAAAGATCCGGCTAGTCGAAGAATCACTACTAGCCGGATCTTTCAATTTATAATTATTTTAATTATTTTTACCTAGTCGCTCGCGAACAACTTGTGCGATTTCCGTAACATATTCATGAACCTGTTCTTTGGTCTTAGCTTCTGCCATGACACGTAATAAAGCTTCTGTGCCGCTGGGACGAACCAATACTCGACCATCAGACCCCATCTTATTTTCAACTTGCTTGATAGCGGCTTGAATTTGTGGATCCTTAGTTGCAGCAAACTTATCAGTTACTGGTATATTAACTAATTCCTGAGGATAGCTAGTGACCTCAGCTGCCAGTTCCGACAACTTCTTACCAGTCTGCTTAACAACATTCATTAACTGAATAGCTGTCAACATGCCATCACCAGTGGTATTAAAATCAAGAAAAACAACATGTCCCGATTGCTCGCCGCCAAGGTTATAACCGTTTTTAAGCATTTCTTCAACTACGTAACGATCGCCGACTTTAGTTTTAACTGAATTGAGTCCAGTTTTCTCCATTGCTTTATATAAGCCAAGATTACTCATAACTGTTGTAACGATTGTATTTTTCTTTAAACGTCCCCGTTCGCTAAGAAACTTGCCACAGATAAACATAACTTTGTCACCATCAACAATGTTACCTAATTCATCAACTGCAATACAGCGATCACCGTCACCGTCAAAGGCAACTCCCAATTGTGCTTTTTGTTCAACAACAAATTTTGCCAGGGCTTCAGGATGAGTCGATCCAACACCCTTATTAATGTTTAAACCATCCGGATTCGTTGCCATTGTCTGAAAGTCCGCTCCCAGATCAGCAAATAAGCGGGAAACAATCCCACTTGTTGCCCCATTAGCACCATCAATTGCAATCTTTAAGCTACTTAAATCATCAGGAATTGTCTGTTCCAAAAACTGAGTATACTTTAAACTTCCCTCATGATAATCACTAACTATCCCTAAACCATCCGCTGCTGGACGTGGTAGCTCGTCCCTTTGAGCTTCGAGCAATGCCTCAATTTCTTCTTCTTTTTCATCAGAGAGTTTATAACCATCTCCGCCAAAGAATTTGATACCATTGTCCTGAACCGGATTATGTGAAGCCGAAATCATTACCCCAGCATCAGCTCCTTGGACTCTGACCAAATAAGCAACTCCTGGCGTCGTAATTACACCTAGTGAAAAGACCTCAATTCCAACGGACAGTAAACCAGCAATCAAAGCATGCTCCAACAACTGACCAGAAATCCGCGTATCACGAGCTACTAAAACGCGTGGTGATTTTGAACTGTCTTTAGCATGTTTAGTCAACACATAACCACCGCAACGACCTAAACGAAATGCCAACTCTGGTGTCAATTCCTGGTTAGCAATTCCACGGACACCATCTGTTCCAAAATACTTCATAAATATACTTCCTCATTTCTGTCTCTAAACTTAATTTCCTGCTGTACTTCCGGTTGAAGAACTGGAAGTTGTTTCACTGTCTGAATTTGTTGTAGCACTTGCATTCGTTTTTGATGTTTCTGAATCTGAATCAGAGCTTTCGCTTTCAGTTGTCGATACTGATGAATTCTTTTTTGTCGAAGTTGTATTGCTAGCGGAATTAACACTGCCCGCCGAAACTGAACTGACATTGATATTTACCTTGATTGATTTAGGATCAACACTTGAAATACCTTTAGATGGTAAAACCAAATCAACTTCTTTCGTCGTATCTGAAGTTACATTATCAATTGGTACTGATACTGTAAATTTAGAAAGATTGGCTAAAGCACTTTTAGTTCCTTTGACTGTAACTTCCTTAATGTTACTTGAAAAACTATAATCATAATTGCCTGAATTGCCACTGGCGACAAAATTTAACGGAAATTTTTTTTCACTTTCAGATGAAAAAATCGGCAAGCGAACTTTTACAGTTTCTGGACTAATAACTACGTTTAGAATTTTACCGCTATTGTTAACTGCTTGCAACATTACCTGACGGTTAACTGTTGATTGAGTTCCACTTGATAACTGCAAATTTGCCTGGACTTTTGCAATTCGATCTACATCTTTTTTTGCTCCGGTCACTGTAACAGTTTTTGGACTAACGACTGCTTTATCAGCTTGATAACCATTTGCCAGCTGATCAGAACTGTAACTAACCGAAACTGGGAAAGTCTTTGTTTTTCGTAAACTGATTTTTACTTTGATCTTAGCTGGTGAAATTTGATAATTTAAATCACGATTCAAACCAGCTTGCTTTAGCTTTACCCAATGTTTACCTGGTTTTAAACCAGTCAGGTCAGCATAAACGCTAAAATTTCGTGTATTAGTTGCAGCAGTCACCAGTGAGCTTTGACCACTGATTTTAATTTTGACTTTTTCTGGGTAACCTGATACAAAATACTTATCACTATCAACGTTAATGCTTAGCGGAAAATTTAATGTTTCAGATCTTTCGGCAACTACTGAATTGCCATTTTGATTATCAGCTGCTGATGACTGATCCTTATCAACGATGCCAATCGAATTAACATAATTAAATAACAAGACGGCAAAAACCAGTGCAAGCAAACGATAAAACCATTTGTTATCAAATAATCGATTCCAGTTCATTAATGCTTGCCCTCCTTAAAAAAGCCCTCAAAGAAGCCGACTACGGGCGAATGACTCGACTTTTGTGGAGTTACTAATAATTCTTTCCTTAGCAATTTTAAATAATCATCTCTGGTCAAATCGCGAAGCAGTTCGTTATTCTTTGTGATCGTCACCCCACCAGTTTCCTCAGACACGACTATTGTTAAGGCATCTGTGACCTCACTAATTCCCACTGCTGCTCGATGACGAGTTCCTAATTCTTTGGGAATCAGATTACTTTCTGAAAGTGGCAAATAAGCAGCCGCCACCGCGACTTTGTTATCTCTAATGATCACCGCTCCATCATGTAAAGGAGTATTGGGTATAAAAATGTTAATCAGCAACGCTCCGGTAATATTGGCATTTAATTTAATCCCGGTTTCAATGTAATCTTCCAAGCCGGTTTTCATTTGAATCGTGATCAAGGCCCCAATTCTTCTTTTGGACATATATTGGACAGCTTGATCCAAAGCATCAATCATTTTATTTTGGTTTTCATTTTCCTTATTGTTATGAACAAAAATTGAACCACGGCCTAAATGTTCCAAACCGCGGCGAATTTCTGGCTGGAAAATGACAATAATTGCAATCAAGCCCCAATTGATCACTTGGTCCGTGATCCAAGAAACAGTTTTCAATCCAATATACAGACTGACAACTTTAATGACGATAATGACCACAACACCCTTTAATAATTGAACTGCTTTAGTGCCCCGAATCAGCATCATCAATTCATAAATAACAAACCAGACCACTAAAATATCCAGTAAATGAATTGCCGTTTGCCAGCTTAATAAATTTTCGATATCACTGGTCACAAATTTAACCTCCTTGATTTTAACAAATTGATTATATCACTAATGTTTTTTTCAAAATAGTTAAGAAATTGCTTTTTGAGCCTGCTGCTTAAATAAATCTGTTAAAATTGATTAAAGTTCGAAATCAGGTGAAAAAATGACAAAAAGGAATCGTTGGCTACTTAGAATATTTTTCTGGTCATACATGCTCTATATTTATTTGACAGTTTATTTAAAAGGCGAAATTTACAGTTTCTTATTATTGAATACCTTCTTAGCATATATTCCAATCGAAATTAGTTTTCACATCGACTATCGCCAAAATAATTTCTGGTTTTTTTTATTATTTATAATCTGGCTCTTATTTTTCCCAAATGCACCTTATGAACTGACTGATCTGTTTCATCTAGCAATGTTGGATCCATACAACAGTTTGAACAAATTAATGGTCTTTAATCTACATCTTTGGCTAAAATTCACCAACTTGCTGATCGGAGCCTTAGCCTGTACACTGGTGGGAACAATTAGCTTGGAATACGTAGCGGATCAAGTTCTCTGGCACTTAAAACGTTGGAGTAGGCTTAATCAAGTTATTCTGATCAACATTTTACTTGTTTTATCAGCAATTGGAATTTATATTGGCCGCTTTTTAAGATTGCACACTGTTTATTTAATTTTAGATCCTCAATGGGTCATACAACAGTTGATCAGTATGTGGAGCTGGCGGATGCTGGTCTTCGTTACTTTCATGTATGCACTGCAACTACTAATTTGGGGCTGTATGTTTATTAACCGCTTTGAATTTCAACGACTTGAAAGTCAGCATTCAACTGCTAAACCGGATCAACCCGCAGCAACAAATTCTCCTCGTGATTAATATATTGTCTTAACTGCATGGCTGCACGATGATCTAGATAGCCTTGTTCGATCAAAAACTGCAAAGACAGTCGTTGAACATTGATTGATTTCAAACGTAAGCTTTTCATTTGCTGTTGAAAAGCAGTTGGATCTGAGCTAGCTTGATTTTTTTGCTTTTCAATCAAAGTTCGATAACGAATGATTAAATGATAGATTGCCTCTCGATTAAATTTCTTTTCGTTAACAGCCGGGTCACGCAAATATTCTGAAAGTGTTTTAATGGCTGTTTTAGCCAACGCCCGTTCAGCTAATCTAATCTGAGCCATAAATTTTTTTCCCTGTTGTGCATCATGCTTAACCTTAAAATGCCGGTCAAAGCTCAAAATCATCCGCTTTAAACTAAACAGTAATCCAAAATGTGGTAAAGCTACTCCATGATCGATTTCTTTCAACTGATGTTCTAAACGTTTTTGGTAATATTGAAAAATGTTTTGTTGAATTTGATTTGACTGGTACAGCCGTTTTAATTCTTTTTGTTGACCTTTGATGGCAACCCGATTTAATTTCAATTCATCGGTAATAATACTGGCTTCATTTGGCTGATCTTCCTCGGAAATTTCAAGTTTCTTAATTAAATATTGGTATTCCAAAATCAATTGATAAACTGCTAATTGATTCTGCTGGCGACGTTGTTCTTCCAAACTGCGAACAGCATTTTTTAATATATATAATTTAGCTTGGCTTTTTGTTAAAATCGGGATCTGTTCTTCAGCAATAGCTGATTGTTCCTCATCACTTTCTAATTCAGCCGCATCTAATTCAGTATTCGCTCCCCGTGTTTGAATAGCTAATGACTTACCAGCTAAAAATGGCAAAACAAGGATGGCCATTAACATGCTTAAAATAATTACTCCTGCAGCTAAGAATAAAACTAAGGATCTTTCGGGAAATGGTGAACCGCTGGCAATCGTCAAAGGAATCGTTAAAACACCTGCCATTGTGATTGCTCCTCTAACACCCGATAATCCAGAAATTAACGCAATTTTCAGTCTGACCAACATTTTAGTCTTTTGACGATCAAATAATTGATAAACGAATGTCCAGCAAACCCGAATAATCAATAAAATCAACCAGACCGCCCCAATCAACAAAAATGCCCGAAATGTGTCAACTCGATCACTTTTGATCGCTCCTTGCATGGCAAAGGGTAGTTCCACTCCCAAAATTGTAAACATTGTGCCATTTAGCAAATAAGCAATAATATCCCAAGTTCTTTCCGTCACCAAATTAATCTCTGGCTGAACACTGATAAAATTGTTTCGTTGACTTGCAAAAAAGACTCCTGCGACAACCACAGCAATCACTCCAGAAGCATGTAAATACTTTTCGGTAACTAGATAGATAATAAATGGGATCGAAACTTGTAAGACGGTGTTAAAAACAACATCATTGAAATCCTTGATTATCAACCACTCAATAATTAAGATAACCAGCCCCATCAACAACAACCCAGCTATTGCTCCAATAATTGAAACATAAAAAAAGTCTCCAACTGCTTGGAATAATGAAAAATATCCTGTAATTACAATTGCAATTGCATATTTAAAACCAATTAAGCCACTGGCATCATTGATTAAGCTTTCCCCGCTAACTAAATGCAAAACATTTTCCGGCAATCTAACTTGTTTTGATATTGAATGAACTGCTATTGGATCAGTTGGAGCTAAAACGGCTGCTAAAGCAATCCCCACTGGCAAAGGCATACTAGGAATCAACTGAGCAATCAAAAAACCACCAACTAACATTGTCAAAAAAACTAGTAAAATCGCATTATTAAAAATCGGACCTTTTAGCTTCCAAAGCTCCTTACGCGGAAAACGACGGCCATCATTATAGAGCAACGGAGCAATAAATAGCAGTAAAAACCAGTTAGCATCCAAGTCGATCTTTAAATTAAAAATTAAGGCAATAATCGTTCCTAAAAGGATTTGAACTAAACTAACTGGCAGCCATTTGAAATAATGATTGATTAAATTTGAAACAAGCACAATTAAAATCAATCCAATGACTGTTTCAACAATTGCCACTTTGCACCGCCCCCTAACTTCTATGAACTTTTCTACATTAAGTATCTCAATACTATTATTACAAAAAAACTGCCTAAAAAAAAGTAGTCTGCCTTTTTATCCAACAGACTACTTCATAAATCAATTTTTACCGATGATTCGAACCTCAGTTTCTAAACGAACTTGAAATTTTTGCCAAATGATTGCTTGAACATGTTGAATTACTGCTAAATAATCATCAGCCGTTGCATGATTTAAATTAACGATAAATCCTGCATGTTTTAATGAGACCTGTGCATCACCGACACGATAACCTTGAAGCTTCGCATCATGAATCAATTTTCCGGTGTAATATCCCTTTGGTCGCTTAAAGACACTTCCGCACGAAGGATATTCCAACGGCTGTTTAGCTGCCCGACGAAAGTTCAAATCATCCATTTTAGCCCGAATCAAAGCTGGCTGACCGGATTTTAATGAAAAAACTGCTTCAATCACCAAATCATCTTCATCCTGAATTCGACTATGACGATAACTAAAGTGGAGTTCATCTTGCGAATAAGTTTTTAAATTTCCTTGCCGATCGATCACTTTAACATTCTCAACAACTTGCCCCACTTCTCCCCCGTAAGCGCCAGCATTCATAAAGATTGCTCCTCCGACACTACCAGGAATCCCTGCTGCAAACTCAAGACCCGTCAGCCCATTTTGCCAAGCAACTTCCGTGGCCCGAATCATTGCGGCTCCAGCTTCAGCAATCACTTGATTAGCGCTACAAGTAATTTTATTCATTTTCTGCAAAATAATCACTAAACCATCTAAACCGCCATCTCGGACAATTAAATTGCTAGCATTTCCCAATACTGTCAATTCAAGATTTGCTTGCTGAGCTGAGACAACCAATTGACGTAATTGCTGACTGTTGTTAGGAAAAGCCAAAAGTTCAGCTGGCCCTCCAGTTTTGGTATTAGTATATTTTGCAAGTGGTTCATTCTTTAAAATTTCAATTTCTGGAAACTGATCCACAAAAGCTGCTGTTTTAATTTTCATTGTTCAAACGATCCTCACCTAATAATTAATCTATGTTAATTCTACCATTTTTATTCAAAGATCTAAAACTAGTTTTTTTAACTTCAGACTGCTAAAATCAATTTTAGACAAGTAAAGAAAGGTGTAAACCCATATGAAATTTATTTCATGGAATGTTAATGGCTTGCGAGCTGTTTTAAAAAAAAATTTTCAAGCCGTTTTTGAACAGTTAGATAGTGACTTTTTCTGTTTACAGGAAACTAAATTACAAATTGGTCAAATCAAATTGGATTTACCTGGCTATCAAGCTTATTGGAATTATGCTGATCGCAAAGGATATTCTGGAACGGTAATTTTTGCAAAGTACCCAGCGCTGAATGTTACTAATGGAATCGGAATCGATGAATTCGATCATGAAGGACGGGTCATTACTCTTGAATATGAAAAATTTTATTTAGTTGATTGTTACACGCCTAATTCGCAGCAAAAATTAAAGCGGCTGGACTTTCGCTTGAAATGGGAAACAGCTTTTCAAAATTATTTGCAAAAGCTTGATCAAACAAAGCCAGTTATTTTATGCGGAGATCTAAACGTTGCACATCAAAATATTGATTTAAAGAACTGGAAAACCAATCGACATAATGCTGGTTTTTCTGATCAAGAACGCCAAGCAATGACCAGCTTGCTGAAAAAGGGATTTATTGACTCTTTTCGTTTTCTTCATCCAGAAACAACTGGAATTTATTCTTGGTGGAGTTATCGCTTTCATGCCAGAGAAAATAACGCTGGCTGGCGCATTGACTATTTTATTGTTGCCGATCGATTAAAGAACCAAATTTTAAAAGCTAATATTTTGACAAATATTTATGGTTCAGACCATTGCCCAGTTGAGTTGGAACTTAAGGAGTGAAATTAAATGGACTTTGTAGCAATTGATTTTGAAACTGCTAATGCACGGCGAGCTAGCGCTTGTTCTCTTGCCTTAACAATTGTCAAAAATAATGAGATAACTGACCAGCTTTATTCATTGTTAAATCCACACACTTACTTTGATCGACGTAATGTCCATATTCATGGTATCACTGCAGATGATATCCAAGAAGCACCAACGTTAGCTGAATTATGGCCACATATTGCGACCTTTTTTCAAGCTGATAAATTAGTTGCAGCCCACAATGCTCGTTTCGACTGTAGTGTCTTACAAAAATCGTTACAAGCTTTCAATTTACCACCCGCACAATTCGCAGTGATTGATAGTTTACAAACTAGCCGACGTTTACTAAAAGGATTTGAAAATTATCGCCTAAACACGGTTTGTCAGAACTTAAATATTAAACTTGAGCATCATCACAATGCACTAGATGATAGTTTGGCCTGTGCAAATATTCTTTTATGGCAAGCCAAGCATTTTGGACAAGAAAATTTGTTGCCATTTATCAAAGCACCACAATAATTTAAGTGTCTATTAACTTTGAATAACTGAAAAGGAGCAATTTAAATGAATGAAGAATTCTACAACTTTGAATTCACATTAATAAACGGTGAAAGCAAAAAATTAGCTGACTATCGAGGCAAGGTGATAATCATCGTTAATACTGCTAGCAAATGCGGTCACACTCCACAACTTGCTGACTTAGAAAGCCTTTATCAAGAATTTGGCCCTGATAGGTTCAAAATTATTGGATTTCCATGTAATCAATTTCTGCGTCAAGATCCTGGGACTAATGAAGAAATTGAGTCATTTTGCCGCAAAAATTTTGGTGTGACTTTTGACATTTCACAAAAAGTAAAAGTTCGCGGCAAAGAAGCAATTCCTTTATTCAAATATTTGATTGCTAGGACTAACAATCGACCAATAAAATGGAACTTTACCAAGTTTTTAATTGATCAGGAGGGTCAGCTTGTCCGACGCCTTGAACCAAAAGAAACCCCGTTACAACTAGCCACTGACATTGGGAACCTAATTCAGTAGTCTCTTAGCTATAGCTAGATTTAGCAGCTGATTGCTAAGCCTATCTATAGCTAAACAATTAGGTCTGAATGGTAATTTGATCATTTTAATCGTCAAGATGGAAAAGATTATCAGAATTACGATCTATTTTTTCCAATAAAAAAAGCCCTCATAAAGAGGAACTTCTGCTGCTAAAAGATTGAGAAACAATAGTAAATAAATAATGCTCTCCAACCTAAAATAACCGACTGGGTTAGCTGGATTCGAACCAGCGCATGAGGGAGTCAAAGTCCCTTGCCTTACCACTTGGCTATAACCCAATTAGAATTAATCAAACAAAAAGCACTAAATCTGTATGACTCAGCGCAAGAGACATTCACATCCCAATGAATACCATCAATTAGCTGAATACCAACTGACTTTTATATAATAGCACACTCTGCAATTAGAGACAACAACTTTTTATTTAAGGTATGTGTCAAGTTTTTTTCGGTAACTCCAAAATTGAGCTTTTTTCAGTATTGTCTATTCTAAAATTTTTTTGGCAGTTTTCCTTGTTGCCAAACTGCTTGATGCGACTTGAACTATCCTACCTCGCAGGGCTCTTTTTCATTGGACCATTTTATGACAGAATTCTTTTAATTGTAAAATAAAGAAGCCCCCTATTCAGAGGACTTCATGGTTCCACAATATAGCTTGACAGAAACGCAACTAAATTTGTTTCAAATAAGGACTCAGCATACTTAATAAACCAATTGTTTGACTTGGAAAAGCAAAAACTGCTTGATTCAGTTTGCTCAAGGTTAGCTTTTGACTAATAATCATTGTCAAAAAGTTAATCAATTCGGGGGCTTCATCACCATAAACACTTGCTCCAACTAAATAATGTTCCCGATTAAAAATCAAAGTGGCTTCTGCTGTGGGTTCGTTTTTAGTTTGGAAACGTAAGCGGGCTCCATAAGGAATTGTCACTACTTGATAATCGTTCGGTGATGCTGCCACTTGAGCTGATGTAACTCCGACTTGAGCAATTCGTGGTAACGTAAAGACGACGCTGGCAATAGCCGGATATTGAATTGGTGCAGTTGTCCGACCTGATAACAAAGATGCTAAATAATTCGATTCAAAAGTAGCTGTTGGAGTTAATTTAGGAATTCTCTTAGCAATAACATCTCCACTGGCGTAAATGTTTTTAATATTCGTCCGTAAATGATCATCAACTAAAATTCCCGTCTTATCAAATTTAACCCCGACTTTGTCTAAAGCTAGTTCTTCAATATTTGGAATTCGACCAGTTCCAGCAACAACATAGTCAGTCATGACTTCCAAACCACTAGCAGTTTTAACTACTAACCGTGAATCTTGCTTAGCAACACTTTGAACTGCTTCATTAAAATGCAGTTTTATCCCTAAATCACGCATTTGCTGTAAAATCAGCTCGACATATTTTCCTTCAAAGCCTCGCAAAGCTGTTTTGGCAAATTCGATTACTGTCACTTGCGCTCCGGCCGCTCGCACTAACATTGCAAATTCCAGTGAAACAATTCCAGCACCAATAAATGTTAAATGCTTAGGTAGCTCTGGTAAGTCTAAGAAATCCCGACTATCATGCATTAATTCTTTTCCCGGAATTGGTAAAATATTTGGACGCTGACCAGTTCCAATAATAATGTCTTGAGCACTGATTGTTTTACCAGCAGCCGTTACTGTATGTTGGCCAACAAATGCAGCCGTACCATCCACAATTTCTATTCCAGCAGCTTTGAATTGCTGCTCCAGCAACAAATGAATTGGATTAATGGTCTGCTGTTTGTAAGCCATCAACGCTGACCAATCAATTTTCAACTCACCAGTAATTCCTTTGCCCTGATAAGCGGCCGCTTGATGCAAAACATCAGCCGCTCCATCCAATAAAATCTTAGCATTACAGCCATAATTGGTACAAGTCCCTGCAATTAAATCCTTTTCAATCAAAACAACCTTTTTACCAGCTTTTCTTAAAGCCAACGCTGCATGCCAATTTGCATGTCCGCTGCCAATAAACATTACATCATAATCGTAATTATTCATTATAAATCTCCTTCGTATTATATGTTTATAAACTACAAATATTTTACTAGAATATATTTATTTTTTTAGCAATGGATACCTCCTTTACTTATCCGTTAGCCCTTGCTCCAATACCTGCTGCAAACGTTGATTTAGCTCATGCGATTGACGCAATACCTGTTCAAATTCGCTTGTCGAATCACCAATCAAGCGTCCTTGCAAATTTTCAACTTGACCACGTAATTTATCAAATCTTTCAACAGCCATTGAAGTTAACTTTAAAATCCAGCGACGTCGATCTTCAGTTGAACGTTCTTTAACCAACCAACCCTTTTGAAGCAATTTTTGGGTAACTGGAGTCAAAGTGTTATTGTCTAACCCCAATGTTTGACAAATATCCGTTAATGAACAGTTCGGTTGCCGAGTAACATTTAATAAAACCATATACTGCAGATATGTTAAATCATCAGCTTGCAATATCCAGGCGTATAATTGATGAAAATAGCGATTAGTGGTATAAACACTCAAGCAAAGTTCATCATAAAAATCCGCTGATTTAGCGATTAAAAATTCCTCCTTTAGTTTTATAGGTCGCATACGATGTTTTTAATGTACCATGCTTATTAAATAAAAGCAAGTTTTTTTAACAATTACTTCTGTCACTGTAAAATATTTTCCAAATTTATTTGCTTTAACACTATTTACACACTGATTTTCTCATAATATATCGAGATAGTAGTTAACGCTTACATTTAAAAAAGCAGACATCATGGCTGCTGAACAAGTTTGATAATATAATTAGAGCAGCTTAAGCAACCATTATAGAGTTGCATTTAATTTGATAAGTCAAGACATAAAATACAAACAGGTACTAGATTAGAGAACATTTCTATTAGTAACAAATATATATTAAGAAACAAAAAAAGCCTACCTTATCAACGAGTATAAAACCCGAAATGATGACAAGATAGAACATTTAATGGACACCTTAAGACAACAAGAGGACAACAAAATTAAGTTTATTAACTTCTCTTAATGTTCTCCAGGTGCTAGAAACGCTGATTTAAAGGCTTTTACGTTCCTTAAAGAAAATAAAAAATACCGGTGATCGGGGTCGAACCGATACGTCCTCAACGGACACTGGATTTTGAGTCCAGCGCGTCTGCCAATTCCGCCACACCGGCAAGATATAAAAGAATTATAACACAGACAGAATCAAAATACTACCTTTTTAAGGTAAAAGGCGGTAACCGGATTTGAACCGGTGATGAAGGTTTTGCAGACCTCTGCCTTACCACTTGGCTATACCGCCAATCTTTGATTTTAAAACTCCATCAACTGGGTTAGCTGGATTCGAACCAGCGCATGAGGGAGTCAAAGTCCCTTGCCTTACCACTTGGCTATAACCCAATAACAGGCGATAGGTGGGAATCGAACCCACGCGTGCCGGAGCCACAATCCGGTGCGTTAACCACTTCGCCACTATCGCCATGGCAGGGGTAGTAGGAATTGAACCCACACTGACGGTTTTGGAGACCGTAGTTCTACCTTTAAACTATACCCCTATAAAATGGAAGGGAGTGGATTCGAACCACCGAACCCGAAGGAGCGGATTTACAGTCCGCCGCGTTTAGCCAGACTTCGCTACCCTTCCATAATGGCGCGGGACAGAATCGAACTGCCGACACATGGAGCTTCAATCCATTGCTCTACCGACTGAGCTACCGAGCCATAAACGAATCTAAAAGTTAAAGATCCGCTTGTTTTATTCCATGGAGGATACAGGGCTCGAACCTGTGACCCTCTGCTTGTAAGGCAGACGCTCTCCCAGCTGAGCTAATCCTCCAAGTGACCCGTACGGGATTTGAACCCATGTTACCGCCGTGAAAGGGCGGTGTCTTAACCACTTGACCAACGGGTCAATTTGCTGACGGAGAGTAAGGGATTCGAACCCTTGAAACAGATCAATATCCGTTTACATGATTTCCAATCATGCTCCTTCGGCCAACTCGGACAACTCTCCAGCAATATACTCCGGCAGGCGGGCTCGAACCGTCGACATTCTGATTAACAGTCAGACGCTCTACCAACTGAGCTATGCCGGAATTATTAGCACGGCAGCTTCCTACCCTCGCAGGGGGCGATCCCCCAACTACTCTTGGCGTTAAGAAGCTTAACTTCTGTGTTCGACATGGGTACAGGTGTATCCTTCTTGCTATCGCCACCGCACTTCTCTTTGAGAAAAACTTGTTCCCTCAAAACCAGCTAATATCTCTTTTTCCCTTAAACACTTTGTCTTTTCTTTGGTTAAGTCTTC
>NZ_JAHAVQ010000049.1 GCF_029916425.1 Liquorilactobacillus sicerae | reverse complement strand
GAGCTGTTTCCGATAATGGCTTCAAGGATGGTTATAAACATAATGATAGTGACAGAGCCAGGAGCTAAGTAATTTAACAAATGAAATATATTGGCCCAGAAGATTAATAGAAAATCGCAAATACAGACAAGAATTATGATTAACTTGTGTTGGATAAAACTCCTAAGCACAAATTTTTCCTGTCCAGCTGAATTCAGATCACTTCGAGTGGCAGCAGGATAAAAAGAGCCAAGTCTAACTATGTTTAAGGTCGCTATTGAGTGTATAACTAATGAATACATAATGATTAATACTCCCAATGACAAAGTCTTTTCGCTTCCATTAAATAATGATCCATTGGTAATTTGTAGGATTGGAAAAACTAAGGAAAGTATATTAAAGATATATGAGGAAATATTTATCAATACAAACCCAAAATCTACTATCATTACGTAAAAAGAAAGTAAAACAAAAGAATCCACTGGTATTATTTTATAAATAACTAAAATTGATGCAAAAAAAAGCGACTCTGAAACCTGCAAGCCAAATGATTTAAAAAAAATAAATAAAGTGTACCTTAATAGGAAGATACGCTTTACCCAAAATGTTTTAGGCTCTTTCCTGACATTAAAAATCGTACCGATTTTATGAATATTAAAAGAGCTTAGCATTACTAATAGGACGAGTGTTTCGCTACTATGCGAAACACCGGACTTAAAATTGATTTTTAAAATGATATAAAATGCAACACATATAGAAAAGATACCGAAATAAATGGATTCCTTCTTATATCTTGCTATTTTTCTTGTTTTGCTCACTAACTTTAGAATGCGATTGCCTTAGCCTTGGGTTTTAT
>NZ_JAHAVQ010000048.1 GCF_029916425.1 Liquorilactobacillus sicerae | reverse complement strand
CTGAATTTAATAGATTACTTAAGGATTCAGTATCTTGATGATGAATGACATGTAACAGCTGTTGGTAATAGTTATAAGCTTTCCTCAGTTCGTCAGACATGTTCAGCAGACGATCAACGACATCAGCATCACATAATTGGCGATTTTGAAAATTGATTCGTTTCGAATAATGTTGATAGTCTAATTCAGCTGAATCTTTCATTAATAATTTCCAATACCGCTTAAGGGCACGCCAATCGTGGGAACCGTTGCCAGCTTGTTTCATTACTTGAAGTCGAACTGAATTTAGAGCCTGAAAAGCTTGAACAACGATGTGAAAATGATCAGCAATGATAATTGCATTTGGAAAGAGTTCATGAATTAAGGGTCGATAAGGTGAATAAAGATCGACGGTTACGGTTTTAACAGCTTTGCGGGCAGCAAAAGTGTATCTTAAGAAATAGCTTCTAATGAAATTATTTGTCCGCGATTCAATAATATCAATCGTTCGGTGATGAACACTGTCCATCACTAAAAGACTCATACCACTTTTGGCAAACTTTCCTGATTTGAAATCATCAAAAGCAATATCAGCAGGCAGCCAATGATAATTAGGTTGGATGTATTCATTGAACTGCTTAGTAAAGCGCATGATAGTCATTGGCGAGATAGCATAATTTTCAGCAATATCTGTTTGAGAGATATTTTTTCCAAGTTCAATAATGGCACGATATTTAACTGCATCAGAAATTTGATTTTTAGGCTGAATGCCAGCAACTTTAGCAATTTGGGTGATGACTTGGGGACACATTTTGGATTTAGGGCAAATAAACTTTTGTTTGCGAATACAAAGAATATTAGTAACTCCAGCCGAAGGCAAACCGA
>NZ_JAHAVQ010000047.1 GCF_029916425.1 Liquorilactobacillus sicerae | reverse complement strand
TTATTAGAGTATTTAAACGCGACTAATTATGGTAACCAATATTCCCTTGGCCAGGACTTGGCAAAGATTCATTCAATTACGAGTCCTAACCGGCAGTTTGGTTTTGGCAAGGATTTTAAAGCTGGGAAAACCAGCAAAATCAATACTTGGCAATCTAGTTGGAATGATTTTTTTGTTAAGCAGCGTTTAAATGTTTTGCGCGGTCTACTTGTTAATGAAGGCAAGTGGAATGATGATCAAAACTATGAAAAAGCGATTGAAATTTTTCAATCGCTAATGGAGAAACGCGATAGCCAACCGAGCCTGCTTCACGGAGATTTTTGGTCGGGCAATTTTATGTTCGATGCTGATAGTGGTCAGCCGATATTTATCGACCCGGATGTTTATTATGGTGATCCGGAATTCGATATTGGAATTACAACAGTTTTCGGTGGCTTTAATCAAGACTTTTATGCTGGCTATCAGGATATTAGACCATTTCAAGCCGGTGTTGAAAAACGTTTGATGTTTTACCAACTTTATTATTTAATGGTTCATGCGCATTTGTTTGCCGGTTCTTATATTCAGGCTTATCGCGGAAAACTTGCACAGATTATTCAACAATAAAAACCTGGTCATTTATCAGATCAAATCTTGACCAATTTTTATTTAAATTTTCTGGCAATGATAATTCAGCCTGTTTCCAGAATTTTTTTGAATTAGTGGCGCCGTTTTTTTCGCCAATCATAATCAATTGGCCGCCACGATCAAAAAATTTGTTGACGCGCAGATAATTTAAGATTAGCCAGTCACAATTAGAATGTTGAGCCGACCAGGCCAATAGAACAACGTCGGGATATTTTAAATAGTATTCAATCGCTGCAGTTTCTTCCATTT
>NZ_JAHAVQ010000046.1 GCF_029916425.1 Liquorilactobacillus sicerae | reverse complement strand
GCCCAGCGTTTGCAACAAGAGGAACTTTCTTACACGGATATAGTTCTAGACACTAGCCCTTTTTCGAAAGATTATGACTTGATTGATGTCAACACATATGGACCGAAATCTTTGGCAATGGTAGCGAAAGCTCGTTTGCAGAATCGAAAGGTTGTTTATCATGCCCACTCGACTTATGAAGATTTTCGCAATTCTTTTATTGTATCGAATTTTCTTTCCAAACCCTTTAAAAGACATTTGGTTAAAGCTTATCGACAAGCTGATTTAATTATTACACCGACTCCTTATGCAAAATCTTTGTTACGGTCTTATGGATTAAAACAGCCAATTGTTCCAATTTCAAACGGAGTACGAGTCTCTTCTTATCACCGAAATAAATCAAAAATCGTTAAGTTCCGTCAATTTTTGAATTTAAAAGCGGACGATAAAAGAAAAATAATTATTTCTGTTGGCCTTTATTTTCAAAGAAAAGGAATTATGGATTTTGTCGAGTTGGCCAGACGAAACCCCGAGCATCTTTTTGTATGGTTTGGCTATACTGATTTACGAATTATTCCAAAAAAAATTAGAGAAACAGTGAAAAAAAATCATCCTGCTAATTGTATTTTTGCCGGGTACATCACTGGGGATGTTTTACAGGGAGCTTATTCCGGTGCTGATCTCTTTTTGTATCCCAGTTATGAAGAAACTGAGGGGATTGTCGTCCTCGAAGCTTTGGCTAGTTCTCAAAAAGTTCTTGTTCGTGATATTCCCGTTTATACCGATTGGCTTCATGACGGCTTTGACTGTTATAAGGCGGCAAGTCTGGACGATTTTGATAAACGCTTAAACGAAATTTTGTCTGGAAAAGTTAAGGATGTTTCAAAAGCAGGTCACG
>NZ_JAHAVQ010000045.1 GCF_029916425.1 Liquorilactobacillus sicerae | reverse complement strand
TTCCTTAGTAAGGATATAAACTTCGCCCTTAAACTTTTTATGAGTCTGAATTGATCCTGGCTTTGCCAAAACTTGTCCACGCTCAACACCATCACGATCAATTCCACGAAGCAAAGCTCCGATATTATCTCCGGCTTCACCAACATCCAAAGTCTTCCGGAACATTTCAACACCAGTAACAACGGTGTTTTTAACTTCATCCTTCAAACCAACGATTTCAACTTGGTCATTAATCTTAACAGTACCACGATCGATACGTCCAGATGCAACAGTACCACGTCCAGTGATAGTGAAGACATCTTCAACGGGCATCAAGAATGGCTTATCAACATCGCGAACTGGAGTTGGGATATATTCATCAATAACATCCATTAAATGCAGAATAACTTTTTCCTGTTCTGGATCTCCTTGAAGAGCCTTCAAAGCAGAACCGCGAATAACAGGGATGTCATCTCCAGGAAAATCATATTCAGACAAAAGTTCACGAACTTCCATCTCAACAAGATCGATTAATTCTGGATCATCAACAAGGTCTGTCTTGTTTAAGAAGACAACAATATAGTTAACACCAACCTGACGGGCAAGAAGAATATGCTCGCGAGTCTGTGGCATAGGACCATCGGTAGCAGCAACAACAAGGATAGCTCCATCCATTTGTGCAGCTCCGGTAATCATATTTTTAACATAGTCGGCATGACCTGGTGCATCGATGTGTGCATAGTGACGTTTATCAGTTTCATATTCAACGTGGGCAGTATTAATAGTTATTCCACGTTCACGCTCTTCAGGAGCGGCATCAATTGAGGCATAATCTTGAGCTTGCGCAAGGCCCTTTTCAGACAATACCTTAGTGATAGCAGCCGTTAAAGTGGTTTTACC
>NZ_JAHAVQ010000044.1 GCF_029916425.1 Liquorilactobacillus sicerae | reverse complement strand
ACATATGAAAATGCAGCATCGCGCTGAAGGAGACGTTCATGCAGAAAATTGATAGAAAAATTCCTAATATTATGGGTACGCAACATCCTGATAATGCAGGAGTTCCTTTTTTTAAGAGCGATCAGAGTAAAAATCCTTTTATCACTGCATATAAGGAAGTCGATGAAGCTTTTAATAATTTCGCTGTTTTGGATACTGATGAGTATATGTGGGATTGGGAAGGCAAACATGCCGATGCCGCTGTAATCGATCGTTTATATTCTGAACATTACGATTATTTTAAAAAACATCAGCTTGGCCGTGATAAATTTCTAACTTTCCGTTTGCCGAATATTTGGGAAGAAAAAGGTTATAGCCTGATGCAGGCAATGGCAACAATGCTCTCGGCCGAGGATTTTGCCAGAGACTAGTCTTTTGAACAGCGCCCTTTGTTTGAAGCGATTCTGCCAATGGCTCAGACAGCTGAACAGTTAGTTGAAATCGAAGATAAGTTCTCAAAATTAGCCCATTTTAAATCTGACGAATTTACAAGTGGCTCAAATAATACTGACCATATTGAAATGATTCCTTTATTCGAGGGATTTAAGACCCAACTTCATTCGCCGGAAATTTTAAAAGAGTATCTACGCTTGTATAAGAAACGGACTGGACAGTCTCTTCCTTATCTGCGTGTTTTTTTGGCCGGTTCCGATTCCGCTTTAAGCAATGGATTTATGAATTCTATTATTGGCAACAAACTTGCCTTGACGCGTTTGTCAGAGTTTTCCGATCAAAGTGGTGTACCGATTTTTCCGATCGCCGGAACTGGTTCGACAATTTTTCGCGGTGGTTTATCGCCGAAATGGATCAAACGCTATCTACAAGAATTTCCTGGTTTAAAAAC
>NZ_JAHAVQ010000043.1 GCF_029916425.1 Liquorilactobacillus sicerae | reverse complement strand
TTTTTTAAGATTAGAAGCAATCGATTTATTTATATTCAGCAAATTACTCTGATCAATTACTTTATTAGAATATTTTATTCTCTACCATTTTTGATTGTTTTAATGATTATAGGAAAGAATAATTTTAATATTTTGATTTATGTTATAGGCATTTTAGTAGGATATCTCATATATGTCTCAAGAATATTGATGCAACAAACTATTTTTGCTAAATGGGTAATGTTACTAAGCGAATATGGAGTTGCTTATGTATTTGCGATGGTGATTTCCAAATTGTTATTTAACAGTTTGCTATTTTTTCAACATAATTATGTTGAATATGGCTTTTCAAAAAAATTAAATACAAAAATTAATAATTCTATTGTACTTAATTTTAATAAAAATCTACATAGTATATCAAACTTGAAATTGGGAGATTATATTAATTCGCACAAGACATTTTTAGTAGTTATATTCCTTGCACTTGTATTTATCATTATTTATCTTATGAGTAGAGTCAAAGAAGTATCAACCAAAAAAGAAGCAAAAGACTTTACAACTTCTCGAAATTTGTCTTTTATTAAAATTCTAGTGCATTTCAACTACGTTAATTTTTGCCAAGATTTAGATGTACAAAAATATCCTAAATTGATACAGATCATTCCGGTGGAGTATTTCCTTATATTAGGAGTGATCAATGCAATTATTCCCAGACTGACCACTGCTTGGTCGGTTTTAGTTATTGGTACTTATATGATTGCTATGATGACCACTTGTTTTTACAAAAACATTATTGGCCTGTCGACAAATGTATTCGATTATGCGGAGGATTACAATATTTTGCCACTTATAAAAACGAATCCGTTTTATACGGTCGACGAGTTAACTAAGGCAAAATATTTATTATTGGAAAACATGAGTAAACCATATTTATT
>NZ_JAHAVQ010000042.1 GCF_029916425.1 Liquorilactobacillus sicerae | reverse complement strand
GTCTAGGCTAATCAAAGTGTAGACGACCGCCCCTAAAACCGGAGCCAAAAACTCTGCGAGTGATGAAATTGATTGATTGAGCGAGTTCGCCCTTTGGAGATCGTCTTTACCAAACAGTTGTGCGAGACTTGCCTGTACCGCGGTGGTTAAAAATCCATCAGAAACTGCAAGCAACGTAATCAATACCACCAGCTCTACAAAATATATGCTAGGGAACTCAATGAAAAAAAGAGCAAATAACAATAGGGAGACAATTGTTCCAAGTTGCGAGGCGATCATAATTTTTTTATGGCTATACGTATCAACGGCATATCCAACAAAGGGCGTAATACAAAGGCTGACGATTGGTCCAGTGACCAAGCTGATTCCCATACCCAAAGCAGATCCTGTTCTCCGCAGGATATAAAGACCAATTGCAAAAGAAAGCATTTCGCTGCCAAACGTTCCAAAAAATTTCGCAATAAGAATCCTGCTAAGGTTGTTGTTCACTCTCAACATAAGTTAATTCTCCTATCCATGTTCATTATCACTTGTGTTTAGACATAAGAGCATTCTTTTTATCACAGATAAAAACTACTCTTTCTGCTCGATCTTTATCATAGCTTTCATCAGAGTATCCATTCCTTATTACCACTTTATGAAATCCTTTATCAAGTAATAGCTGTCGGATTTCGTCAAGTGAGTAAATATAATTTATAATTTTAGAATCAAAACGTAAATATAAATCCGTCCCTGGTTTCCTATAGGCTCCTTGAAATCTTGTAAAGCCAATCTTGTGCAGGTCATCATAAAATCCTTCCCGGATTGAAATATAATCTTTGTTACTTATTACTAAGAACGAACAATTATTTTTAACTGCTTTTTCAGTATTTAAGTCAAAAATAAAAATGCCATTATCCGATAAACTATTGTACGCACTTTCAAAAAAGTCCCCTATGGTTTTCAAATTAGATAGATG
>NZ_JAHAVQ010000041.1 GCF_029916425.1 Liquorilactobacillus sicerae | reverse complement strand
AGAATTATTGTCTTATGGAAGAAGACACCTGGCACATTACAAAGTTCCAAAAAAATTTATTTTCGTTGATAATTTACCGCATACTGCCAGTGGAAAATTACAGCATTCGAAATTGCATACTATTTATTTAGAAAATTATAATCGATAATTTTTCCTTGTTTTTAAAATAATGTTATATAAAAAGGTGCTCTAATAGGCACCTTTTTTATATAATCCAATTTATAACTTTTCGGTCAAACTCAAGAATTGATCGACATCTTTTTTGATCAGATCGGCACCGGCCTGCCAGAAGTCGGGTTTGGTCAAATCGACACCCAAGTGTTTCTTTGCTAATTCTTCGGAATTCATATTCGCTGTATCGCGTAGTAATGAAATATAGGCCGATTCAAAATCGGTTTGCTTTTGAGCCCAGTCGAAGATTCCCAAACTGAACAAATAGCCAAAGGTATAAGGAAAATTGTAAAAAGGAACATCGTCGATATAAAAATGCAGTTTGGAAGTCCAAAAATGGGGATGGGTACCATTTTCGGCCAAAGCTCCGGAAAAGGCTTCTTTTTGGGCTTCTGCCATCATTTTATTTAATTGTTGTGGTGTTAAAACACCCTTTTGCCGTTCTTTATAAAAATTGCTTTCAAAAATATAACGAGCACGGATATTCATGAACATAGCCGTAGCATTGGCAATTTTGGCATCCAGCAAAGTAATTTTTTCAGCATCTGATTGAGCAGCTTCCACATTGGCAGTATTAATAATCGTTTCTGCAAAAGTTGAGGCGGTCTCGGCAACATTCATCGCATAATTTTGCCGCCATTGAGGCAAATCATACAAAACATGTGAATGAAAAGCATGACCCAATTCATGGGCAATTGTTGCGGCATCGTTAACCGAACCGGTGAAAGTCAGAAAAATCCTGTCCTCTTTTAAAGTTGGAATCGATTCATCCCAACCGCCGGGTTGCTTTCCGGGACGGTCTTCGGA
>NZ_JAHAVQ010000040.1 GCF_029916425.1 Liquorilactobacillus sicerae | reverse complement strand
GAATCAGGGCGTGCATCAGCCAGACCAATATGTTTGGGTCTTCAAAACAGAATATGGCGACACCTCTACATCAAATTCAAATTTATTAGTTTCCATTTATCTAATTAATTCAGGAGGTAAGACAATATGACTGATACATATACTAAAAATTATACGAATACTTTTATGATTCACGGTCGTGAATACAAAGTGACTGCTCCTGCTAAATTCGATAGCGAGACAAATGAATTGCTCGATGATACAGTATTGGATGATCAAGCAGTCGAAATCGCCAATAACAAGTACCGGGCCGATATGGGCCTCGTGTCTCCTGAAGATATTAAAAAGTATCGTGCCAAGATTGGCCTGTCCCAAAGGGAATTGGCTAAATTTTTGGGCTGGAGTCCTAACACGATTGCTTTATACGAGACTGGTGCCTTCCCTTCAAAGGGAAACAACAGGTTGTTAAAAGCCTTGATGTCCGACGACCATGTGCTGACAGATTTTCTTGAGCAAGACGATCATGACTTATCCGCTGCTGCTATTAACAAAATAAGGGACTATTTAAGCATAGGAAAAGGCGATATTGCTAAAGAACTTTAAATGATTACAGCGATCCAGTTACACCCGGATTGATCAAAATTATGTAACAGTGATCAGCTCCTTGTTGGACAAGACAAAGCCTTATCAATAGATGCGGTTACCAAAAAATAAATGAATCATAGAACACTCAGCGAACACTCAGCCCATTGGTTTATTTTTTGTTGTCGGATTCTCTCTTGCCCTCTAAGCGAACAGCGCTCTGTAATCTTAAAACCGCTGCCAGAACATTTAAATACGAATCCTTAGTCCATTTGTCAGGAGAAGATTTGCCATGATCGATAGAATTACGATAAGTGCCATCAGGATCGTCATCAAATTTTGGATAGAGGAAGGTAGCGATATCCATAATCAATATAAAATTATTCAGTTGCATTTCTTCTATCCTTTGATTGAGGACCTCGAATTTTTGGGTACACGGAATTGGTTTTATTATGTTTTTGTGATTGAAATTGCCAATTTGAAATTCCGCAGTATCGACGAATAATTG
>NZ_JAHAVQ010000404.1 GCF_029916425.1 Liquorilactobacillus sicerae | reverse complement strand
CGGGGCTAGTCACTGCGCCAAATGTTTGATCTGCTGACCATGCCCCATATGTCTTCTCACCAGTGACTGCATCTGTGGACACTGTCCGTGTAAACTCAACTGGCGTTGCCACATAGTCATCGGCTGCTTTGCTACCATCTTTATAGATATAATGGATGGTTTCATTCACAGTCTTCGTTTCGGTAGTGACTGTCGGTGCATTCT
>NZ_JAHAVQ010000403.1 GCF_029916425.1 Liquorilactobacillus sicerae | reverse complement strand
TACAGGGCTATACACCAGATCAGACAGCAATTGCATCACAGACAGTGACCGGAGATTCGACAGATTTGTAGTATACGGTTGTTTATACTAAGAATGCACCGACAGTCACTACCGAAACGAAGACTGTGAATGAAACCATCCATTATATCTATAAAGATGGTAGCAAGGCAGCCGATGACTATGTGGCAACGCCAGTTGAGTTTAC
>NZ_JAHAVQ010000402.1 GCF_029916425.1 Liquorilactobacillus sicerae | reverse complement strand
ATATCAATTCCTACTGAATTTTTAGTTTTAGGTAAAGTCTTAATTTCCGTGTCTACCAATAAGATTGCATAATATTTATCAGTAGCCGAAAGTCGAATGGTAACATTTTTAATTTTACCTATTACTTCTCTACCAGATTTAAAACAGACTGTGCCAAGTTTAGGAAGTTTTAGGTGGGTACTATCTAGAGCTTGAATATTTTTGTTA
>NZ_JAHAVQ010000401.1 GCF_029916425.1 Liquorilactobacillus sicerae | reverse complement strand
CGGGGCTAGTCACTGCGCCAAATGTTTGATCTGCTGACCATGCCCCATATGTCTTCTCACCAGTGACTGCATCTGTGGACACTGTCCGTGTAAACTCAACTGGCGTTGCCACATAGTCATCGGCTGCCTTGCTACCATCTTTATAGATATAATGGATGGTTTCATTCACAGTCTTCGTTTCGGTAGTGACTGTCGGTGCATTCTTAGTATA
>NZ_JAHAVQ010000400.1 GCF_029916425.1 Liquorilactobacillus sicerae | reverse complement strand
TCAAAATTTGTTCTTTGAAAACCAGATAATATCTTTTTTAATTTTTATTAAACCGAGAACACCGCGTTTTAAAGAGTTTAAAACAAGAAAAAGTTCTTAACGCAAACTCATAGCCGTTTTACCGTTAGGTAAAATTAGGTTAAGTTATTAAGGGCGCATGGTGGATGCCTTGGCACTAGGAGCCGATGAAGGACGGCACTAACACCGATATGCTTCGGG
>NZ_JAHAVQ010000003.1 GCF_029916425.1 Liquorilactobacillus sicerae | reverse complement strand
AAGAGAAGTGCGGTGGCGATAGCAAGAAGGATACACCTGTACCCATGCCGAACACAGAAGTTAAGCTTCTTAACGCCAAGAGTAGTTGGGGGATCGCCCCCTGCGAGGGTAGGAAGCTGCCGTGCTTAAATGGAGGATTAGCTCAGCTGGGAGAGCGTCTGCCTTACAAGCAGAGGGTCACAGGTTCGAGCCCTGTATCCTCCATTGAGTCGTTAGCTCAGTTGGTAGAGCATCTGACTTTTAATCAGAGGGTCGACAGTTCGAGCCTGTCACGACTCATTGTGGCAAAAAGGTATTGACATTGTGGCATCAATTTGTTATTATAATTAAGTCGTTGTGTTAATTAACTTCTGCCGACTTAGCTCAGTTGGTAGAGCATCTGATTTGTAATCAGAGGGTCGGGCGTTCGAATCGTCTAGTCGGCATTTGCTTATGCGGAAGTAGTTCAGTGGTAGAACATCACCTTGCCATGGTGGGGGTCGCGGGTTCGAATCCCGTCTTCCGCTTAGTAATATGCACCCATAGCGCAATTGGATAGAGTGTCTGACTACGAATCAGAAGGTTGTAGGTTCGACTCCTACTGGGTGCATTATTAACGGGAAATAGCTCAGCTTGGTAGAGCACCTGGTTTGGGACCAGGGGGTCGCAGGTTCGAATCCTGTTTTCCCGATGAGTGATTTTTTCACTAATGTAATTTATTTAGATCGCGGCGTAGCTCAGCTGGCTAGAGCGTCCGGTTCATACCCGGGAGGTCAGGGGTTCGATCCCCTTCACCGCGATATTCATGATGGAGCTTGGACCTTTAGCTCAGTTGGTTAGAGCAGACGGCTCATAACCGTCCGGTCGTAGGTTCGAGTCCTACAAGGTCCATAGAGGTTAAATGTAGCCTTGTAGGAAGTCATTGATTATTTATATGGAGGATTACCCAAGTTTGGCTGAAGGGAACGGTCTTGAAAACCGTCAGGTGGGTAAAACCACGCGAGAGTTCGAATCTCTCATCCTCCTTATTATCGCGGGATGGAGCAGTCTGGTAGCTCGTCGGGCTCATAACCCGAAGGTCGTAGGTTCAAATCCTGCTCCCGCAATTGGTCCTATGGTGTAGGGGTCTATCACGCCTGCCTGTCACGCAGGAGATCGCCGGTTCAAATCCGGCTAGGACCGTTTCATATTTTTTTGATGGCTCGGTAGCTCAGTCGGTAGAGCAATGGATTGAAGCTCCATGTGTCGGCAGTTCGATTCTGTCCCGCGCCATAGTTAAAATGCGGGTGTAGTTTAGTGGTAAAACCACAGCCTTCCAAGCTGTTGTCGCGAGTTCGATTCTCGTCACCCGCTTATTGGAGAAGTACTCAAGTGGCTGAAGAGGCGCCCCTGCTAAGGGTGTAGGTCGTGAAAACGGCGCGAGGGTTCAAATCCCTCCTTCTCCGTTTTTTTTGACCCGTTGGTCAAGTGGTTAAGACACCGCCCTTTCACGGCGGTAACATGGGTTCAAATCCCGTACGGGTCACTTTTAATTATCGCGGGATGGAGCAGTCTGGTAGCTCGTCGGGCTCATAACCCGAAGGTCGTAGGTTCAAATCCTGCTCCCGCAATTGGTCCTATGGTGTAGGGGTCTATCACGCCTGCCTGTCACGCAGGAGATCGCCGGTTCAAATCCGGCTAGGACCGTTATCAAATCGGATTAGTAGAGCCATGGAGTCCTCTGAGTAGGGGGGCTTTTTTATTTTACAATTAAAAGAATTCTGGCATAGAAAATGGTCTATATTTTTGAATCCGTAGCAGATCCGTTTAAGTGCTTTAGTTTTGCGATTGATTCCTTCAATCGGTCCGTTGGAAAACGCTGATTCACAGCTGCTTGAAATATATTTTAAGTTTTTCTTCAGGGTTGTAATTGAAGCATCCATTGGTGAACTTTGCTTTTGATAATTGTTCAAGATAAGGCAGAGCTTTTTCACATCATGCTTTTTAATTGACACTTGAATTTGTTGTGCTGCTTTATAAAGCAGATTTAAGCTTTGGAATAGCGCTGAATCTTAAAGCAATTAGGTTTTGTTGTGTCATATATTCATTGATTCCCCTGAAATATTTCACTTTAGAATCATCAACTTTTTCTGCATCTTTATGAAACAAGCGCCAATTGATTTTTAAAGCTTTGTAAATCCGGCTATGCTTATCGCTTTGTTGCTTTAAAATCGTAACCCTAAGCTGATCGAAAGCCTGATTTACCAATTGAACAATGTGAAAGCGATCAATAATGATTTTGGCATGCGGGAAAAGTAATTGGCATTTAAATCAATGACAACCGCCTTGAAATGATAAACAGCGCTAGATCTAACAGTTCTAAGGCCTTCAACTTTAAAAAAACTGATATTGGATTTTATGTTTCACCAATATCAGAAAGTATAGACCCTTTTCTTTTAGCTAGTGTTAGCCAGCTTCTAAATAACGCTGACTTCAGTTCTGTGCTAAAATAAAATGTTGTGTGATACTTACCTTTTATTAACTAGTTTAGTTGTCACGATGCTGTAGCTGGTTAGTACTGCATTATTTTTTAAAAAGGTTTTAACTGACCAGGTTTGGAGGGATCTTCCTAGTTGCAAAGGAATCGCTTCAGCAATGAGAACACCGTTAGTAACTGTTTTTAAGTGATGAGTATCGATTGAAACACCGATGGCAATCTGTTTTGGATTGGCTAACTGATTAGCTGCCAGGCTGGCGGCTGTTTCTGCCAAAACTGCATTGATCCCGCCGTGCAAGTAGCCAAATGGTTGTTTCAATTTATCACTGACCAACAGTGAGAGGACGGTTTTTTCACTAGATTTTTTAATGATCTTGATTCCTAAGTTAGTTAACAAATTCATAGTTAAGTCTCCATTTCGATTGATATTATGTATGATAGCAGAAAGGATGAATTAAATAAATGAGGCAAAAATGGCAAAAAGTTAAAGATTATCAAGAAATTATTTTCGAAAGAACTGGTAAAATAGCCAAAGTTACGATTAATCGACCTGAAAAACGCAATGCTTTTACTCCGTTAACAGTTAATGAAATGATCGATGCCTTTACTATTTGTCGTGATGACAGCTCAGTTGGAGTCATTATTTTAACTGGGGCTGGTGATTTGGCTTTTTGCTCTGGCGGTGATCAATCCGTTCGCGGGAATGGCGGATACGTTGGTTCAGACAAGATTCCGCGTTTAAATGTTTTAGATTTACAACATTTGATCCGCATCATTCCCAAGCCAGTAATTGCAATGGTTAAAGGTTGGTCGGTTGGCGGCGGCAATGTCTTGCAGTTAGTCTGTGATCTGACAATTGCAGCTGACAACGCTAAATTTATGCAGACTGGGCCCAAGGTTGGCAGCTTTGATGGTGGGTATGGTTCCGGTTATTTAGCTCGGGTGATTGGTCATAAGCGGGCAAAAGAAGTTTGGTTTTTGAATCACTCATATACAGCACAGGAAGCTTTCCAAATGAATTGGATCAATAAAGTGGTTCCATTGGCAGCTATCGAAAAAGAAACCTTGAAGTGGTGTGATGAGTTATTGACCAAATCACCAATGGCTTTACGCTTTTTAAAAGCTGCCATGAATGCTGATACCGATGGCTTAGCTGGTTTGCAGCAATTTGCTGGAGATGCCACCATGCTTTATTATACTTCAGCTGAAGCTAAAGAAGGTCGAGATGCTTTCAATCAAAAACGTAAGCCGAATTTTGATAAATTCCCAAAATTTCCCTAGAATTTTAAATTTAAAAGGAAGATCAAGATGCAAAATTGGTTGATTAAACAAGCAACAGCTAAACCAGATAAACTAGCTTTGATTTATCAGGGGCAACATTTAAATTTTAAAGAGTTGTTGAATAAAGTACGTCAAGTTGCTAGCGGATTGGTTGCTTTAAAAATTAGAAAAGCTGATCGGATTGCTGTTTTAGCCAGTAATACGGCTAACAGTTATTTTGTCATTTTAGCTTTACAGCAAATCGGTGCTTT
Source organism: Liquorilactobacillus sicerae (assembly GCF_029916425.1). Taxonomy (GTDB): domain Bacteria; phylum Bacillota; class Bacilli; order Lactobacillales; family Lactobacillaceae; genus Liquorilactobacillus; species Liquorilactobacillus sicerae. The sequence continues at coordinate 210,901 of NZ_JAHAVQ010000003.1, read as the reverse complement.
GCCGGTTCTTTTAAATTATCGTTTAAGTTTGTCAGAAATTTCTCAACAGGTAAGATTATCTAAAGTCAAGCTATTATTAATCGATGATGATTTACAGCTGAACTGGTCTTCGGCAGAACTTTTAAGAATCAAAACTTTCAAGTTAAGCCAGCTTTTCAGGTTGGCTGTTTCTAAGGTGACCTTAGAAAAAGAGTTTGCTTTGAACGAGGTTGCATCAATTATGTATACTTCAGGAACGACTGGTCAACCGCGTGGAGTGGTACAGACTTTTGGCAACCATTTTTTCTCTGCTGTCGGTTCAGCGTTCAATCTTGGTTTAGACCCAGCTGAGTTATGGCTATGTGCTTTGCCACTATTTCATATCAGCGGCTTATCAATTATGATGCGCAGTTTAATTTATGGAATGGGAGTACTATTGTTGCCACATTTTTCAACGGAGTCAGTTAATAAAGCTCTACAAACTAGTCCAGTCACCTTAATGTCGGTTGTACCGCAGATGCTGCAACAGCTATTAACTGAATTTCCAGCGACAGGTTATCAGCCAAAGTTTCGTGGCTTTTTGCTGGGGGGTGGACCGATTGATTTAGCGACACTCAATCGTTGCCGCCAGTTGAATTTGCCGGTAGTTCAGTCTTATGGGATGACTGAAACCTGTTCGCAAGTGGTGGCTTTAAGTTTTGCAGATGCCCCGCGGCATATTGGTTCCGTTGGCAAGCCATTATTTCCAATTCAGTTACGGCTTAGCAAATCAGACGCTGAAATTCAGCTTAAAGGTCCAAATATTGTTACTACTTATTTAGATAACCCAGCCAGTTTTCAGCAGCAAATGACTGCCGATAACTGGTTTAAGACCGGAGATATTGGATATTTTGATCAAACTGGTTATCTCTATGTCAAAGGTCGAAAAAATGAGATGATCATTTCCGGCGGAGAAAATATTTTTCCACAAGAAATCGAAAACGTTTATCAAAACTATGATTCAGTGACCGAGTTTGCGGTTATTGGTGTTCCAGATCAAAAGTGGGGTCAAGTTCCCTGTGCCTTTTTTACTGCTAGAAAACGGATCGATTCAAGGTTGCTGAAAGCTTACGGTTATCAGCAATTGGCTCATTATAAAGTTCCACATTATTTTTGTCAGTTGGATCAAATGCCAAAAACTGCCAGTCAAAAAATAATTCGCCCCGCCTTATTTAAAGCTTTTGAGAAATTTAAAAGCCGTTTAAGCTAATGGATGTAAAGTAATGGGGAGAAAATTTTTGTTTGCTGAATGAAAAGCTGCTTAAAAATTTGTTTTTAAGAAATTAGAGTAATCTTTAAACTAAATTAAATGAAAGTGGTATAATAAAAATTAGAGATAGATTAAAATGGGGTGATTAAATGACAAGAGTCGAGGTTGAATTAATTAATGGAGGAAAATTTAAACAGACTTTTGATGGCAGTTTTAGCGAAGTTTTTTCAAGCTTGAATCAATTGATGATTACTAATGGCTATTTGGTGATTGCTGGTCATTTAATCGCTGCTAGTCAGATCAAAAGTTTGCATCCGATAGCTGCGGAAGGCGTTTAGCGGTTAAGTACAATCATATTGAATTGAAAAGGGAATTATAGATTCTTTAAATTAAGTTGGGAGCTTTTCCAGCTTTTTTTTAGCAAAAAATTAAGAAGCATCAGTAAATTTCTATGGTAAAATTCAATTATAAAGGAGGATCGATGGATGATCTTATTAACAGTTTTGCTTTTGATTTGGCTAAGCTGGAAGTTGTTTAAAGGCTTTTTAGGAATTTTAATTCCGCTGGTCTTGATTGTGATTGGGATTAAACTTTTGTTTGGCCTGTGGTGGTTATGGTTAGGTCTCTTCTTATTGGTAGGTGGAAGTCGATTCTTTCAGCAAAATTAAAATAACTATGTAAATATAAAAGGTTCGTTGAACTGGGAAAATCCGGTACAATGAACCTTTTTAATTGTTTTGCTGTCGATAAAGCTCCATCTTCCTTTGGAAAACTGCTTCAGTCATTCCATAAGCAGTAAAAGTGATCGCATTTGCACCCGCATCAATAGTTTGTTGAATACTGGCAGCCGTTTTACCACCAGAAGCAATAATTGGAAAATTAGGAGCAAAAGGTTCGATCTGTTGACGGACCCAACTAACTAATTGAGCAGTTTGTTTGCCCCCTGCAATATTGAATGCTTTCACGCCGGCCTGGATTCGTTCTTGCAAATCAACACTTTGATTGACAACCGTATAAATAATTGGAACGTCAACAACGCGTTTAACACTATTGATCGTATCAAGCGTTGTTGGTGCATTTAAAACAACTGCCTGGGCACCATTTTCTTCAGCAAAAAAACCAACAGTTGCTGAGCGCAGGCCTTTTGTTAGACCACCGCCGATGCCAGCTAAAATTGGGACATTTGAAACAGTTGCAATTGCATTGAGAATTTTAGTATTTGGCGTCCAAGGATAAACAGCCAAAACAGCATCAGCATTGCAATTTGCGATGACTGCAACGTCCATGGTATAAATAATGCTCTTGATTCGTTTCCCAAAAAGATTGATTCCTGAAGCATTACGAATAGTAGTTGGAGCTGACACAATATCTGAACGTAATTTTGAGGTTAAATTGGGAACATTTTTACGTTGGAAGTCTGATCCATTCATCAAAACAAATCACTCCGTTCTAATTGAATCAATAACTGGTCGCCAGATTAGATGACCAGTTAAGCAAATTTTATTTGAAAATAAAATAGTTTTTACTTTTCGATTATAACATCAAAATTGCAGAAATAGGCGTAAAATCATCATCATCAAATTGACATTTTAAGCCCAATAATTTAAAAATAGCTTTTGAAAAGAAAGCAAGCAATGGATATTTCTTTAAAAAAAAACTAATTAAGCTAATTAAAACGCTATCAGTTACCTTGCTTAATAAATAATTACAGATTTATGATATAATTTTAACATTATAGTAAAAGGTGGGGGAAAAATGAAGAAACACTTTGCAGCACTTTGTTTGTTGTTAGCGGCTTTTTTTGCTGTTTTAGTTGGCAAACAATCACAAGTTCAAGCAAAAACTTATACAATTGGGACGGATGTGACTTTTCCACCATTTGTTTATGCTAATTCTCACAATAAGTATGTGGGAATCGATATGGAACTGATTCGGACGATTGCCAAAACAGAAGGATTTAAAATCGAAATCAAACCGGTTGGATTTAACGCCGCTGTCCAGGGGGTTAGTTCTGGGCAATTTGATGGAATTATTTCTGGCATGACAATCACTAAGGAAAGAGAAAAAACCTTCCAGTTTTCGACTCCTTACTATGAATCGGGCATCGTCATGGCCGTTGCACCTAAAAGCAATATTAAAAGCTTGAAGGATTTAAAGGGCAAGCGGGTAGCTGTGAAAACTGGAACACAAGGTGCCACATATGCTAATTCATTAAAGAAAAAGTACGGTTTTAAGACAGTTACTTTCGATGATTCAGATAATATGTATAACGATGTCAAAACCGGTAACTCGGCGGCTTGCTTTGATGATAGTGCAGTTTTGAATTACGGAGTTCGAACCGGACTTGGTTTGAAGATTGTCACTAAACCAGCTGATATTGGTAAGTACGGCTTTGCTGTCAAAAAAGGCCATAATCAAAAACTGATGAAGATGTTTAATGCCGGATTGGCCAAACTTAAGAAAAACGGTAAGTATGACCAGATCATCAAAAAGTATACCGGCAACTCAGCGACTTCAGCTAAGAAAAAGGCCGATGAGAAAAAAGATGATTCCAGCAATACGTTTGCTGGTTTGATCAAAGAAAATTACCAATCAATTTTAACTGGTTTGCTTGAAACTATTAAGTTGACTGTTGTTTCGATTATTTGTGCTACGATTTTTGGGATTTTAGTTGGTTTGTTGGGTGTCATCCCTAATAAATTCTCGCAGGGAGTTTCAACAACAATTATCTATATTTTCCGTGGCCTGCCATTGCTGGTCTTGGCATTATTTATTTACAATGGGGTTCCGAGCTTGACTGGATCTAAAATTCCAGCCTTTGTTGCTGGAATTATAACTTTAACTCTGAATGAGGGAGCCTATACAGCAGCTTTTGTTAAAGGTGGAATCGATGCGGTTGACAGTGGTCAAATGGAGGCTGCCCGCAGCTTGGGACTTCCATTTGGCAAAGCAATGCGCAAAGTAGTTTTGCCGCAGGGAATTAAAATTATGATTCCTTCGTTTATTAATCAGTTCATTATTACTCTAAAGGATACGTCGATCTTATCAATTATCGGGATCCTTGAACTGACTCAAACCGGCAAAATTATTATTGCTCGGAACTTGCAAGGCTTCCGTGTCTGGACGATCATTGCAGTTATTTATCTGGTGATCATTACGATTTTGACCTTGTTATCGAAATGGATAGAACGGAGGATTAATGACTGATGACTAATTTAAAAGTAGACGTGACCAATCTAAAAAAGAATTTTGGTGACAATCATGTTTTAAAAGGAATTGATTTTAAAGTTGCTGACAATGAAGTGGTTGTTTTGATTGGTCCTTCCGGTTCCGGCAAGAGTACTTTATTACGCTGCTTGAATCGTTTGGAGACGCCAACTTCGGGTAAAATCATTATTGACGGTCGCGATATCAGTGATCCGAAGACGAATATTGATTTAGCTCGGCAGAACATTGGCATGGTTTTTCAGCACTTTAATTTGTTTAATAATTTGACTGTTGGTGAAAATATTGAGCTAGCACCAGTTGAATTGGCCAAACTCTCGAAAGAAGAAGCGGCCCAACAAGGTAAAAGGTTACTCAAAGCTGTTGGGTTGGAAGATAAATTTTCAGCTATGCCACAGTCTTTGTCTGGCGGACAAAAACAGCGGGTTGCAATTGCTCGTGCATTGGCGATGAAACCTGATATAATGTTATTTGACGAACCCACTTCGGCACTTGATCCAGAAATGGTTGGGGATGTTTTGGAAGTTATGAAAAAGCTTGCTAAAGAAGGGATGACAATGGTCGTTGTCACCCATGAAATGGGTTTTGCCAAAGAAGTTGCCGATCGGGTCGTTTTTATGGCTGATGGTAAAGTTGTTGAAGAAGGCAAACCGGAACAGGTCTTTGACCATCCGCAAAATGCTCGAACTAAAGCCTTTCTCGATAAAGTTATCAATGTTTAGGTTTTGATCTCTGATCGGCTGGTCGCAGGCACGATTCAAGCTAACGGAGGGTGATTTTGTTGTTTAAAGTTCTGCTTGTAATGCATGATGGTGAAAACGAGTATTACCGGATGAATAAGGCTTACTTTGAAAGTATGCCAGTCGCGGGTCAATACATTTATAATTCCGACGGCTTGGCCTATCAAGTTGAGGAAGTGGCCGAATTTGCCGGTTATGTCAGCAGTAAAGGTGCAACAACAATTCTCGTTGTTCATCCGATTGATAAAAATAAACCCGTCAGCAAACTTTATGGTTTAAATATTGAGCGAGATTTAGATGATTAAGGATTCTTGAAAAACTGAAAGCTAGGACAAATTGTTAGTTTTTGTCCTAGCTTTTTTGGATAGAAGTAAATTTTAATGTTATGATTAATTAGACTGCAACTAATTAATTGTGGGAGGGTAATTGATTGGCAGAGATAGATTTGATGCATAGTCGTCAGTGGCGGCAAAGTTTTTTTATTTTATGGTTTGGGTGTTTTATCACTTCTTTGGGTTATTCGATGACGATGCCCTTTATTTCACTTTACATAGATTCGCTGGGAAAATTTAATAATTGGCAGTTAAACACTTATTCCGGATTAGCTTTTGCAATTACTTTTTTGTCACAAGCAATTGTTTCACCTTTTTGGGGGAAATTAGCTGATTTACGTGGCCGAAAATTAATGTGTTTGCGAGCATCCGGTGTAATGGCCTTGACAATCTTTTTCACTGGGTTAGCCCAGAATGTTTTAACAATCATTATTTTACGTTTTTTGCAAGGAGTTTTTTCCGGTTATATCAATAATGCGACTGCACTGATGGCTGGAGAAACACCACATCAGCATAGTGGGCAAATTATGGGGAACTTGATGACAGCCAGTGTGACTGGGACTTTGCTTGGCCCGTTATTTGGCGGAGTGATGGCCGGTGCGTGGGGTTATCGAATGCCGTTTTTTATTACCGGTCTGTTGATGGGGGTAGTATTTGGCTTGACTTATCTCTTTGTCAAAGAACATTTTGTTCCGATTCCGGCTAAAAAATTAAAACCGATGAAAGAAATCTTTCATCGGCTAACAAATAAAAAATTAATTATTGTTATGTTTTTAACGACACTTTTAGTTCAGTCATCGTTAATGTCAATTTCACCGATCATCAGTCTGCTAGTCCGCCAGTTGATGCATCATCAAGGAAATGTTTCTTTAGTGAGTGGGATAATCGCTGCCATGCCAGGTTTTGGCACCTTATTGGTTGCTTCAAGAATTGGACATTTAATGGACGAAATTGGTGCCCAAAAAGTCTTGCTGAGTGGTTTATTGATCAGTATGATTGTGTTTGTGCCAATGTATTTTGTACAAACTACCTGGCAGTTAGGAATTTTGCGTTTCTTGTTGGGGCTTTCCAGTGCGGCAATGTTGCCGGCTGTCCAAACAGTTTTAACCGTTGATGTTCCACAAGAAGCTTTCGGTCGAATTTTCAGCTACAATCAATCCTCGCAGGCAATTGGTGGGGTTTTGGGACCGCTCTTAGGCTCAGTTATTTCTAGCGCCTTTAGTTATCAAGCAGTTTTTCTCTTCACGGCCGGTTTTTTGCTGCTGAATTTGATTTTATTGCAATCCGTACGCTTTAAATAAGTTATTCATATGAAAGTTCAATAAAATAATAATTGGCGGGCTGAATGAAGGTAGTTGTTACCCAAACATCAGTATAATGCGGTTTTTGCATATTAGTGAATTTTTGGTAATAATCTAAAAGTTCACCGTGTTGAGCAACAAAATTATCAGTTAGCCGATTAACCATTAAATGATTAGTTGGAAAATAGATGTCAGCGTCTGCAACTTTGATTTTGGCATCGACCTTTAAACGAACAATATTATTTTCGTGGACCGGCAAACAGCTAGCTGCTTGTGGATGTCGTTTTAAGTGTGATAATAAATAAAAAATTGAATCAGAATTACTTGCCAATGTGCTCAATCCTCTTTTATCTTGTCTTTTCCTTAATTGTAACAATATTTCTGTTATAATTGAACCATCTAATAATTTCAAGAGTTAGTTAATGGGGGTGATTGAATTGACTGTTCATTTTTATCTAGTCCGTCATGGACAAACCAAATTGAATCGTTATCATCGTTTACAGGGAATCACGGATTCACCATTAACTAAAAAAGGAAAAGCTGCCGCTGTTAAAGCTGGACAAAACTTAAAAGGAATCAATTTTTCAGCTGCTTACGCCAGTGATCTGGATCGTACCTATACAACAGCCAAATTAATTTTAAAAGAAAACAATCAGCCTGATGTACCGATTTATCGCGATCCAGGCTTGCGTGAACTGAGCTTTGGCCGTTTTGAAGAAGGTAAAAATCGCCAAGTTTTGCCGGAAATTATTCGTTTGCTGGGACCGGTGAATATTTGGCGAGCTTTTTATCAGCCACACCATGCCAGTAAATTGACGGATTTATTCCAGCAAGTTGATCATAGTTCACAAATCGAAAGCGCTCGTCAATTGGTTAATCGGATGACACAGACTTTAAGATACATTGGTCATAAATATAATTCAAATCAACCTGAAAGCAGTATCTTGGTTGTAACCCATGCTTTGATTTTATCAGTTTTTATTGAAAGCTTAAACGGAAAAGTTCCACGAATGTTGTTAAAAAATGTTCAAATTTGCCAGGTTGATTATACTGATGAAAAATTTGTTCTAAAAACACCAGTTAAGCCTCAGAAAGGAAGTCGAAAATCGTGAGTTTAGACTCACAGACAGTTGCGCTATTGCGGCAAATGGTCACAAATCAAATCGTTCCAGGTCTTTCTTATGCAATTTTACAAAAGAATCAAATCGTAGAGACCGAGGTTTTAGGGTATAGTCAGTTAGTCCCTGAAAAAAAGCTGCTCAAACCAAATCAATTATATGATTTAGCTTCTTTGACCAAAGTCGTTGGAACGACAACAGTGATTTTAAAATTGCTTTCAACTGGCCAATTAGATTTAGTGGATTCAGTCAGAAAATATTTGCCAAGGTTTTATGATCCACGGGTTACGATTCGCGAATTATTAACCCATACAGCAGCGATTACCGGTTATATTCCTCATCGTAATCAATTGCCAGCCAAAAAGTTATTAGCAGCTTTATACACACTTCAGACTGGTGATTGGCTGGGCAAACGAGTTGAATATTCTGATTTAGGAATGATATTCTTAGGCGAAATTATTGAACAGCTGTTTAATAAACCAGTTCAACAAGTGATTACTGCTGAAGTTTTAAAACCTTTGAAAATGGAGCACAGTACTTTTTCTCCACGGATAGCTGATTGCGTGCCGACGACTTATTCTTCTCAGCATGGATTGTTACAAGGCATTGTTCATGACCCTAAAGCGCAAATTTTAAAAGAACATTGCGGTTCAGCCGGCTTATTTGCTCCGTTAGCTGATCTAATCAAGTTTGTTCAGTGGCTGTTAGCTGATCGATTGTCGCCACCGCTATTTACTGAGAAATTGCGGGATCAGTTGTTCACCGATCAGACACCGACCCACAGTGCTGGTCGTTCTTTAGGCTGGGATCTGCGCTATGATCGGGCTGGTCGAGCATGTATTTATCATACCGGCTATACGGGGACTTTTATGCTTTTAGATCGTAGTTCGCAAAGTGCCTTAATTGGCTTAACTAATCGGGTTCATCCTAAAGAACACAACCAAGAATTTTTAACTTGGCGAGATAAAATCATCACAACTTATCTTACCGAAAAATAACCAGTCAAACTTAAATGGTCGTTCGAGCTTTCTCGAACTTTTCCGCCACTTTAAGTCAGACTGGTTATTTTTTTAATAGGTTGGTTTAATTTTTAATTCTGCTGGTAATTTTAAATCAGCTGTTGGATAACGCCGCTTTAAAGCAATTAATAACAGTCGTTTAGCTAGTTCACCGTTGCGTGCCAGAATTGGGCCGTGAAAGTATGAACAGAAAGTATTTTTATAAATGGCCCCTTCAGTTTGATCTTCACCATTGTTCCCATGCCCACTCAGGACTCTTCCTAACGGTCGCTCATCTGGTCCAAGATAGGTTAGGCCATTATGATTCTCAAAGCCGTGATATTTCTGACCAGTTTCTTCATTTTCAATTTCAATGTTACCGATAAAGCGGTGATTGATCTGGCTTTTAGTATAATGCGACAAAGCACTGATTCCAGCAATTTTTTCACCTTTGGCACCAATGTAATATTTGCCCAATAGTTGATAGCCACCGCAAATTGCTAAAACAGGACCGCCATCATTGATAAAGTCAGTCAAGTTGTTTTTCTTACGCTGAATATCGCGTGAAACGATTAGTTGTTCATAATCTTGACCGCCACCAAAAAAGACTAGATCGAACTCGTCGGGATCAAAAGGATCATTCAGACTAACAACTTTCACTTTGACTTGGGTATCCATTTGCTTAGCATAGTAATTCAACACCAATAAATTGCCAATATCGCCGTAAGTGTTTAACAGATCACCGTATAAATGTGCAATCTGCAATTCATATTTCATGCTAATCCATCCCTTCTTTAATGAATCCTTGTTCAGCTAAGAGTTTCCTTAATTGCAGCATAGCAGTATAAGTTGCGAGAATATAAATTTTTTGTGTTGGCAGTTTTTTAATTTGTTCAACAACTTTGCTTAATGCCGGTGCTTGCTGGAAATTTGTCTGATCTGCTCCAGCAACTCGCAGGCGGAAAGTGATGTCGCGCCAACGCTCTCCGCCGGTCAAGACAACCGGAATCCGTTCAAAGGGGAGCTTTTCAAAACCGCCATCCCAAATCCAACTGGTATCGATTCCGTCAGCATAATTAGCATTTAATAAAACGGCTAACGAGAATTGATCTGGGTCAGTTTTAATCATTTCCAGCACTTGATCTAAGCCAACCGGATTTTTGACTAAAATTAAAGTTGCTTGTTTATCTTGAATGGCAATGACTTCTTGACGACCAAAGACTTTTTCATCGTTACGATCAAAGATTTCAGCAATTTTGGCCGCTGAAATTCCAAAAAAGCGGGCAACACTAAAAGCTGCTAAAGCATTATAAATATTATAAGTCCCACCAATCTGCAAAGTTAATGGTTGGTGGTCAATTATGAGGGTTGAACTGGTCGGCTTTTGCCGAATAATTTTTTCAACTTGATGAGTTAAAACCGGCCGTTTAAAATCACAGTTAGGACAATAATATTTGCCAAGGTTGCTATAAGATAGTTGGTGATAGCGTAAAATGTGCTGACATTTTGGACAAAGCAAGCCGTCGGTATTCGGTGCGGCCTGCAGTTGTTGATCATTGCCCTGATCGATTCCATAATAAATTGTCGGATTAGGTAATTGTTGACTGTTGAAGATTGGTGCATCGCCATTTGCAATGATTGTTGCGGTTGGCTCTAGTCGAATGCCCTTTAAAATCTTTTCATAGGTTGTATAAATTTCTCCATAACGATCCATTTGATCACGGAAAATATTGGTTAAAACGAAAACCTTGGGATGCAAATAACGTGTAACAATTTCAACGTTAGCTTCATCAGTTTCGAGAACCGCCAAATTTTTGCCGCTCTTGGTTTTTTGAGCAGTTAAGAAAGCTGTTACGATCCCTTGGTTCATATTGGAGCCACTTGGGTTTGTTAAAACGGAATACTTAGACCGCAAAGTTTTAACAGTCAAGGCGGTCGTTAAGGTTTTTCCATTGGTTCCGGTGATGATGACTGTTTCATAATTAGCACCCAGAGTTTTCAGGACGTTCGGGTCAATTGCCAGAGTCAGTTTTCCCGGCAGAGCAGTGCCCCCATGCAAAAAGGTTTTTAAAAACCAATGGGCACTTTTTCCGGCTGTGATCGCCACTGCACTTTTTAGTGACATAACTGTTCCTCCAATTCAAATTGCTTAACTAGTTAAGATACCTTTTGTATCATACCACAAATTTAAATTTTACCGCGAAAGATGCTAACGATTGTTGCTAGTGAAATTTTATTCGAAATCATTTATACTAGATAAGAAAGTCTATTTTTTTGGAGTTGTTTAATGTGGCACAGTTATTTTTTCGCTATGGAACAATGAATAGCGGTAAAAGTATTGAAATTTTAAAAGTGGCTCATAATTATGAAGAGCAGCATAAACGAGTGGTGCTGCTAACAAGTGCCATTGATAATCGAACTCAAGTGGGTGAGATTGCCAGTCGAATCGGCCTAAAACGGTCGGCGCTAACAATTTTTGATCAAACGAATCTATTTAAGATCATTGAAGATGATCAGCAAAAACATGATCTGGCTTGTGTTTTGATTGATGAGGCGCAATTTTTAAAAAAGCACCACGTTAAAGAATTGGCGCGAATTGTTGATGAACTGAAGATCCCAGTGATGACTTTTGGCTTAAAAAACGATTTTCGCAATGAATTATTTGAAGGATCAAAGTACTTATTGCTTTATGCGGATAAAATTGAGGAGATGAAAACGATTTGTTGGTTTTGCGGCAAAAAGGCAATCATGAATTTACGGATCGACAATGGTCAGCCGGTTTATAGCGGTGCTCAAATCAAAATTGGCGGAAATGAGAGCTACTATCCCGTTTGTCGGCATCATTATTTACATCCGCCATTTAAGCAATGTCGTTAAAAACGAAATTAGTATGGAGGAAATAAGATATAATGAATGATTTATTTAAACGGCTGCAAACACTTGAGGATCGCTATGAAGAATTAGGCGAATTACTTTCTGATCCAGAGGTGATTGCCGATACGCCTAAATTTACTAAATTATCAAAAGAAATGGCTGATTTGCGCGAAACAGTCGAAAAATATCGCGAATATAAAAAAGTTGGTCAAACGATTGCTGATGACCAGGAAATGCTGAATGAGAAATTAGATGATGAAATGGCTGCAATGGTCAAAGATGAATTGAATACTGCTAAAGAAAAATGTGCTCAGTTGGAAGAAAAGATCAAATTGCTGTTGTTGCCTAAAGATCCTAATGATGAAAAGAATATTATCATGGAAATCCGTGGAGCAGCTGGCGGTGATGAAGCAAGTCTGTTTGCGGCTGATTTGTTCAGTATGTATTCAAAATATGCAGAAAAACAAGGTTGGAATATTCAAGTTGTTGATAAAAATGTGACCGAAGTCGGTGGTTTTAAAGAAATTGCGCTAGTTGTTAATGGCAAGAGCGTTTATTCCAAGCTTAAATATGAAAGCGGCGCCCACCGCGTTCAGCGAGTACCAGTTACTGAATCAGCAGGACGAGTTCATACTTCAACCGCAACCGTTGTCGTGATGCCAGAAGAAGAGGATGTTGAAATCGAGCTTGATCCGAAAGACATTCGAGTTGATGTTTTTCGGTCATCGGGGGCTGGTGGACAACATATCAATAAAACTTCCTCAGCTGTTAGAATGACTCATTTGCCAACCGGAATTGTGGTTTCAATGCAAGATCAGCGTTCACAACAGCAAAATCGGGAAAAAGCCATGCAGATTTTAAAAGCCCGCGTCTATGATTACTATGCATCACGTGAACAAAAAGAATATGATCAAAATCGAAAGTCGGCAGTTGGAACAGGTGACCGTTCAGAACGAATCCGGACTTATAATTATCCGCAAAATCGAGTGACAGACCATCGAATTGGTTTAACGCTTAACAAACTTGATCGAATCATGAATGGTGAATTAGAAGAGGTCATTGATGCACTGATTTTATATGATCAAACTAAACAATTGGAGAATTTAGAAAATGCGTAAACCGCTGGTACTAGCTCAGTTGTTGCGGCAATTGAGAAATCAAGTCCAAGCTGAAGGCGGTGAGTCGGCGGCGGTCGATAGTTTGCTTTTGGGAATTACTGGTTGGAGTCAAATTGAATTATTACGGAACCTGCGCCAACCATTACCAACTGAAACTAAAGGTCGGCTCATTAAGTTAACTAATCAGTACTTAGCTGGCTGGCCAGTGCAGTATTTATTACAGCAAGCAGAGTTTTTTGGTCATGAATTTTATGTTGACGCAGCGGTACTGATCCCGCGTCCAGAAACTGAAGAATTGGTTGAATGGGTCTTAGCTGATACGGCGGCTCGACAGCCTGCATTAAGAGTTGCAGATATTGGAACTGGCAGTGGTGCCATTGGAATTTCGTTGAAAATGGCACGCCCAAATTGGCAAGTGGTTTTGAGTGATATTTCGACCGCAGCTTTGAAAGTGGCCAAAAAAAATGCTACCAGGTTGCATGCAGACGTTACTTGCTGCCAAGGAGATTTATTGGCGCCTTTGTCGGGTGATTTTGACTTAATTATTTCTAACCCGCCTTATATTGCAGCCAATGAAAAAAAATTCATGGACAAAAGCGTCCTTGAACATGAACCACAACAAGCTTTATTTGCAGCTGAAAATGGCTTATACTTTTATCGGCAATTGGCTCAGCAGGTTCAAAAATATTTGCGTCCAGCGGGCCGTTTATATTTAGAAATTGGTTTTCAACAGGCAGCTCGTGTCAAAGAAATTTTTTTGAAAAGTCCAGCGCAGGTTGAAGTTACTGTCAAAAAAGATCTTACTGGTAAAGATCGGATGGTGCGAGTAGTTTATATGGAGGAATAAAATTGGTAATAACAAAAATTTATCGGCCTGATCAAGTAGACCAAGCTGCTGATGAATTAAAAAAGGGTGAATTGATTGCTTTTCCAACTGAAACAGTTTATGGCTTAGGGGCAGATGCAACTAATGAGCAGGCAGTTAAACGAGTTTATTTAGCTAAAGGCCGTCCATCAGATAATCCTTTGATCGTGACAGTTTCATCTGTAAAAATGGTTGAAAAGTATGCAACTGAAATAAGTCCAGTAGCTCACAAATTAATTGAACATTATTGGCCAGGTCCTTTGACTTTGATTTTCAAAATTAAATTAGGGTCTTTACCAAATGCAGTAACCGGTGGCTTAAAAACAGCTGCTTTCAGAATGCCAGCAAATACGGTTACTCGTAAGTTAATTGAATTAGCCGGCGTACCAATCGTTGGCCCTTCCGCTAATTCATCTGGCAAACCGAGTCCAACGACTGCAGCTCACGTTTTTCATGACTTAGAAGGTCGGATTGCTGGAATCATTAATGATGGATCAACGCAAGTCGGAGTCGAATCAACGATTATTGATCTTTCAACGAAGATACCGACTGTTTTGCGGCCAGGGGCAATAACCGTAGAAGAACTAGAAAGCTTTTTACAACGGCCGGTAATCTCTGATCGTCATCAGGTTGGTGCCCAAGAGATTCCTAAAGCACCCGGAATGAAATATAAACATTATGCACCAGATGCCCAAGTTTTAATGGTCAAGGAAGCATTGTGGCCAGCGGCTTTGCAGTGGGCAGCCAAACAACCAGAAAAGATCGGAGTGATGGCGTCAACTGCAGTGATCAAACAAGGTTTGCCAACTAATTGTTTGCCCTATGATCTCGGTGAAACTGTTCAAACAGCAAGTCATCGTCTCTTTGCTGGCTTGAGAAATTTTGATGATCAACAAAAGGTCAACTGGATCTTAACGGCTGCCTACCCAGAAACTGGTTTAGGAACTGCTTATATGAACCGTTTGCGCAAGTCTTCAGGGAACGCTTTTTTTACTAGAAACAATCCTGGAAATTAGAGTGTTAGTCAGTTAAAATAGAAAAAGAAATCAAAGGAGTTGCTTAAAATTGGGAAAATTTAAAGTTTTGGACCATCCGCTGATTCAGCATAAATTATCAATCATTCGTAATAAAGATTGCGGAACTCGTGAATTTAGAGAAGTCGTAAATGAAATTGCTGAATTAATGGCTTATGAGGTTTCGCGTGACATGCCATTGGAGGACTGTGTGATTGAAACACCGATTGCTAAAGCTAAGATGAAGCGTTTAGCTGGTAAGAAAGTTGTAGTTGTACCGATTTTACGAGCTGGGCTAGGCATGGTCGACGGAATTTTGGAATTGATCCCGGCAGCTAAAGTTGGTCACGTTGGAATGTATCGTGATGAAAAAACTTTAAAGCCAGTTGAATACTTTGTTAAAATGCCCGATGATTTGGCAAGCCGCGAAATCTTGATCGTTGATCCAATGTTGGCGACTGGCGGCTCTTCAATTATGGCTGTTGATGCCTTAAAAAAACGAGGAGCAGTTAATATTAAATTTGTTTGTCTAGTGGCAGCTCCTGAAGGTGTTAAAGCATTGCGGCAAGCTCATCCTGATGTTGATATTTATGCGGCTGCTTTAGATGATCATTTGAATGAGAATGGTTATATTGTTCCTGGCTTGGGGGATGCTGGTGATCGTTTATTCGGCACAAAATAATTAATAAAGTTTCGGAGGATTCAAATCATTTTTGGTTTGAATCTTTTTTACTTTTTTTTGATAACTTTTTTCATGATCCTTGCTAAAAAGTACACAATTTTATTGAAAATTTAAGAAAACCCCATTTTTTTATGAATCATTTTCTGAAAAATTTGCCTTTAAACTGCGACGGTAAGCGTTTTCTTAATTTCAAAAATGTTTTGTGTTTTTTGTAAATTAGTGGTATTATTCTCATTGTATTCAGAGAGTAATTTTTTGGAACCTTTTTTGTATTTTCTTTATGTTGTTTGATTGTTCAGTGTGAAAAGAGGTGAGACTTGGTGGGTGAAGGAGCTAATGTTCAGACTTTTTTTGGCATTCCTTTCGATATCGGTAACGATGTGCCAGGATTAATAGCAGCAGTTATTGTCTTTGCTTTAATGTTTTTCCTCTCAAGAAATTTGGAATTAAAGCCGAATAAAAAGCAAAATGTTATTGAATGGATCGTTGATTTTACTAATGGTATTATCAAAGGTGTCATGCCTGAACGCGAGGGTCAAAAGTTTGGATTGTTGATATTTACGTTGTTTTCATTTATTTTCATTTCAAATCAGTTAGGTTTGATGTTGCAAATTTCTGCAAACAACGTAACCTATGTCAAAAGTCCAACAGCTGATGTAATGACAACTATGACCCTTGCATTCATGGTTTTGGTATTAGCCCATTTTCTTGGAGTTAAAAAATTGGGGTTCAAGAATTATTTTAAAAATGCTTATTTGAGCCCAGTTCCATTTTTACTACCGATTAGTATTTTAGAAGAGTTCACCAACTTTTTAACGCTGGCTCTTCGTTTGTATGGAAACATTTATTCAGGTGAAGTATTACTGAAATTGATTTATCAATTTAGTAATGCTTATGGGATTGCCTCGTTTATTCCGGCAATACCGCTTGAATTGATTTGGCAAGGCTTCTCAGTCTTTATTGGAAGCATCCAAGCCTACGTATTTGTCACATTAACAATGGTTTATATTTCTAAAAAAGTCGAAAAAGAGTAAACAAGGAGGATTTTAATATGGGTTCATTAACTATGATTGGTGCAGGTCTTGCTGCTGCTGGTGCTGCGATTGGTGGTGCGATTGGTGATGGCTTGGTCATTGCTAAGTTGCTTGAAGGAATGGCACGTCAACCTGAATTGGAAGGCAAATTGAGAACTAATATGTTTATCGGTGTCGGCTTAGTTGAAGCTGTTCCGATTATTGCCATTGTTATCTCATTCCTGTTACTTGCCAAGTAATGTTTTTTGCAAATTATTATGGCTTGAAAATAGGAGGTGTCAATAAATGAGTTCAGAATTTTTGTTAGGTGCTAGCGGAATACTTTGGGGAGATACACTATTTTATTTAGTTCTTTTTATCGTTTTGATGGCTTTGATTAAGCATTTTGCTTGGGGACCTGTGACTTCCATGATGGAAAAACGGGCCGATAAAATTGCTTCTGATATTGACAATGCAGAACAATCTCGCCAAAAAGCTGAGAAGTTGGAAAACCAGCGCCAAGCAGCCTTGAAAGACTCTCATGTTGAAGCTTCTCAAATTATCGAACGTGCTAAATCCAATGGTGAACAGCAAAAAGAAACAATCGTTGATAATGCAAATCAGGAAGTAGCAACGCTTAAAGAAAATGCTAAACAAGATATTGCTCGTGAACGTCAGAATGCGTTAAATAGCGTTAAAGATGATGTTGCCGAATTATCACTAGCAATTGCTTCAAAAGTCATCGTTAAGAATCTCAAACTTGAAGATCAAAAAGAATTGATTGATTCTTACATTGAAGGGTTGGGGAAGCAAAATGAAGCTAAGTAAAATGACTATTGCTCAACGCTATGGCAAAGCTTTATTTGAGTTGGCTGAAGAAAATAGTCAGCGTCAGCCGATGTTGATTGAACTTTTGGAGCTGAAGAAAACTTTGCAACAACAACCGGAACTGCTTAAAGTTTTGGACAGTAAACGAGTTAGTTATCAGGAAAAGCGGACAATTTTACAAATTTTAGTTACGGCTGCTTCTCCTTTAGTAGCCAATTTATTGCAGATGTTGTTTGATTATGATCGAATTGATGATCTGGCAGCAATTATTGATGAATATGTTCGCTTAAATGATCAACTTGAAAAAACTGTTCATGCCCAAGTTGTAACGGCAATTGCACTTGATGAAGTTCAAAAAACAAGCTTAATGGCTTCATTTGCTAAAGTAGTTGGTGCAAATAAGGTAATTCTTGAAGAAAAAGTTGATCCAGAAATTATTGGTGGTGTTGTATTAAAATCTAATAATCATATTTATAATGGGTCATTACGCTTAAAACTTGAGCGGATCAAGAGACTGCTATTAAAATAATTTGATGAAGAGGTGAAACTTCTATGAGCATTAAGGCTGAGGAAATCAGTGCTCTGATAAAGAAGCAGCTTGCAAATTATCAGGACAAGCTCGAAGTTGATGAAGTTGGCATCGTTACTTATGTTGGTGATGGTGTTGCTCGTGCTAGTGGACTTGAGAATGCCCTGGCTGGCGAACTGTTGGAATTTGAAAATGGAACCTATGGAATGGCCCAAAACTTGGAATCAAATGATGTTGGGATTGTTGTTCTGGGAGATTTTAAGGGCATTCGTGAAGGCGATAGTGTTAAACGAACTGGCCGGATTATGGAAGTTCCTGTTGGTGAAGCATTAATTGGAAGAGTTGTTAATCCTTTGGGTCAGCCAATTGATGGTTTGGGAGAAATTAAGACTACTAAGACCCGTCCAGTAGAAAAGAAAGCACCTGGTGTTATGCAGCGCCAGTCAGTTAAAGAACCATTACAAACTGGTATTAAGGCGATTGATGCATTGGTTCCGATCGGTCGTGGCCAGCGTGAGCTGATCATTGGTGATCGTAAAACTGGTAAAACTTCCTTAGCAATTGATACAATTATCAATCAAAAAAATCAAAATATGATTTGTATCTATGTTGCAATTGGCCAAAAGGAATCGACTGTCCGTAGTCAGGTTGAAACTTTGCGCAAATATGGTGCAATGGATTATACGATTGTTGTTTCAGCTGGACCATCATCTCCAGCTCCATTGCTTTGGTTAGCTCCATATGCTGGTGCCGCAATGGGCGAGGAATTTATGTATAACGGCAAACATGTTTTAATTGTTTATGATGATTTAACCAAACAGGCTGATGCTTACCGTGAAATATCTTTGATTCTTCGTCGTCCACCTGGTCGTGAAGCTTATCCCGGCGATGTTTTCTATCTGCATTCACGGTTGCTTGAAAGAGCAGCTAAATTGAGTGATGAATTAGGTGGTGGATCGATGACAGCTTTGCCATTTATTGAAACCAAAGCTGGCGATGTCTCTGCTTATATTCCAACTAATGTTATCTCAATTACTGATGGTCAGATTTTTTTGGATAGTGATAATTTCTATTCTGGAATTCGGCCTGCCATTGATGCAGGAACCTCAGTTTCACGTGTTGGGGGTGCTGCACAGATCAAAGCAATGAAGAAAGTTGCCGGGACCTTGCGTGTTGATTTAGCATCTTATCGTGAATTGGAATCATTTGCTCAATTTGGATCTGATTTGGATGCAGCAACTCAGGCTAAATTAAATCGTGGACGTCGGACAGTCGAAGTTTTAAAACAGCCATTGCATGAACCATTAGCTGTTGAAAAACAGGTCTTGATTTTGTATGCTTTGACTCATGGCTTTATTGATAATATTCCAGTTGATGACGTCGTTCGTTATCAAAATGAAATGTTTGACTTCTTTGATAATAATCATCGTGACCTTTTAGATACAATTAAGGAAACTGGTAAGTTAGGGGATACAGACCAACTTGACAGCGCCCTAAAAGATTTTGCGGCTGCATTTCAAATAACTGCAAAATAAGAAAGGGTGGTGAAAAATAATGGGAGCTTCATTACAAGAAGTTAAACGTCGGATCACTTCTACTAAAAAAACGCAACAGATAACTGGAGCAATGCAGATGGTTTCAACGGCCAAACTGAGTCAGATTCAGCATCAAGCTACTAGTTACCAAGTGTATTCAAGTAAAATTCGGAGCGTGATCACCCACTTGGCTCAATCCCATTTATTGGATGGAAATCCAGCTGCAACCACAAAAGCTACAAATGATGGTGCACACAAACATGAAATATCTGGTTTAGATATGTTGGTCAAACGTCCGTTAAAACATTTTGGTGTTTTAGTTATTACCTCTGATCGTGGTTTAGTAGGAAGTTACAATAGCAATGTTATTAAACAAACGCTTGATCTGATTGCTAGTGGACATCACACGCCTAAAGATACGGTTATTATTGCAGTTGGTGGTACTGGGGCAGACTTCTTTAAAAAAAGAGGTTTCAATGTAGTTTTTGAATATCGCGGTGTTGCAGATATTCCCCAATTCAGAGGAAGCCGGGCATTAGTTCGGAAAATTGTTTCAATGTATAGTGATGAAGTTTATGATGAGTTATATGTTTGTTATAATCACTTTGTCAATATGTTGACTTCTGAATTTCGTTCAGAACCATTGCTACCAATCTCTTCAGCAAATTTAGGGCATGATGATTTGGCTTCTGAAGATTCAACCGGCTTTCAAGCTGAATATGATATGGAGCCTTCCAGTGATGCTATTCTTGAAGTTGTGTTACCTCAGTATGCTGAAAGTTTGATTTATGGTGCAATTTTAGATGCAAAGACTTCAGAGCACGCTTCAAGTTCTACTGCAATGAAGTCAGCAACTGATAATGCAAAAGATTTGATTTCTTCTTTGCAGTTACAGTTTAATCGTGCTCGTCAGAGTGCAATAACAACAGAAATCACAGAAATCACGGGTGCTCAGGCAGCCCTTGAATGATAGATGATGGGAGGAATTATGAATGAGTTCAGGTAAGGTTGTCCAAGTTATCGGACCTGTTGTGGATGTCCAATTTCCTCTTGATGAATCTTTACCAGATATCAACAACGCCTTGACAGTTAAACGCTCAGATGGTTCAGAGTTGGTCATCGAGGTTGCGCTGGAACTAGGCGATGGTGTCATGCGGACTGTTGCGATGGATTCAACTGATGGTGTCCAACGTGGCGCTGACGTTGTAAATACAGGTTCATCAATTACAGTTCCTGTTGGCAAAGTAACATTAGGGAGAGTATTCAATGTTCTCGGCCAGCCGATTGATGGCGGCCCAGAATTTGGCAATGATGTCAGAAGAGACCCAATTCATCGTGAGGTACCACCTTATGATCAACTGAGTACGAATGTTGAAATTTTGGAAACAGGGATCAAAGTTATTGATTTATTAGCACCTTACATTAAAGGTGGCAAGATTGGTTTATTCGGCGGTGCTGGAGTTGGTAAAACTGTTTTGATTCAGGAGCTGATTCACAATATTGCTCAAGAACATAATGGTATTTCTGTTTTTACCGGTGTTGGCGAACGGACTCGTGAAGGCAATGATCTTTATTTTGAAATGAAAGAATCAGGTGTTTTGGAGAAAACGGCCATGGTGTTTGGTCAGATGAACGAGCCACCTGGTGCTAGAATGCGGGTTGCATTGACTGGCTTGACGATTGCTGAATATTTCCGTGATGTTGAAGGCCAAGATGTGTTGCTCTTTATTGATAATATTTTCCGCTTTACGCAGGCTGGTTCTGAAGTTTCCGCTTTGCTTGGTCGTATCCCATCAGCCGTTGGTTATCAGCCAACATTGGCGACTGAAATGGGTCAATTGCAGGAACGAATTACATCAACTCAGAAGGGTTCTGTAACTTCGATTCAAGCTGTTTATGTACCGGCTGATGATTATACTGATCCTGCTCCAGCAACTACATTTGCTCATTTGGATGCAACAACGAACCTTGAAAGAAGTTTGACCCAGCAAGGTATTTATCCAGCCGTGGATCCACTGGCTTCGACTTCAAGTGCTTTGGCTCCAGAAATCGTTGGCAAAGAACACTATGAAGTTGCAACTGAAGTTCAGCACGTTTTGCAACGTTATCGCGAGTTGCAGGATATCATTTCAATTTTGGGAATGGATGAATTATCAGATGAAGAAAAGGTGACTGTTGCTCGTGCCAGAAGGATTCAATTCTTCTTATCACAAAACTTCCATGTTGCTGAGCAATTTACTGGTCAGCCTGGTTCATATGTGCCAGTTAAAGAAACTGTCAAAGGTTTCAAGGAGATCCTTGAAGGAAAATATGATGATCTTCCAGAAGATGCCTTCCGTTCAGTTGGCCGAATTGAAGAAGTTGTCGACAAGGCTAAAAAGATGAAAGCAAGTATGGCCAAATAAGGGGGCATAGCAAATGACAGATCAAAAAATGTTGACCGTCAATGTTGTTACTCCAGACGGCAGTGTTTACGAAAAGCAGACCCCTTTTGTTATTTTTAAAACGACACTCGGCGAGCTTGGAGTCTTGCCAGACCATATTCCTTTTTTAGCATCCTTGGCAATTGATGAAGTTCGTGTTAAACAGGGTGATGCTGAAGATAAGTTTGAAGAAATTGCTGTTGGTGGTGGATTCGTTGAATTCTCTAATAATTTGGCAACCGTTGTAGCTAATAGTGCAGAGCGAAAAGAAAATATTGATACTGCACGAGCTGCACGAGCTAGGAAACGAGCTGAAGAAAGGTTAGAGAAGGCCAAACAAGCCCATGATACTGATCAAGTGAAACGGGCTGAGGTTTCGTTGCGCAGGGCAATTAATCGTTTGAATATTGCAGGTCATTAATAAATATATTCCTGAGAAAAACGCTGATTTAAAAAATCAGCGTTTTTTTAAAGATTACATTTTTGTTACGTAAAACAAGACGATTTTGCATTTTTATGCTATGATAAAAACAAACTCAGGAGGATACTAGATGAAGATTTATGGAATAAATGCGTTATTAAATCTAATCAGTAATTTTCTTTTTATTTTTATTGCTTTTGCTGCTTTGCAATCATTACGCTTGGATCGTTATATAGCTCCTTCAAAGCAGAAAAATTTTAAATGGTTGCTGGTTTTGATTGCAGTTGCGATAGGTTATCAATGTAGTTCATTTTTCCTGGACTTTATTAATAACGTCAAAAATTTATCATATTTAATCTAAGTTTGTGATGGAGGAAAATCGTTTGGAAAAAATAATTGTTCAAGGCGGAAATCGACTAGTTGGAGAAGTTGAAATTGAGGGTGCTAAAAATGCTGTTTTACCAATTTTGGCAGCTAGCATTTTGGCAAGTGACGGGGATTTGGAATTGGAAAATGTTCCAGTTCTTTCAGATGTTCATATGATGAATAATTTATTAGAGTTTTTAAATGTGAAAGTTGCTTTTGATGAGAATAAAAAAATTGAGATATTAAATGCCACTGAACAGTTATCTTCTGAAGCGCCCTTTCAGTACGTTTCTAAAATGCGTGCTTCAATTGTCGTTTTTGGACCATTGTTAGCTCGTTTAGGTCGGGCACGAGTAGCGATGCCAGGTGGTTGTGCAATTGGTTCACGACCAATTGATCTGCATTTAAAAGGTTTGGCAGCAATGGGTGCGACCATTGATCAGCATGATGGTTTTATTGACGCTAGAACTGATGGCTTAAAGGGAGCAAATATTTATTTAGATTTTCCAAGTGTTGGTGCCACACAGAATATTATGATGGCCGCAACTCTAGCACAGGGGACGACAATTATCGAAAATGTGGCACGTGAGCCCGAAATTGTTGACTTAGCAAATGTTTTGAATCAAATGGGAGCTAAAGTCAATGGTGCAGGCACAGAAAGAATTAAAGTTATTGGTGTTAGCAAACTTCATGGCGTCAAACATACTGTGATTCAAGATCGAATTGAAGCAGGAACATTTATGGTTGCAGCAGCGGCAACTAACGGAAATGTTTTGATTAAAAATGCAATTGCTGAGCATAATCGACCATTAATTTCTAAGTTGGAGGAAATGGGAGTCACAGTTCAAGAAGAAGCAGCAGGAATTCGGGTCATTGGTACAAAACATTTAAAATCGACAAATGTTAAAACTTTGCCCCATCCGGGTTTTCCTACCGATATGCAACCGCAAATTGCGGTTTTGCAGCTATTAGCAAAGGGTGAGAGTACTTTAACCGAAACAGTGTTTGAAAATCGTTTCCTTTATTTAGAAGAGCTAAGACGAATGAATGCTCGTTTTAGAATTGAAGGGAATTCTGCATTTTTGATTGGTCCAACCCATTTTCAAGGAACTCAGGTAAATGCGACTGATTTACGAGCAGCGGCAGCTTTGGTTTTAGCTGGTTTAGTGGCTGATGGTTATACCGAAATTGGTCAATTAAAATACCTTGATCGTGGCTATTACCATTTTCATCAGAAGTTGGCTGCTTTGGGTGCCAAAATTAAGCGTGTAGTTATTGAAGGCTCGAGTAGTTTAAAAGTTCAGTTACCGATAAAAGATTAGAATAGTATAACAAATAGTTTATTTTTATTTAAATCTAATTATTTTAAGCAGGACAACATTTTGAAATTAGTGCTTTTATGCTATAATGATATCTGATTTTGCAGATTAGACCAATTTTTGATCCTTTGCAATGACTGTACTGCTGGTACATATAAAAATTAAAGGAGAATCAGTATGGCTAAAGATATCGGAATCGATTTAGGCACAGCGAATGTTTTAATCAATGTCAAGGGTAAAGGTATAGTTTTAAATGAGCCATCCGTTGTTGCAATTGACACTGATAATGGGCGTGTCTTGGCAGTCGGTTCAGAAGCTTATAAAATGGTTGGTAGAACGCCAAGCAATATTCGAGCAATTCGTCCACTAAAAGACGGGGTAATTGCTGACTTCGATATGACAGAGCAGATGCTTTCATATTTTATTAAGAAATTAAATGTTAAGGGCTTTATGTCAAAACCAAATATTTTGATTTGCTGTCCAACTAATACGACTTCAATTGAACAAAAAGCAATTCGCCAAGCTGCTGAAAAATCTGGCGGTGGGAATGTTTACTTGGAAGAAGAGCCCAAGGTAGCGGCAATTGGTGCTGGTTTAAATATTTTTCAACCCAAAGGTAGCATGGTGATTGATGTTGGTGGAGGAACCAGTGATATTGCGGTTATTTCTCTTGGTGACATTGTTGTCAGCCGCTCGTTAAGAGTTGCAGGTGATCAATTAAATGCCGATATTACGTCGTATGTTCGTAAAGTCCACAGTTTACAAATTGGAGAACATACAGCTGAAAAGGCTAAAATTGAAATTGGAACAGTTTTACCGGATCATCGGCAAAAAGAAATGGAAATTCGTGGGCGTGATGTGATCAATGGTTTACCAAGAACAATTACTTTGTCTTCAAATCAAATTGAAAAGGCATTACATGATACCATGTTAGCGGTGATTGATGCTGCTAAAAATGTTCTTGAACAAACACCGCCTGAACTGGCAGCGGATATTATTGATACTGGCATCGTTTTAACTGGTGGTGGAGCATTGCTTGATGGTATCGATCAGTTATTTTCTAATCATCTGAGGGTACCGGTAATGGTTGCTGATACCCCATTAGATGATGTCGCAATGGGAACCGGTTATTTATTAGATCACATTGAAAAAAGTCAAAAGTAAAAATGGAAAAGTATTAGGAGGATTCACTTGAAACGAATTTTATTGTGGTTGATTCGTGGTTATCAAAGGGGAATCTCTCCTTTTTTTCCGCCTACTTGCCGTTACTACCCGACTTGTTCACATTATGCTGTTGAAGCAATTGCTCGCTTTGGTGCCTTAAAGGGAAGTTTAATGAGCTTGGCACGAATTTTGCGTTGTCATCCATTTGTTAGAGGCGGTTATGATCCTGTTCCAAAGAATTTTTCTTTGAAACGTAATCGGGCAGCTGAACAAAAAGAGTTTGGAGATTTATTGGAGGTTAGCAGTGTCAAAAAAAGAAAAAAATATTGAGGTTATTGAGGAAAAAAGAGAAGAAAACGGTCAAACAATTGTCGAATTAAAAATTGGCAAACAAAGCTTAGGAACAATTAAACCTAATTCGCGTATAAATAGTTTTCAAGCTTTGTTACCTAATGGTTCAGTATATCATACTAACTCGCAAGTTGAAGCTGTCAATTTGTTATTGCGAGATTATCATCTTCATCAAGCTAATTAACCTTAGTTTGCGTGATTTTTACGTAGAAAGGAGTAGATTGGTTGGAAGGAAGAAGAACACGCAATGAAGAAAATCAAGACGCCCGAATCGATTATGGAATTATTTTCTCGGTTCTGGTGCTAGCGGTAATCGGAATGCTGTCAATTTATGTTGCAGCTAGTCATGATAACAGTACTACTAGCATCAGCCATACGCTGTTAATGCAGTTTGCTTGGTATGTGATTGGAACGATTGCAGTGGTTGTTATTATCCAATTTGATGCTGAGCAGCTATGGAAATTAGCTCCAGTAGCTTATGGAATCGGAATTACATTGTTGCTACTGCTTTTAGTTTTTTACAGTCGGTCTTATTTTGCTCGTACAGGTGCTAAGAGCTGGTTTGCAATTGGTAGTTTAACATTTCAGCCTTCAGAGGTCATGAAGCCGGCTTATATTATGATACTGGCGCGAGTTATTTCGCAACATAATAATGAATATCCAGAGCATCAGATTAGATCAGACTGGTTATTAATTGGGAAGTTAGCCTTATGGTCATTACCGGTTGCGGCGTTGCTAAAGTTACAAAATGACTTTGGTACGATGCTGGTGTTTATTGCTATTTTAGGTGGTATGATTTTAGTTTCTGGGGTTTCTTGGAAAATTATTGCTCCGATTGCTTCAATTGCCATAATTTTTGGTAGTGCAGCAATCTTACTAGTCATCTATGGTCGAAGTATTTTAATGCAGATTGGTTTTAAAACCTATCAGTTTGACCGAATTGAGGCCTGGTTAGATCCATCAGCGAGTACTTCGTCAACTAGCTACCAGTTATGGCAAAGCATGAAAGCAATTGGGACAGGTGGACTTTTTGGTAAGGGGTTTAATGTCTCTAATGTCTATGTGCCAGTTCGTGAATCAGATATGATTTTTTCGGTTATCGGAGAGAATTTTGGCTTTATCGGTGGCTGTGTTTTGATTTTTATCTATTTGCTATTAATTTTTCAAATGGTTCAAGTAACCTTTGATACCAAAAATGAATTTTATGCCTATCTTTCAACGGGCGTTATCATGATGATTTTGTTCCATGTTTTTGAAAATATTGGGATGAGTATTGGGCTTTTGCCGTTGACGGGTATTCCGTTGCCCTTTGTCAGTCAAGGTGGTTCGGCTTTGATTGGCAATATGATTGGGATCGGCTTAATTATGTCGATGCGATATCATAATAAAAGCTATATGTTTAGCAATACTAAAGACTTTCATTAAAAAAGTGACTGCAGCCTTCAAAGCTGTAGCCTTTTTTTATCCAAAAATTGATTTTGGGTTTATAATTAATTTTAAAGTAAGTGGAAAGGATCAGTGCAATGAAAAAATTTTACTGTTATAATCGTTGCTCAACTTGCGCTAAAGCTCGCAAATGGTTAAACGAACATCAAGTCGAGTATGAAGAGATTGATATTGTCAAAACTCCTCCAAGTGCTGATTTTTTGTTCAAGTTGATTGAAAAAAAACAGCATCCAATCAAGTATTTTTTTAATACTAGTGGCCTTAAATATCGGCAGTTAAATTTAAAAGATAAGGTTAATCAGCTAACTACCAAAGAAGCTAGTCAATTATTAGCTAGTGATGGAAAATTGATCAAACGGCCTTTAATGGTTGAAAGTGGAATTTTTACTTGCGGTTTTAAACCTGATGTTTATCAAGAAAAATGGAATAATTAAATGAAATCTATTTTCTTTTTAATTATGTAATTTTTCTAAAAAAGCTTTGAAAAGTAATTGCCTCAAACAAAAGCAGCTCGATTGAGTTGCTTTTTTCTAATTGAAAATGATTCGCAATTAAGATAGAATGAGAATGTGATTTAACATTGGAGGAATTCAAAATGGCAACACTTGAAGTTAAAAACTTACATGTTTCAATTGAAGGAAAAGAAATTTTAAAGGGTGTTAATTTGTCAATGAGGACTGGTGAGATCCATGCTATCATGGGGCCAAACGGTACAGGCAAATCGACGCTTTCAGAAACGATTATGGGTAATCCGGCCTACAAGGTAATGGCAGGTCAGATTTTATTGGATGGCCAAGATTTGCTCTCAATGTCAGTTGATAAGCGGGCACGTGCTGGATTATTTCTCGCTATGCAATATCCAGCAGAAATTCCTGGAGTAACTAATGCTGAATTTATTCGGGGCGCAATCAATTCTCGGCGACCAAAAGATAAACCAGTGCCAATTCGCAAATTCTTAAAGGAACTGGATGAAGCAATGAGCACGCTTGATATGACCGAGGAAATGGCCGATCGTTATTTAAACGAGGGATTCTCCGGCGGTGAGAAAAAGCGAAATGAGATTCTGCAATTAATGATGATCAAACCTAAATTTGCAATTTTAGATGAGATCGACTCTGGTTTGGATATCGATGCTTTAAAAGTTGTTTCTCGCGGAGTCAATAAAATGCGTGGGCCAGAGTTTGGTTCATTGATCATCACCCACTATCAACGGTTATTGAATTATATTGTTCCTGATACGGTTCACGTTATGATGGATGGCCGGATCGTTAAACAAGGTGGTCCAGAGCTAGCTAAAAAACTTGAGGATGAAGGGTATGCCGGCTTGCGTGATGAATTAGGTTTAGATATTAAATTAGTTGATGAAGACGCTTAGGGGAGATGGAAGCAGATGACAGATTTACAAACTTATCCGGAAATTGCCAATTATGCTCAGCAAACATCGGAACCAGCGTGGTTTTCTGATTTAAGGATCAAAGCCTGGCAACAAGCAAAACATTTGCACTTACCTTCTTTTGGTAAGATTCGTTATCAACGCTGGCCAATTCAGCTGCAACAGCCGCTTGAATTTCACCAGTCAGATACTAAACTGCTCGAAAAATTAAAGATTGAAGCAGCCAAGCATTTAATCGTCCAGTTTGGGCAGACAACTGTTAAACAAACCGGGCTACGGTCTTTAGCGAATAAAGGAGTGATTGTTTGCGACTGGGCTACGGCTTTGCGCGAACACGAAGATTTGGTCAAAAAGTATTTTATGCAACAGGCAATTAAATACGATCAAGATTTGCTAACAGCACAGCATGTGGCCAAATTGACTAGCGGTTTGCTGATTTATGTGCCAAAGAATACCGTTTTAACTGAGCCAATTACTAGTTACTTTGTCCAGGATGCAACCGGCAAACAAGATTTTGTTCACCATGTAATTTTAATTGTTGGTGAAAATAGTGAAGTACCTTATATGGAAAATTTAACAACTGTTGGTGAACAGTCGACCACCGCAAGTGTGATTGTAGAAGTTATTGCTAAAGACAATAGCCATGTTAAATTTGCCAGTGTAGATCGTTTAGGTAAAAATACGACAACTTATTTAAATCGGCGAGCTCACCTTGGCAAAGATGCAAAAATCGATTGGTCGATGGGAATGATGAATGACGGGGATATTGTTGGTGACTTCGATTCTGATTTGGTAGGGGCTGGAGCTCATGCTGAAACCAAAGTTATTGCAATTTCAACTGGGCGCCAAGTCCAAGGAATCGATACGCGAGTTACCAATTATGGCCAACATACAATTGGTCACATCTTGCAGCATGGGGTGATCTTATCACGATCGACACTGATTTTTAATGGTATTGGGCATATTATCAAAGGTGCTAAGGGCGCTGATGCCCAGCAGGAAAGCCGTCTCTTGATGCTTTCACCTAAAGCAAAAGGAGATGCGAATCCAGTTTTGTTGATTGACGACAACGATGTAACAGCTGGTCATGCCGCTAGTGTTGGTCGTGTCAATGCCGAGCAAATGTATTATCTGATGAGTCGTGGATTGCATAAAAAGCTGGCTGAACGTTTAGTAATTAGAGGATTTTTAGGACCGGTTTTGGCAGCAATTCCGTCCGACTGGATTCGGGATCAATTAAAAGCAACAATTGAAGGGAAGCTTATAGATGGTCAAAAAGATGAGTGAGTATCGAGCGGATTTTCCAATTTTAAATCAGACAGTTAATGATGAACCATTGGTATATTTAGATAATGCTGCGACTGCCCAAAAACCTAAGGCGGTTGTTCAGGCGGTAACGGATTACTACTATCATGATAATGCTAATGTACATCGTGGAGTTCACACATTAGCCGAAAGAGCGACTAAAGAATTTGAAGCGGTTCGTGATAAAGTCGCTAAATTTATTAATGCACCAAGCCGCGAAGAGATTGTGTATACCAAAGGGACGACTGAAGGATTAAATTGGGTAGCGGCAAGTTATGGGGCAACTCATGTTAAGGCTGGCGATGAAATTGTTATTTCGTATCTGGAACACCACAGTAATTTAGTCCCTTGGCAGCAGTTAGCTAAAAAAAATGGTGCAGTTTTGAAATATATTAACCTATTGCCAGATGGTGAATTAGATTTGGCAAGTGCTGAACAGCAAATCACTGATAAAACGGCCATTGTTTCTTTAACGCAGGCTTCTAATGTTTTGGGTGTGGTGAATCCAATTAAAAAAATAGCTGCTCTTGCTCATCAACATGGTGCAATTATGGTTGTTGATGGAGCTCAGTCTACCCCACATTTTAAAGTTGATGTTCAAGCAATGGATGCTGATTTTTATGCTTTTTCCGGTCACAAGTTAATGGCACCGACAGGGATTGGCGTTTTATGGGGTAAGCGTGAATTATTAGCGGATATGCCGCCGTTGGAATTTGGTGGTGAAATGATCGATTGGGTCCAGTTGCAAAAAACGACCTTTAAAGCGGCACCATGGAAATTCGAAGGTGGAACGCAAAATATTGCTGGAGTAATCGGTTTGGGAGCAGCAATTGATTACTTAAGTGCTATCGGGATGGATCGAGTTCAGGCGCATGAGCAGCAATTAGTCAATTATTTACTGCCAGCTTTATTAGAAATACCAGGGGTCACGGTTTATGGACCACATGATCCAGCTAAACATAGCGGGGTAATTTCCTTTAATCTGGATGGTCTGCATCCCCATGATGTCGCAACAGCGTTAGATATGGAAGGAGTTGCAGTTCGTGCTGGTCATCACTGCGCTCAACCTTTAATGGAATGGTTAAAAGTTGCCGCGACTGCCCGCGCTAGTTTATACTTGTATAATAATTTAGCTGATGCTCAAAAATTAGTCGAAGCAATCAAAGCCACAAAGGAGTTCTTCAACCATGGCACTATCTAAACTTGAAAATTTATATCGGCAAATGATTTTGGATCATGCAATGCATCCGCACCATTATGGTTCTTTGAAAGCTGCCAGCCATAAATTAGAGCTACGTAATCCAACTTGTGGGGATGTTTTAAATGTTCAGGTAATTTTAAAAGACAATAAAGTTGATCAAGTTGCCTTTTCCGGCTCAGGTTGTACGATTAGTCAAGCCTCAGCCAGCATGATGACCGATGAAGTTCTGGGCAAGAGTCCACAGCAGATTGAAAAGATGGTGGCGGTATTTTCAAATATGGTGACAGGTAATCCACCGCAAGACTATGAAGAAGTTTTAGGTGATGCTGCAGTTTTAGAAGGAGTTGCCAAGTTTCCGGCTCGCATCAAATGTGCGACCTTGGCTTGGAAGGCGATTTATCAAGCTTTAGCCAATGGTCAGCAAGAGTCGACAATCGGTTTTATGCGGCATGATCAGTAAATATAAAGGGAGGAGAGTTATAAAATGGCAGAAACAGCAAAGGCAAATATGCTCGGCTTAGGTGGCGAGTATCAATATGGTTTTAAAGATGATATTCAGCCAATTTTGACGACCGGCGAAGGATTAACTGAAGCAACTGTTCGGCAAATTTCAGCTGCTAAGCATGAACCTGATTGGATGCTGGATTTTCGATTGAAAGCCTTTCATCGTTATCAAGCAATGGAAATGCCAGATTTTGGGCCAGATCTTTCGCCTTTAGATCTTGATCATATTAATTATTTTCGACGTGATAGCGATCACGTTGCTCGCAAATGGGAAGATGTTCCTGAAGATATTAAAAAAACGTTTGATCGGTTGGGTGTGCCGGAAGCTGAACGTAAATATTTAGCCGGATCTTCCGCTCAGTACGAATCAGAAGTTGTTTATCATAATATGCATGAGCAACTTGAAAAAGAAGGTATTGTTTTTATGGATACTGATTCAGCTGTTCAAAAGCATCCTGAATTAGTGCGTAAATATTTTGGCAAGCTGATTCCGCCGGCAGATAATAAATTTGCAGCCTTAAATTCAGCTGTTTGGTCAGGTGGAACTTTTATTTATGTTCCTAAAGGTGTTAAAGTAAAAACTCCAATTCAAAGTTATTTTCGAATTAATGCTGGCAATAGTGGCCAATTTGAACGCACGTTGATTATTGTTGATGAAGGCGCTAGCGTTAATTATGTTGAGGGCTGTACAGCACCAAATTATTCAGAGGATAGCTTGCATGCTGCAGTAGTAGAAGTTAATGTTCTTAAGGATGCCTATTGCCGCTATACAACGATTCAGAATTGGTCGAATAATGTCTACAGCTTGGAAACCAAACGTGCCCAGGCTTTAGAAAATTCGACGATGGAATGGGTCGATGGTAATTTGGGTTCTAAAGTCACCATGAAATATCCAAGTGTTTATATGAATGGCGAAGGTGCACATGGGACGATGCTGTCAATCGCTTTTGCTGGTAAAAATATTGATTCAGATACTGGGGCGCGAATGATTCACAATGCAAAAAACACTTCCAGTTCAATCATTTCCAAGTCGCTTTGCAAGGATGGCGGCAAGGCTGACTATCGTGGAAAAGTTCGTTTTGGTCCACACAGTGATGGCTCAAAATCGCACGTTGAATGTGATACGATCATTATGGATGAGCAAAGTTCAAGTGATACGATTCCGGTTAACCAAGTAAAAAATGGCAATGTTTCGATGGAGCATGAGGCTAAAGTTTCTAAGATTTCTGAAGAACAGTTATATTATCTAATGAGTCGCG
Source organism: Liquorilactobacillus sicerae (assembly GCF_029916425.1). Classification (GTDB taxonomy): domain Bacteria; phylum Bacillota; class Bacilli; order Lactobacillales; family Lactobacillaceae; genus Liquorilactobacillus; species Liquorilactobacillus sicerae. The sequence continues at coordinate 178,350 of NZ_JAHAVQ010000003.1, read as the reverse complement.
GAATTCCTGAAGACAAAGCTACCGAAATGATTATTATGGGATTTGTGGAACCATTTACCAAAGAATTGCCAATGGAATATGCAGTTGAGCTAAACCGGTTGATTGAGTTTCAAATGGAAGGGTCTGTCGGTTAAAATGAAAATAGATCTGGTAAATGCTGAAATAAGGGCATTTGTCAGCCGTATTTATTTTACTAATTTTGACTTGACCCACAATTTGACCCATACTGGCTAGCTTTTCTAGGGACAAGAGGTGGCTGAAACAGAGTTATTAACCTAATTTAAATTGCTTTATATCTAAAATTTCCTTATAATTATTAATTGCATAAGGAGGATTTAATTTTGGAACAAGAAAGCAAATTTATAAGTATATTAAGCAAAGTTGCGACAGTTTTAGCAGTTTTAATGTATGTTTCGTATATTCCACAAATTTTCAACAATTTACAAGGTAATTATGGCAATCCAATTCAACCGCTAGTTGCTGCTATTAATTGTTCATTTTGGTGTGTTTATGCATATTTTAAATTACACCGGGATTGGCCAGTATTTTGGGCAAATCTTCCCGGGATAATATTTGGTGCAGTTACTTTTGCAACAGCTTTGCATTAGGTCACTTTTTTGATTGCTGATTAAGGTTGAAAATAAACCAGCTCAAAGTTATTTTTGCAAACAGCTAAGGGTAATATTTAACCTTTCTTTATGAGTTCTTCAAAAATTATTAATACTCCTGGTTTATGATTAAGCAAGATAAGATAGGAGGGCTCATAATGGAACTTTTTAAAGGGTTAAAATATTCGTTGTTGCCGAGTGCCGCATTATGGGTTATTTTGATTTTGATAGCAAAAATAGTATTTTCTCGAATTTGAAAATGAACGTAAATCATTCAGCTAACTAAGTTAATTACAAAAACCACTGAAGCTTGTTTAAAAGAAAACAAGCTTCAGTGGTTTTTTATGTTAGGCAGTTTTAAAAAAATTGATCATGATTTGATCATACTGAGCAGTATTTTCTAATCGGAGTAAATGTCCAGAGTTAAAAATCTTCATTTGGCTATTAGTTAATAAATGATTAATAACTTGGCTTTTTTGTGGCGGGTTTACTGGATCAAAGCGACCGCTGGTAATTAATACCGGACAAGTTATTTTATTTAGTTCCTGACTAAAATCAAAAGCACTGATTGATTTTAAAGCTCGATACTCAGCGGCTGGGGACAAGTTATTCTTTTGAAAACCAGATTTTTCAACTAAAGCCAGTTTTTTTTGATCATAAACTAGATGCTTACTCCACCATTTTCGACGAGCAGTCAAATCAGTTGGCAAAGTATCATTCTTAACAGTTTCGGCTAAAGCGGAAGCCGGATTGTGAGCCGCCGAAACATTCAAAATCAATTTCCGAATCTTTGTGGGAATTTTCACTGCAACACCTTGAGCGATATAGCTGCCTAGTGAACCACCATACAAATAAAAGTCGTTTAAATTGAGTTGCCGGATCAAAGCTAGGGCATCTTCGACATGATCTTTTAAATCAAATTGTTTTTTTGATAAGGTTGAATGACCATGACCACGCAAATCATAACGAATGACTTTAAAATGTTTGCTCAGCTCCGGTAAGTCACGATCGTAAGTTTCTTTACAGTCAGTAACGCCGTGAATCATTAATAAAGGACTTCCAGCCCCATGAATGTCATAACAGAGCTTGATCCCGTTGGTTGTCAGAAATTTTTCTGTCAAAGTATTACTTCTTTCTTATGTTTTTTATTACTATTCAAATCTATAATAAAAAAATCTTTGAAACAAGTAATCGAGAAAAAACTTATACTTTATTTACTTTCTGCTAATTTTAAAATAATTATTTTGAACAATAAAGCTGATAAATGGTTTTGACAGCAAATTGGTTGATTAGAATTTGGTACCATAAAAATAGCAGCCTGCAAAATTTCCCTTTTTGCTAGTTTTGTAAGCTGCTGCTAATTTTAGTTTAGTTAGCCATTGTCAGTTGATCATAACTACAGCGATCACGGTGCAATTAATTTTCATAAGCAACAAATTTAACAGCTGTTCCATAAGCCGCGACCGCCTGCATGTCCTGACCAATTGCACTAGAATCAAAACGCATCATGACAACTGCATCAGCTCCCATTTTGGCTGCATTTTTTCGCAACCGTTCAACGGCAACACGTCGGGATTCTTCCAGCATTTTGGTATAATCCTTGATTTCACCGCCAACAATGTTCTTTAAACCAGCTCCAAGATTACGAATCAGATTTTTAGATTGAGTAGTCATCCCAAAAACTTCGCCAATTACTTCATATTTTTTTTCAGGGATATGTTCAGTGGTGACAATTAAAACACTTTTCATGATTGGTCGCACTCCTTTACTGATTTTATTGTAGAATAAAGTTAGTGATTTGGGAAAGTAATTTACTTAGAAAGAAATGAAAAGTATGAGAAAAATCATCAGGTTGCTGGTTTTATTGCTATTATTTGCTCCGCTGAGTGGCTGTTCCCAGGCGGTGTTGGCTTCAGTTGACAGTAAAACGCAGCAAATTCAGCAGTTAAAAAAGACTTCCAGCTCGCTTAAGCAAAAGTTAGCTGCTAAAAAGTATCAATCAGCTTCATTAAAGAGTAAATGGCAATCAGACAAAAATGCTCAGCAACCGGAAGCCGTTTCGGCTAGCGGTCAGTCCAGCTCAAGTGCAGTTTCAACCAGCAGCTCAAGTAGTTCAGCTGATCAGATTACCACCGGACAAGGTCAGATTGTCGGTAATCGCAATTCGCATATTTATCATGTTCCTGGTCAAGCTGGTTATAAGATGAATGCTGCCAATGCCGTTTATTTTTCAACTGAAGCTCAGGCTCAAGCGGCTGGCTATCGAAAGGCGTTAAGATGATGAAAAAATTAACAAGAATTTTGCTACTTTGGTTCACGATTTGTTTATTGTCGGCAGCAATCTTGCCGCAACCGGTTTTAGCGACAGGCAAGCAACAAAAAATCAGTTGGCTTAAGCGGCAAATCAAAACAACAAACAAGAAAATCAAACTTAAAAATCGACAAATCAAGCACTGGCATCAAAAGCTTAAAACCTTAGCGGCTGCTTCAGCAACAACTGCCAACCAGCAGACTGTAACTGCAACGACGCAGCAGTTAGCTGAACTGAATTACAGCGGTCAAAATGAAATTACCGTCAATCATAATAATCCAGAATTTTCAACCAGTGATCTGTCGACTGCTAAGGGTGCTTGGCAAACTTATGGGCAGTTGGACAGCCTAAATCGTGTGACAGCAGCGAATGCTTTATTGAACCAGTCGTTAATGCCGACAGCTAAGCGGACGGAATTGACTTGGGATCCAACTGGTTGGCACAATAAAAAAATCAAATCTGGCTGGCTTTATAACCGCAGCCATTTAATTGGTTATCAACTGACAGGTCAAAACAATAATCCCCGGAATTTGCTGACTGGGACTCGCGAGTTAAATGCTCCAGAAATGCTGGCGCATGAAGATGATATTGCATATTATTTGAAACAAAATCCGCATGGCTATGTCAGATATCGAGTAACACCAATTTTTCGAGGAAACGAATTATTGGCGCGCGGTGTGCAGATGGAAGCTCAGTCAATTGACAGCAATGAAATTCATTTTAATGTCTATATCTTTAATGTTCAGTCGGGAGTAACTCTTAATTACGCGGATGGTACAAGTCAGATTAATTAAAGGGATGAGTAGATGAAAGTCGGACAATCAGAAATTTTCTTGCAGCGAGGAGATATCACCAAACTCAGTTGTGATGCGATCGTTAATGCTGCTAATTCCAGTCTGCTAGGTGGCGGCGGGGTCGACGGCGCGATCCATCAAGCAGCTGGACCACAGTTATTGGCAGCTTGTCGTAAACTGCATGGTTGTCAAACTGGGGAAGCTAAAATAACGCCTGGTTTTAAATTACCGGCGCGCTATGTGATTCATACAGTTGGACCAATTTATCAGGCAGCTTTAAAACCGGCGCAGCTCTTAGCAGCCTGTTACTCCAACTCGCTTGATTTGGCATATCAATACCAATTAAAAAAGGTCGCCTTTCCGGCCATTTCGACCGGCGTTTATGGCTACCCTTTAAAGTTGGCAGTGCCAATCGCAGTTGATACGGTCCGCAACTGGTTAAGACAACCTGTAGTTAATGAATATAAAATTATTTTTTGCTGCTATGATCAGCGAACTTGGCAAGCCTACCAAAATTATTTTAAGCAACTAACAGCTTGATTCCCTTATATAAATTGTAAATGAAAATCAGCAGTGTCACTAAGGCAATGATACCAAGCAAAATGACGATCATTGGTCCAGCAATTTTCCAGGAACTGGTTGCTAATCCCGTTATCCCTAAACTAATCAGGCAGAAAGTACCAAGCAGTAGGGGCAATAACTGTAACCACAGAGCAATTGCAGCGTGGTGACGGATAATTGGTTCATGTTTGCAGATGATCCAAACAATCAACGGAAAAATAAAGGGTGCAAATAAGATTGAGAGATAACTCAAAGAACTAACGATTTGGTTTTTGGTCATAATAACCTCGCTTTATTTTTTGATAGTTCAATTGTAACGTGAATAATTTTCTTTAGCAATTTTTTGAGATTTTTAGGTAGGAGTTCTTGCCATTTAAAACCTGGTTAAGTTACAATTAATTTAAAAGGGTACGAAATGGGGATGGCTGAATGCTAATTGATTTTTTGAATGATTACTATCAAGCAGATTTAAAAAGTATCCACGATGTAGCAGGAAATCAACATCTGGTTGGTGAAAGCAGGTTATATCATGCTAAACTTTTTGTCAAAATTTTTAAGGAAAAGGAAATGTTTTATGCTGAGCAGCATGTCAATGAGGTCTATGCACCGAATGTTTATTTAGACAACGTTATTTTTGAGGATAATTATGTTGTTACCTTGCGTGATCGACAAATGCAAGAATTGGAGGATCGGCAAATCAATGGTCAGGTGGCTTATCAATTTGGCAAACTGCTGGGTGAGTTTCACAATCTGGTGACTGGTAAAGTCTTAGTCTATGAAGATCAGCGGCCGTTACCTTTGCAAATTAAAGAAAAAGCGGAACGTTTAAAAGATTCCGCCTATGCTGCACCCATTTTAACCAGTTTGAAGTTGTTGCAAGCGGACTTTTCGCGAGCTGATGAAGAGTATGAGCAATTGCCCAAAGTTGTTTTGCATGGTGATTTCAGTGTCCGGAATATTATGGAATACCAAGGGAAATTAGTTCTGATTGATTTTGAACGTTCAAAAATTGGAGTAACCTACCAAGATTTTATTAAATTCTTTTATAATGAAGTTAAAGATCCGCGTTTTCGGCAACGGTTTTTAGATGGCTATGAAGCTAAGCATCAATTTGAAATTCCTAGTCATGAATTGCAACGTTGTTTACTGTTGCTGTCGGCTTTGGAAATTTGTGAATACAACACCACTCATCCGGGTAAAAAATACGGAACAATGGCCCAGCAAATGCTGGCAACCATTAAAAATGGTGATGCAGTCCTTTCACTTTAAAGAAAAATTTAAAAAGGTCGTAGAATCAGCAACAATTTGAAACTGATTTTACGGCCTTTTGACAGCTATTTTTGACAATTTTTTGGCGGATAGTTATTTGTGGCTAAATAATTAAAGAGTGTGCCATCACGCAAACCACAATTAGAAAATAAAATAGTGGGGATATGTAAAACACGCAACAACAATGAAATTGGAATCAAGCCGCCAACAATGACATCAGCCCGGATTTTAGCTAAGCCGGGGATATCTTCGCGCTGCCGGCGATCAAGGTTGACTAAGTTGGCAAAAATATCGACTGCTTGGTTGCCTGACAGTTGAAAGCCATGTAAACTTGGCAATTCATCATTTTCGCTTTCCTTACGGCGGGCAATTTTGGCTAAGGTTCGATTGCTGCCGCCCAGAGCAACTAAATTTGATTTGTGAGCGTCAAGGATCCAGTCGATATCAGTTAATTTTTGTTCAACATCAGTCATTGCACGGAAGAGATTACCTGGAGAAATTTGCTCACTTAAAGCAAACTCTTGCGAAACGGTGACCGAACCAAAAGGTAAGCTGATCAGATTTTGGATCTTTTGATTTTTTACATAGATCAATTCGGTACTGGCGCCACCTGTATCCATAATCAGACATTTATTACCGATTTTTAAAGTTTTTGAAACCCCCAAGAAATCTAAATAAGCTTCTTGATCACCAGAAATCACTTCGAACTTCACACCAATTTTTTTCTTGACCGATTTTAAAAAATCAGCTTGGTTCTTGGCTTGTCGAACTGCTGCTGTAGCAATTGCTTCGAGATGCAAATCAGGTATCTGTTCATAAACCTGTTTGAAGTTTTCGAGTGCCTTTAAGGTGCGAGCAATTGGCTCAGGTTGTAAAATTTTTTCTTCACCCATGTTTTCTGACAGCCGCACCATTTCTTTTAATTGATGGGTAACCGTGAAACTGCCATCCGGGTTGATTTGCGAAATTTTTAGCCGAATTGAATTTGAACCCAAGTCAATGACTGCAAAATTGACCATCTTTATTCTTCCTCCTTAGGATCGATTTGAAACTGCAAGGGATCATCACGATGCATCATTGGCTGGAAAACGGAATTAGCTTTGGCTTGCCGCCGATTTTCTAACAGGACTTGATTCTTTTTCGTTGCCTCTTGGACGAAGTATTCCTGCGAACTGAAAGGCTCCAGTCCTCGTCGATCGATCCGTTCAAATTGATCACCATGTAAAACCCGTGCTTTAAGATTATCATGCCACATTAAATTGAAAATTGAAATTATTTTAACCTTGATTTCTGATTGTAGGGCTGGAAAGAGCAGTTCAACGCGGCGATCGAGGTTACGGGTCATCATATCAGCGCTTGATAAATAGACATCTTCATTACCTTGATTGTAGAAGTAATAAATTCGGCTGTGCTCTAAAAAGCGGCCAACGATTGAGTGAACTTCAATGTTTTCACTGATTCCGGGTAAATCATTTTTTAAGCAGCAAATTCCCCGAACGATCAATTTGATTTTGACACCAGCAGCTGAGGCTTGATAAAGTTTCTCAATAATTTTTTGGTCCGAAAGTGAGTTCATTTTCATCCGGATTTCAGCCGGTTGACCATTTTGAGCATAATTAATTTCATCATCAATTTTTTTGGAGATAAATTCACGAATTTTATGTGGTGAAATATGCAACTTGTGAAAATATGGTGGTTTAGCGTAGCCTGACAGCATATTAAAAATATTTGAAGCATCAATTCCCATATCCAAATTGGCTGTAAAAATTCCCATATCAGTATAAAAATTAGCGGTGACATCATTATAATTGCCGGTTCCTAAATGTAAGTAACGCCGAATCCCATCTTCTTCTCGCCGAATAATTAGTGCCATTTTACAATGAGTTTTCAGGCCTACTAGTCCATAAATTACGTGACAACCCATTTTTTCCAATTGTTTAGCCCAGCGAACGTTATTCTCCTCATCAAAGCGAGCCTTGACTTCAACTAAAACCGTAACTTGTTTGCCCTTTTGAGCTGCTAAACCCAAATATTTAATAATCGGTGAATTACCGGATACACGATAAAGAGTCATCTTAATGGCGAGAACACTTGGATCGCTAGCAGCTTGTTCAATGAAATGAACGACTGAACTAAATGAGTCGTAGGGATGCTGCATTAAAAAATCATGCTGACGAACAGCCGCAAAAATATTCTGACCCGATGCTAATTGTGGATCAATGAATGCTCGAAACGGTTGGTAGCGCAAATCGTCATGACCGGTAACCTTACCAGGCAATTTTTTCAAAAAAGTCAAATCGATGGGACCATTGATGCGGTAAACCGCACTTTGATCAACATCAAGATTTTTGATTAGGCGATTACTGAGATCACGACTCATTGAAGATTCAATTTCCAACCGCATAACTTTGCCGTGTTCTCTTTTTTTCAACTGCTTTTGAACCTCACGCAACAAATCAGAAGTATCTTCTTCAGCCACGTCCAAGTCCATATCGCGAATTACTCGATAAGTAGCTGACTCAATTACTTGATAGCCCGGAAAGAGGTTACTGATAAACTCTTTGATAATTTCTTCAACTAAAATAAAGCTATTGTCTTCACGCGGCAACTTGATCAAGCGGCCAAAGATTTCTGGAATCCGAATCGTCGCAAAAGGCCGATTCTTTAGATTTTTATTTTCTTGCAATCTGATGGCCAGATTTAGCGAGTTATTGCTGATAAAAGGAAAGGGGCGTGAAGAATCATCTGCTAGCGGAGTAAGCACTGGATAGAGATCGTCATTAAAATAGCGTTGCAAAGAGCGATGCTGTTCGTCAGTAATGTTTTTGATTTTAACAATTTTGATCTCATTTTTTTCTAATTGCGGCAGCAATGAGCGGTTATAAGTATTGTAGCGCTTGGCGACCATCTGCTGTTCCAATGAATTAATGGCATCGATTTGCTGTTTGGGTGTCATCCCTGAAGCATCAGTAGTTTTAATGCCAACGGAATACATTTTGTTCAGTGAAGCTACGCGGACCATAAAAAACTCATCGACATTGCTTTGGGTGATTCCTAAAAAATTTACTCGTTCTAATAAGGGGTTTTCTGGATCACGAGCTTCTTCAAGTACTCGGCCGTTAAAATCTAACCAGCTGAGTTCGCGATTTTTAAAATATGAATGTTTATCAAATCTTTTGATCAATTTAAACGCCTCCGTTGTTTCAAGACAGGTTTGATTCCGTAAACTTCAGTGAAAAGAGTCGATTTATTTTTAAAAGACCATTTTTCTAATGAAATATTTTGTGTAGCATAAGCATAGATAATTAGTTGTTCCGTTTGCAGTGAAACTGAGATTTTTTGGATCTTTTCTTCCCGCGAATCATCTAACGCATCCGCTAAACGCAAAATAGCAGCAAGTTTAGCAACTTTCATTTGAACATTGGGGGCTAAACGCTGGAAATGTGGTTCATTGATGGCTGGTGACTCGCTGCTATGATAACGGGATATCTCAGCAATCAACTGATTCTCTTCGTCAGAAAGGCCAATGATCTTGTTGGCTTCTAAGATATAAGCTGAATGTCGGTAATGGCCTTGCTGACTAATATAATTACCAACATCATCAACAGTTGCAGCGATTTGCAGCAGCAACCGTTCACGTTTACCTAAGTGATGGAGCTGTTTGAGCTGGTCAAACATATGCAAAGCTAGATCAGTTACGATTTTTCGATGTGAATGACTCGTTAAATAGCGGTTAGCCATATTTTCAGCTGAAGTAATGATGATTTCATTTAAATCTTGTTTCAGATAACGGTTTTTTTTGGCTTGTTCAATTGCTAAGCCATCAGAAACAGTAATATTGCTTAAAATTATTTTTTCCACCCGTAGCAACTTAATCATCTTTTCAATCAAGATAAAATAAGGTTTTAGTCGATTAACAATATGTTCATCAATATCAAAATAATCAATTAAAAACTGTTCCGAAGAGTGGATCACCATATCATATAATTGTTGAAACTTAGCAACTGATAGAATAGCAGTATCTTTTTCTGAAGGGATGAATTTATGGCTTAAAGCACTGGCATCTTGTAGGATTAAATTAGCTGTTTGGTCACTTCGAACAAGAGTATGTCGTAAGTTTTCTAATTTACTGCCAATATAATCATCAATAACTTCAATTGGATCATTGGAACTTAAATCAATAATACTGGCCAAATCTTCCAAATGAGCTGAACCAAGATCAATATTCCAAGTTGAAATGAATTTTTTTAATTTGAACTGGGAAAGAGAAACTTTTTCAGATCCTAGACTTAAAAGAAAAGTTTGACTATCAGTTAATTGTTTAAAGTTATTAAGGTGAGTAATAATTCCGATTGCTTTATAATAAGTTAGTTGACTGGTATTTAGCCAGTGAACATGGATATTATTACGGACAAAAATTTGTTCACCTAAATAACGAGTACTTACATCATCTAATGACTGCTGGTTTCCCCAAAGTCGATAATTTTTAACGCCATAATCTTTTAGCAAGCGCTGAAATCCCTTTAACTTTTCGGAAATCAAACCGGCATTTTGCGGATAATGATCATCAGTCGGTTGAAAGAAATATCCATTGGCATTTTCAACCAATTTCAAAGTCTTTAAGTCGATAATCGATAATTTGATTTGTCTAGGTGTTAAATAAATTACACCAAATAACTTGTTTGCCATTGACCTCACCTCATGAGTTTAGCTGGTTAAAGAGCTCTTTAAGTTAATTCTAACATGTAGAAGGAAGATAGAATGAAAAAATTCTGTAAAATTATAAAATTTACCTTAATTACTGACAAAATGGTTTGTTTCATGGTATGATGCAAAAGGTAAATTTTATTTTACTGTACATTAAGCAATTTGTTATAGTATAATAAATCCAGCCGTATAATAAGAAAATCTTGATAGGAATGGAATATACAATGGGAAAAAAGAAATTACACATTGCGCTTTTTTTTGGCGGTAATTCATCTGAACATGATGTCTCAAAAAGATCAGCTCATAATGTTTATGATGGTTTAGACAAAAACAAATACGACGTTTCAGTTTTCATGTTTGCCAAAAATGGTTATTTATTAGGTAATCAGGATTCAATGCGGATCTTTAATGGGGAGCCGGAAGATCAGGTATTAGCGGGAATCATGCCAAACGTTGATTTTTCCAATCCATTGGCCAATATTCAAAATATTTCCGAGGTCAAAGATATTGATGTCTTTTTGCCAGTGATCCATGGCAATATGGGTGAAGATGGAACTGTTCAGGGCTTATTTAGATTATTAAATAAACCTTGGGTCGGCAGTGGGATCACTTCTTCAGGAGTTTCTTTTGATAAAGATCTGACTAAACAGTTGCTAACCCTTCATGGCATTCGAAATACTAAATATGTCGTGGCGACTCCGGAGACCAAATCAGAATTTACTTATCAAAGTTGTAGTGAAAAATTAGGTAAGATATTGTTTATTAAACCTGCACGTCAGGGGTCATCAGTTGGAATTCATAAAGTTGCCGATCAGCTTGAGTTTGACCAAGCGCTTGCTGATGCATTCCAATATGATTATAAGGTGATGATTGAAGAAGCCATTGAGCATCCGCGGGAAATTGAATGTTCAGTTTTGGGCAATCGAGTGGCCGAAGCATCCAAACTTGGCGGCATTGAAGTACCAGCTACTGACAAGTTTTATGATTATAATAATAAATTTGTGGATGCTTCAGGTGTTGTTTTTGACCTGCCAGTTGACTTGCCTGCCAAGTTGGCAACTGAAATTACTCAAATGTCACTGGATGCTTTTCGTGTTCTCGATAATCGTGGGTTGGCCCGGATGGATTTTTTAGTTGATCAAAATGATGTTCCTTATTTTGGTGAAGCTAATACATTGCCTGGTTTTACGAATATTTCACTCTATCCGCAATTATGGAAGGTTAGCGGCATTGGTTATAGTGAATTGCTTGATAGATTGATTCAATTGGCAATTGAGGAATTTAATGACAGTGCAAAACTACATTATGATTTCGTTGAATTAGGTCAGGAAAAATTGCCGAATTCAATTAAAAAAGTTAACGATTAGTCGTTTCAATCAAAAAAACATTTAATAAAGATGGTCAGTTAATCAATTTGCCCTGGGGCTGTGGTTAACTGACCATTTGTTGTCAATGTAAAACTTTTAAGCAAAATCAAACTGTGATAAACGACGATTATTTCTTCGATTTCTTCTCATTTAAAACGGGTTTATTATCTAAGTCGGTCCTAACTACCAGAACATCACAAGCAGCTGTCCGCGTTACGTATTCAGTAACTGAACCAATTAACAAACGTTCAACGGCATTTAAACCAGTTGCCCCGATCATAATTAAATCAATATCTTTATCTGCCGGGGTTTCCTTAGCAATAATTACTTTAGGAGCGCCGTATTCGATTGAATAATCAACGTTTTTTAAACCAGCCTTTTGTGCTTCTGCAACATAATTTTCCAGCGTCTTTTTAGCGGTTTCAGTAACTTGTTCAACCATTGCCGTGTCAAAACTGGAAATATTTTGGAAAGCCCGCGTGTCAACAACATGCAGCAAATGAAGCTTAGCACTGTCACCATTACGGCGAGTCACTGCCACAGCTTTTTTAAAAGCTAGTTCAGCCTCTTTTGAACCATCAATTGGTACTAAGATGTTGTTATATTGTTGTAGCATAGTTATCACCCTTTCTATTATTCAACTCTATTGTACGTTATTTCGTCAAAATTTACAAAACTAAAAATTTAGTTATTTTTTGGAAAGAAGATTAAGATAATGAATGGCAACAGTGTGACAAAAATAGCGTCGATGATTAGCATTGCTACTAGAAAAACAATTTTTTGAGCAAGCAAAACCCCCAATGTTATGACAGCTAAAATAATCAACAAACTGCCGATCCAGCTTAAAAGTTTGATTGAAGATTGATTGTTGACCTGTTGCTGTGTTAAAAGGTTAAATCTTCGATGGCGTAACAAATAGCCTCCAAGAATGAATAAAATAATGATTAAAATAATTGTTAAAGTATAAATTAGAGAATTCATGTTAGGCCTTTCATACTAAATTTTATTAAATAAAAGGGCTGACAACAAAACAATTGGTTTCGTTACAGCCCCGCATCCGTTTAATGCCGTTAATCATCTCTGTAGTTGAACCCGCTGTCAAAGCAGGGGGTGTCCAGTAGACTTACCGCTAACTTCCTATCAGGTAGGCCTGTTATTAATAAATCATTCCAGAAACCAAAATGTTAGGTGTTCGGTCAACCTTACATGTTGAGATAATGCGCACATTCCAGATTTGCATTAATTTTATCACGAATTATCTTTTTTTTCAATTTGGTTTTTGGGTGCGGCAAGTCGTTGCTGCTGACTAGCTTTTAAGCGTTGGTAACGTTCCTTTAGAGCTACTTCATAGCGACTGTTGCCTTTGGGCTTAAAATATGAATGGTTTTTTAACCTGCTTGGCAAATATTGTTGTGCGACCCAGTCATGTTCGAAATCATGTGGGTATTTATAATCAAGTCCATGGCCTAGCTGTTTAGCTCCTTGATAATGGGCATCTTTTAAATAGGCTGGGATTTCACCATAATTTCCCTTTTTTAAATCAGCGAGTGCCTGATCAATTGCTGAAATAGCTGCATTCGATTTTGGTGACAAACATAGTTCAATGACGGCAGCTGCCAGTGGAATTCGGGCTTCAGGCAAGCCAATTTTTTCCGCCGCGGTAACTGCCGCAACTGTGTGAGCCGCTGCATTGGGATTAGCAAGCCCAATATCCTCGTAAGCAATTGTCAGCAATCGACGAACAGCACTGATTAAATCGCCGGCAGCTAACAAACGGGCTAAGTAATGTAAGGCAGCGTCAGTATCTGAACCGCGGATGGATTTTTGAAAGGCTGAAATCACGTCATAATGTGCATCACCATCTTTATCCTGGACTAAAGCTTTGTGCTGTAAACACTCTTCGACAACTGGCAAAGTTAAATGGATCCTGTCTTGCTGATTGGTTGATGTTGATTTAGCAGCCAGTTCTAAGGCATTCAAGACGCTTCTTAAATCACCATGGGTTGCTTGAGCCAAAAAATTTTTAGCCGGTAGATCAAGAGTGATCTTTAATTGGCCTAAGCCACGTTCTTTGTCAGCCAAAGCTCGGTCAATGGCTAATTTGATTTCGCCTTCATTCAATGGTTTGACTTCAAAAATTTGTGTTCGACTGCGGATAGCTGGACTGATTGCAATGTAAGGGTTTTCTGTCGTAGCACCAATCAAAATAATTCGTCCGCTCTCTAAATGGGGCAGTAGAAAATCTTGTTTAGGTTTCGTTAAGCGATGGATTTCATCGAGCAGTAAGATTACCGTTCCACTCAACTTGGCTTCGGCTGCGACCGCCTCCAGCTCTTTTTTTGAATCAGTTGCCGCGTTGACCGTTCGCAAAGCATATTGGGTTGAGCCAGCAATGGCACTGGCAATACTGGTTTTACCAGTGCCAGGCGGTCCATAAAGAATCATTGACGATAACATTTTAGCCGTGACCATCCGACGAATAATTTTACCCGGACCGACCAAATGCTGCTGGCCGATCACTTCATCAATTGAACGCGGCCGCATTCGATAAGCAAGTGGCTTATTCATGGTTATGCTCCTTCATCTGTTAAATTGGTTTTGTGAGTAAATTGATCTGACTAAATGATTAGCTTAGAAATCACCAATTCCTAATAATTTTGTTTAAAATAAGAGCCTCGTCATTAAATATTAGTCTACAAGCATTTAATGATTTACAACTAAGTTAGATCAACTTAATTATAGCATTGACTGCAACTTGTCAGTTAAGTTTGATTTTTGTCAAATTAAATTTGGTATAATAGTTTTGAGTTTGATAAATGGAGGCTGTTGGGATGCAATTTGATGATTTAGGGACATGGCTACAGGAGAACCAATTACTGGCTGCTACAGCTAATTTGCGTTGGCAAGTTTTGTTACAGCGTCAGCTTGAAAAACAGCCAGCGCAGCCAGTTGAAAATTTAGGAGAGTTTTTAACCAAGGCACAAGGAGAGGATTTGCAGCCAGTTGAAAAAATTGTCGGGGGAATTTTACTCAAAACACCAGGCTGGCTTTCAAAAAAAGGCGTTTTGCAACGTTTAAAGCTAACCACGCTTTTGTTGCAAAAAAATTTAGGTAGTCAAGTTTTTTTGAATCCTTTTTCAACTGTCAGCCAGTTCGATCATGGGATTACGTTGCGTTGGCAGTTGCCTGAATTTTTATTACAGCAAAGTTATCAAGAAAAGTTTAAATCCTTGCAGTTGGACTATTTGGCTTATCGTGCGCAAGTTTATTTAAAAATTATTCAACAGTTGAATAATAATTCTTGGCTATTGCCTTATTTAACTGGATCAACGCCCGCAACTGATGGGAAAATGGTTAAGAGCAGTTTTTGGCTGCGCCATTTTACTCAGCGCTGGCCAGCAGATTTTCAATTTATGGTGCAGAATTTTACAGACCAGCATTGGCAAAGCTTGCCATTTCGACCTTTGATTGTCGAAATCAAGACCAAAGGTGGTTCTCGCAAAGTAATTGGCGGAATTGAACTACAGTCATTAGAACTTGATCCTTTTAGTCCCGTTGGAATTACCGGTGCAACTTTAGATTTATTCCAGCTGCTAACAACTTATTTCTGGCTAGCACCAGGTTTGGTCAATGATCAATTAACAATTCAGCTAAAACAGGCATTTCAAAAAGCTGGTCAGCAAGCAGCTGCCAATCCGTTTGCAGCGATCCTTGAAACAAAAACGTCCCTTAAGTTATTCAATCAGCTGACAGAGTTGATTGAAATTGCAAAATTTTCCTCGGCTGAGCAGTTGTTAGCCGAGTGTCAAACTTGGCGTCAACTGTTCAAGGATGGAACTCAAACCAAAAGCGGGCAGCTGTTGCGTTTGAGTGGTAGGACTGAAATCAAGACTTGGCAACTAGCTCAAAAATCACTTGATAAGTTAACAACCAGCTGGCAGCAGCATGAATTGGCTGATAGTAACTCACTGGAAGTCTTGGCAGCTGCTTTAGCTGAAGGCAAAAGCTATCAACTTTTGTCAGGGACTGAACATCTGATCAAAATCGAAGGTCAGTTGATCGGCGACGGTTTTTTAGTTGATACAGCTGGCAATTTAACTCAACGCTGCTGGCGTGATCGGCTGCTTGCCAGTCAGTTGGCAGCTGCAGCTGGTTTTCAGATCCCAATGCAATGGCAGATCAAAAGGCAAACAGATTTTGAACGTCTTTACCCACAATTGGCTGCCTCGGCCTTGGCAATCAAAGGCAGATATCAGCGTTCAGCCTGGGCTTTTCGTTTACCGCTTCGAAAGGAGCAACTTTGGCCTTTTGTCAAACAAATCTTGCAGCAAGATCGGGCTTGCTTGTTGCAGCAAATGCAAGCCGGTGGTTGTTATCGGATTTTGCTAGTTGCTCAAAAACCAATCACGATTGTTGAACGTTTGCCACAACAAATTGTTGGTGATGGTCGCGCAACGCTTGGACAATTGATTGAACACAAACAACTGCTTTTCAAACAACAGCAACGAGCATTTCCGTTTGCTAAATTGCAGCAGCAAACGATTGATGATCAGGGATATCAGTTAACTGACATTCTACCAAGAGGAGTTCAGTTATTACTGCGTTATGACAGCAGCAGTCAAACTGGTGAAGAGTATTTAGAAGTCAGTCAAGAAATCGATCGATCATATTTAACTGCCATCAAACGATTAGCGGCGGCTTTAGGCATGAAAAGTGGGGTACTAGATGTGATCATCCCCAATATTTATCGTCCATTTAAGTTGCAAGCTGCTGATCAACTGTATTTTTTGTCAGCCCATCAAACTGTCGATTTAAATTTGCTGCGGCAAGTCAAGCTTGGACCAAGGCGTCCACTCGGCAAGCTAATTTTAGAGCAATTATTTGCGAATAAAAAATAATTAAAAGAGTGAGAAAATTTGATTTTCTCACTCTTTTAAGCTTTTATAACTTAAGCTAAAAATAAATTATTTTAATTTGGTAAATTGTCCTTGAGTTGCCTGACAGATTTGCTGCGTTATTTCTAAATGATTGAGTGTGTAAAGATGGATTCCAGCAACTTGGTGGTTGAGTAAATCGGTGATTTGTTCAACTGTGAATTGGATACCTGCCTGTTTGAAAGCAGTAGCATTCATCTGAAAAGCTGCAAACATTTTTTGTAGCTTAGGCGGCAAAACTAAGTTGTTCTTTTGCAAAAAGCGTATAACTTGATTGCGATTGCTAAGCGGCATAATGCCAGCTAAAATTGGAATTTTGATACCAGCTTTATTACAAATAGTTTGGAAGTGATAAAACAGTTCATTAGTAAAAAAAGTTTGGCTAATTAAAAAGTCACAACCAGCGGCGACCTTTTGCTTTAAATAATCAATATCTGTTGATAAGTTTTGAGCTTCTGGATGTTTTTCAGGATAGCAAGCAGCAGAAATTTTGAAACTGCAATCATGATCCTTGATAAATTTAATTAAATCACTGGCATGGTTGAAGTCGCCTTGATCAGTCAATCCTGGTGTTGAGTCACCGCGGATCACTAAAATATTTTTGACTTTGACGGCTTTTAATTCTGGCAGAAGTTGTAAAATTTGCTTTCGAGAAATATATCGAGCGGCAAGGTGAATCATCGCTGGCAGTTGAAAATCTGTTTGAATACTATCAGCAATTGCTAAGGTAGAAGTCTTAAAGTTAAGCCAATGATTGCTGTTAGCAACACTAATAAAAGCTGGGTTGAGATCAGTAAGCTGTTGCAGTAATTGTTGAAAAGCTAGCCGATCTTCAATTCGGTTTTTAGGCGGGAAGACTTCAAATGATAAACTTGGCTGACCTTGTTGCATGGCTTTCATTCCTTTTAGGTTAACGGTTAGATGATTAACAAAAAAAAGCAGGCTGATAAAACAGCCTGTCCTTTTGATGAATTAAAGTTTGTTGTAGTATTCAACGATCAAGGCTTCATCGATCTCAGCTTCAAGTTCATCACGTTGAGGCAGACGAGTCAATGTACCTTCAAGTTTATTGTCATCAAATGTCAGATATTGTGGACGACCAACTGCGGCTTCCAAAGCATCTTTAACAACTTGTAATTCTTTAGAACGTTCACGCAAGGAAATTACATCGCCAACAGCAACTTCAAAAGAAGGAATATCAACTCGTTTGCCATTAACGGTTACATGACCATGATTGACTAACTGACGAGCTTGACGACGAGTTGTTGCCAAACCGAGACGATAAACTAAATTATCCAATCGACGTTCCAACAAGACCATGAAGTTATCGCCATGACGACCTTCACGAATCTTGCCGGCCCGAACGAACAAATTAGCGAATTGACGTTCTGATAAACCATACATTAAACGCAGCTTCTGTTTTTCACGCAATTGCAGACCATATTCAGATAACTTACGGCGATTGTTTTGACCATGATCACCAGGAGCATATGGCCGGCGTGATAATTCCTTGCCGGTACCGCTTAAAGAGATACCTAAACGACGTGAAATTTTCCAACTTGGACCAGTATAACGAGACATAAAAAATCCTCCAATAAATTTTTTTGGAGTAAAATAAGCGAATATCTGCTTAGTATTCGTGCATTTCATTTTGCAATTTTCACTCTTGCAGCCGAAGAGGTACTAATTGAACCATTAAGGCAACAAAATGTTGACGAGCTTACCGCAAACTGCTGCATTATTTTACACAAAATTAATCATACCAAATTCCAATTAAGACGTCAAATACTAGTCCCAATTTTTTTGTGCAATTTTCGCGATTCGTTCGAAAAATTGTTGATCTTTTGCTTTAAAACGTCCAAACCTGCGTGAATCAAGATCAAGGACTCCAACGGCTGCTCCTTGACTTGAAGTTAGTGGAACAACGATTTCAGCATTCGTAGTTGAATCGCAGGCTATGTGTCCAGGAAAAAGGTGGACATTTTCAACAATGATCGTTTGTTTTGTTTGAAATGCTTGACCGCAGACTCCCTTACCAATGCCAATTCGCGTACAAGCCGGTTTACCTTGAAACGGCCCTAAAATCAACATTTGCTCAGTTGAATCGAACAAATAAAAACCACTCCAGCTTACATTTGGCAGCTGATCATATAAAAAGGCACTAATATTGGCTAAATTTGCTGTCAAATTTGTTTCATCCTGTGTTAAAGACACTAATTGTTTTAGTAATAAATTACTTTCTTCCATGGACTGAGCCTCAATTCTTCTTTAGGTTATTCGTGTATCTTAGAGTTTTCTTATGTTATAATTGAAACTAGATTTTAACTTTATTGGCGTGATAAATCAAGCAATTGATAAATAAGGGTTTTATAGGAGTGTGGATCGGATGATAATACCGATTTTAAGTGTAATTGTGGTTGTGGCAGTGATTGGATACGCTACTTTTTTCTATTTGCAACATAAATACCTTCAAGAAATTTCAAAGCAGCAAGCACAGATCAGTTCATTCATTGAGTCATCTCTCAACGATGAACTTGCAAATATGAAAGAGATCCATTTATCCGGCCAAACTCGTCAGCAATTTGAAGAGACCCGTCAAAGTTATCTTTACTCGATCAATCATCGTTTACCAGAAATTTCAGAAAGATTACTGGAATTACAGGATGCTTGCAAACAGTATCATTTTATGCAAGTTTATCGTGAATTAAAATTGATTGCAGCTAAAATGCAGGCGGCAGCAAAATTAGAAAATAAGACACGGTCTGAAATTACAAGACTAAAGAGAAGCAATCAGCTTCATCGTCAAAAGCTGCATGAGCTCGAACAACGATATCAAGCTTTGCGAAAAAAACTATTAGCTAAAAATTTTTCTTATGGTCCGAGTATTGATAAACTAGAAGAAAGTCTAGGAAATTTGGAAAATACCTTTGATCAATATGCTAATTTTGCTCAAAAAGGAGATTACATTCAGGCTGATCAAATTTTGAACCATTTAGAGAAAAACACCGCTATTTTGGATGAACAATTAAAACAAATACCTAAGTTGTACCGGAGTCAAAAAAATGTTTATCCTGACCAATTAGCGGAAATCTTGAGCGGTTTTCAACAGTTGATGGCCAAAAAATATGGTTTTAAGGAAGATTTAGCGGCTGAGGTTAAAAAAATTCAAGCTCAAATTGGAGAAAATTTGGTTGACTTAAAAAATTTGCAGGTTTCGGTTGCAGCTAAACGCGATCAAGAAATTGTTGAAAAAATTGATCAATTATATGATCAATTAGAACAAGAACTCAAAGCCCGTCACCAAGTCGAAAACACGCGCCGACAGTTGGGACAGTTTGTTCGGCATGCTCGCCAGCAGCAGCATGAATTAATGATTGAACTCGATCGTTTGAGTCAAAACTATTCATTTAATCATCATGAAATGGAAGACGGACGGGAATTGGGTGTCAACCTTAAAAAAATTGAAAATGAATTTTCGGCAACTTCGAACCAAATTCGTGAAGGGGTGCCAATTTATTCAGAAGTTTTGTTGCAACAGCAGACGCAGGTCGATAGTTTGCAACAGATTGAGGAAAGACAGACAAAAATTAATCAAAGTATCCAAGGATTATGGCATGAAGAACAAGAAGCACGCCAAGCAGTTCAAGCGTTCGATCTTGAGATTCATCAGCTGCATCGGAAACTAGTCAAACAAAATTTACCGGGTTTACCTAAATCGTATCTTGATTTCTTCTTGGCCGTTAGTGATGAGATCGACCGCTTACTTAACGATTTAGATCAGGTCAAGATTGATTTGGATCAAATCAGTAAAAATTTGTTAGATATTCAAGCAGATCTTGACAAGTTAACCGAAAAAACTAATGATATTTCTGATAGTGCGGCTTTAGCTGAAGTATTGCTTCAGTATGCTAATCGCTATAAGAATCGTTATCCAGAAGTTGCTCAGGCTGCTAACCAAGCTGATCAGCTTTTTAAGCAAAAATTTGATTATGCAGCCAGTTTAGAAAAAATTGCAACTGCGGTCGATCAAGTTGAACCGGGCGCTTATAAAAAATTAGAAAACCAGTATTATGTGCAAAATCCGACTAAAGAAAGTTTAAATTAAAGACTTTAATTTAAAAATCAAGAAGCAGCGATCGGCTGTTTTTTTTTTGAGACTAAATTTATTAATGAAGACTTAATTCAAAATCATTTTTTTTTGACAATTTTTCATAGCTTTTTCCTAAAGCAGTTAATTGTGCTATATTAGATTGCAGTTGATTAGAATTAAAGGACGGTGGAATTTATAAATGATTTATTTTGATAACAGCGCAACAACTAAGATTTCAACAGCTGCTTTAGCAACTTATGATCAGGTTTCGCAACAGATTTGGGGTAATCCCTCGTCTTTACATGCACTTGGCGAAAAAGCTTTTGGATTGCTTGAACAGTCGCGCCAGCAAATTGCGAATTTGCTAGGAGTTGCAGCTGATGAGATCTTCTTTACTAGTGGTGGCACTGAAGGTGATAATTGGGTCGTTAAAGGGACAGCAATTGAAAAACATATTTATGGCAAACATATTATTACTTCGAGTATTGAACACCCAGCAATATTAAATTCAATGGCGCAATTAGAAAAGCTCGGCTTTGCAGTTACTTATTTGCCCGTTGATAAAACTGGTCATGTTGATCCGGCAGATGTCGCAGCAGCAATTCGACCAGATACGATCTTGGTTTCAATTATGGCAGTGAATAATGAAATTGGTTCAATTCAGCCCCATTTGGAAATTGCTAAGATCTTGCAAGCGTATCCGAAGATTCATTATCACATTGATGCTGTCCAAGGAATCGGCAAAGGAATTCAGCAACTGATTATGAATGATCGAGTTGATTTTGTGACTTTTTCTGGTCACAAGTTCCATGCTCCTCGTGGAATTGGTATCATGTATAAACGTCGTGGCCGCAAAATTGCATCACTAATGAGCGGCGGCGGTCAAGAAAAAAATCTTCGCAGTGGTACTGAAAATTTACCAGCAGTTGCAGCCATGGCCAAAGCCTTGCGCTTGCTGCTAAAAGATGAGGCTACTAAAGTTAAACAACAAGCAGCTATTAAGCAATATTTATATGAGCGCTTAATTAAATATCCGAAAGTTACGATGTTTACTCGAGTAGGTTCAGATTTTGCTCCGCATATTTTGTGTTTTACTATTGATGGGGTACGTGGAGAAACGATTGTTCATGCTTTTGAAGAACACGAGATCTATATTTCAACGACCAGTGCTTGCTCGTCGAAAAAACATGTAATCTCAGGAACTTTGAATGCAATGAAAATTCCAGAAAAAATTGCAACTTCCGCTGTTCGGGTTAGTCTCGATGAAAATAATACTTTGGAACAAGCCAAGCAATTCATGGAAATTTTCGATCAGCTTTACCAACGTTTTGCCAAAATCAATTCTTAGGGGGTACATTGTGGAATATACGGAAATCATGGTTCGTTATGGCGAACTATCGACCAAAGGAAAAAACCGTCGGAGTTTTATTGACCGTTTAGCTTATAATACGCGGTTAAGCTTGCATGATTTTCCAGCGGTTGTCGTCAAAGCTCATCGCGATCGGATGCACATTCAGTTGCATGAAACTGATGCCAAGCAAGTGATCGAGCGATTGCAAAAAGTTTTTGGAATTCAAAATTTTTCGCCTTCGATCAGGGTCGAACGTGATTTAAACGCCGTCAAAAAAACAGCGGTCGCGATGGTCAAAGAACAGTTTAAACCAGGAATGACTTTTAAAATCAATACTCGACGTTCAGATCATGATTTCTCACTTGATACAAATCAAATGAATGACCTCTTAGGCGGCGTGATTTTAGATAGTTTTCCAGGGATCAAAGTTAAAATGAAAGAGCCTGATTTGATTTTACGAGTTGAAATCAGGAAAAATGGGATCTTCCTTTCAAGTCAAAAGATTGATGGAGCTGGTGGTTTACCGGTTGGAACGGCCGGTAAGGGTTTATTAATGATTTCTGGTGGAATTGATTCGCCGGTTGCTGGTTATTTGGCTATGAAACGCGGTGTCGATTTAGAAATGATCCATTTTTTCAGTCCGCCATATACTAGTCAGCAAGCTTTGAACAAGGCAAAAGAATTGACGGCCAAGTTAGCTGTTTTTAGTGGTAGTATCAAGTTTATTGAGGTACCATTCACTGAAATCCAGGAAACAGTCAAACATGACGTTCCTGAAGGTTATCTAATGACCGTACAGCGGCGTTTTATGTTGCGTTTGGCAGCATTAGTTGCACAAAAACGTCAGGATCTGGCAATCTTTAATGGTGAATCGATTGGTCAAGTTGCTTCACAGACACTTGAAAGCATGGTTGCAATCAATGATGTAACCAATTTACCAATTTTGCGACCAGTTGTTTCCTTAGACAAAAATGAAATTATTGCTATTGCTCAAAAAATTGGCACTTTTGATCTATCAATCATGCCATTTGAAGACTGCTGTACAATTTTTGCTCCACCAGCACCTAAAACTAAGCCACGATTGGATCGGACGCGTCAGTATGAAAACCGGTTAGATGTTAATGGTTTGCTTGAGCGGGCTCTGGCAGGTGTTAAAATTAGTGAAATTAAAGTTGGCGAGACTTTTTTGACTAAAGAGGATCCAAGTTTCAGTCAATTGCTGTAAAATAGCTTGACGAGTTGGGCATTTCAAGCTATTATTACGATTAAAGGCAATGATCGAGAGTTTTGAATACTTTAGCTAGTCAGAGAAAAAACCGGATATAGTGTGAGGTTTTCTAGTTAGCATTTAAATGTAGCTCGTTAGCCGTCGGATTGAAGTCAGTAGGCCCGGCCGGAACTTGGTTTCGTTAACTTTTTAAGTGGAGTCAAAGACTCAATTTAGGTGGTACCACGGCTAAGTCGTCCTAGTTTTTAGGACGGCTTTTTTTGTACTCGAAATTGCTCAAAGAATTGAAGGGGGAAAATCAGATGACACGTCAAAGCAAAATGTCGACTAAATATGATCCTAAACAGGTTGAAACGGGTCGTTATCAAAGCTGGTTGGATGAAAAACTTTTTCGGCCAAGCGGTAATCAGCAAGCTAAACCTTATTCAGTGGTTATTCCACCGCCTAATGTTACTGGAAAGCTGCATTTGGGGCATGCCTGGGATACAACTTTGCAAGATATGATTATTCGGCAAAAAAGAATGCAGGGGTACGATACATTATGGCTGCCAGGAATGGATCATGCGGGGATCGCAACTCAGGCCAAAGTTGAAGCTCGCCTGGCCAAACAAGGAATTTCGCGTTATGATTTGGGTCGTGATAAATTTGTTGAGACCGTCTGGAAATGGAAAAATGAATATGCGGAGATTATTCATCAACAATGGGCCAAATTAGGCCTTTCTCTGGACTACGATCGTGAACGCTTTACCTTAGATGAAGGCTTGTCTCAAGCAGTTCGCCGGGTTTTTGTTAAGCTTTACAGGAAGGGTTTGATTTACCGGGGCGAATATATCATTAATTGGGATCCAAAAGCCCGGACTGCCTTATCAGATATTGAAGTTATTCATAAAGATGTCAAAGGTGCTTTTTATCATGTTAAATATCCATTTTTGGATCCAAAAGATACTTATCAGGGTGAACATTATATTGAAATTGCTACCACGCGTCCAGAAACAATGATGGGTGATGTGGCAGTTGCAGTCAATCCCAGTGATCAGCGCTACCAGTCGTTGGTTGGCAAGATGCTGGTTTTACCGTTGCAAGGTCGTCATATCCCAATTATCGCCGACGATTATGTTGATCCTGACTTTGGGACTGGGATGGTTAAGATTACACCAGCCCATGACCCTAATGATTTTGGGGTTGGCAATCGTCACAATTTAGAGCGGATCAATACGATGAACGAAGATGCTACAATGAATGAAAATGCTGGCAAGTATCAAGGACTTGATCGTTTTTCAGCGCGTAAGGCCATTGTCAGTGACTTAAAGGACGAGGGTTACTTATTACAAGTTGAACCGATTGTGCATAGTGTTGGACATTCAGAACGAACCGGTGTTCAAGTTGAAGCACGCCTGTCGACTCAGTGGTTTGTTAAAATGAAACCATTAGCAGCAGCAGCTTTAAAAAACCAGCAAACGGATGATCGAGTTGATTTTGTACCGTCACGTTTTGAAGGAACTTTCACTCAATGGATGGAAAATGTTCATGATTGGGTAATTTCGCGGCAACTCTGGTGGGGACACCAAATTCCAGCTTGGTATCATAAAAAAACTGGTGAAGTTTACGTTGGCGAAGAGGCACCCAAAGATCCTGAAAACTGGAAGCAAGATCCGGATGTTTTGGATACATGGTTCTCTAGTGCTTTATGGCCATTTTCCACGATGGGTTGGCCAGATGAAAACGCTGTTGATTTTAAGCGCTATTTTCCAACTGATACTTTAGTAACTGGTTATGATATTATCTTTTTCTGGGTTTCCCGGATGATTTTCCAAAGCTTGGAATTTACTGGTCGCCGTCCATTCCAGCATGTCTTGATCCATGGCTTGATTCGAGACGAACAGGGACGCAAAATGAGTAAATCACTTGGCAATGGAATTGATCCAATGGATGTCATTGATAAATACGGTGCTGATGCTTTGCGCTGGTTCTTATCTAATGGATCGGCACCTGGTCAAGATGTGCGTTTTAGTTATAAAAAAATGGATGCAGCTTGGAACTTTATTAATAAGATTTGGAATGCCAGCCGCTTTGTAATTATGAATTTAGCTGCGGATACAACGGCAGCTTTACCAGCTAAAGCTACTTGGAAGCTAGCTGACAAATGGATTATTAGTCGATTGAATCAGACGATTAGCGAAGTAACACGTTTGTTTGACGGCTTTGAATTTGGCGAAGCTGGCCGGACGCTTTATAATTTCATTTGGAATGATTTTTGTGATTGGTACATTGAAATGTCGAAACAGGATTTAAATGGCAGCAATCAAGCACTTAAGAATAAGACACAGCATATTTTGTGTTATGTACTTGATCAGACTTTACGCTTGTTGCATCCAATCATGCCGTTTGTCACTGAAAAAATTTGGTTGGCAATGCCGCATGTAGGTAAATCATTGGTAACGGCAGCTTATCCGGTAGCTCATCCAGAATATGCTGATCCAATTGCTGAAAAACAAATGCAAAATTTGATTGAGTTGATCAAAGCTGTCCGCAATAGTCGTGCAGAAGTCAATGCCCCATTATCCAGTGCAATTGAAATCTTGATTAAAACAACGTCCGCAGCAACCAAACGGATTTTTGAAGATAATCAAGATTATATCGATCGCTTCTGTCATCCCCGCAAATTAACCATTGCTCCAGATGTCAAAGCACCTAAATTGTCACTGACTTCGGTAATCACTGGCGCAGAAGTTTATTTACCATTGGCGGATTTGATTGATCTTAATGAAGAAATTAAGCGGATGCAAAAAGAAGCTGCTAAATTTGCCAGCGAAGTTGAGCGGGCCCAAAAGAAATTAGCCAACCAAAGTTTTGTCGCTAAGGCGCCGGAAAAAGTAGTTGCTGAACAAAAAGCTAAATTGATTGAGTATCAAGCTAAAGAGGCAGCAGCTAAACAACGAATCAAGGATTTGCAAGCTGGTTAGGAAGAAAATGGCTTAATAAAAAATCAGGTAGTTAATCAAATAAAAATATAAACAGGCAAGGGAAAAGTTAAACGTTCCTTTGCTTTTTTTTGAAAATAATTGTCGGAAAAAGTTGTCCAGACTTATTTTTTTTAATTACGGTTTAGGATAGAATGTAAGGAGAATCGATGAAAGGTGAGTTGAATTGCAAATCAAAAAAGTTACAACTTATCAAGAAGCTTTAAATTTCATTCATGGCCGGACGAAATTTAAAAAAAGTCCGCAACTGGACCGAATGCGTTTATTTACGGAAAAATTAGGCCATCCAGAAAAAAAATTTTGCTCGATCCATGTAACCGGGACCAATGGTAAAGGTTCAACGGTTGCATTTTTGCGAGAATTGTTTTTGAACCAGGGGCTACACGTTGGGACGTTTACTTCACCGTTTATAATTAAATTTAATGATCGAATCACTTTTGATGGGCAAATGATCAGTGACCAAGAGTTAGTTAAGTTGGTCAGAAAAGTTCAACCGGTCGTTGCTCAACTTGATGCTCAACTGGCAGCTAAAGAAGGCGGTCCAACTGAATTTGAAATTATAACGGCAATTATGTTTTTGTATTTTGCGGCCAAAAAGCCAGACATTGCCATCATTGAAGTCGGGATCGGTGGCAAGTTTGACTCAACTAATGTAATTGATCCGCTAGTTTCGGTGATTACGACAGTTGCCCATGATCACGCTAAATTATTAGGCAAAACGTTGACTGAAATTGCCAATCATAAAGCAGGAATCATTAAACCTAATCGTCCAGTCGTAGTTGGTGATCTACCAGCAGCTGCTTTAAAAGTTATTGAGCAAAAAGCCCAGCAGACTAAATCGACACTTTACCAATTAGGCAAGGATTTCAAACTCGCAACCTTCCCGTCGCAACAGTGGGGAGAAATAATCAACTATCAAGGCTTTGGTTATAAACTAACTAACTTGCAACTGTCCTTGCTTGGTAGTTTTCAACCAGCAAATGCTGCTTTAAGCCTCAGTGCTTTTTTGTTGATGGCCAAGCAATTGCAATTAAACTGGCGGATCAAGGAGATTAAAGCAGCCTTAGCGCAGACTAAATGGCCGGGCAGGTTTGAGTTGGTTAACCAACAGCCGTTGATCGTTTTGGATGGTGCTCACAATTTGGCGGCCTTTATCCAACTTAAACAAACCTTGCAGACCTATTTTAAGGAAAGAAAAATTTATGTGATTGTTTCAATTCTGGCTGACAAGCAGCCCAAGCCAATGCTGGCAGAGTTATTAAAGATTGCAAACGTTGAAATCATTGGAACTAACTTTGCTGCACCGCGCAAGATTGCCGATTTGCAATCAATTACTGCTGTCAATGAACGAACAAGTTTTCGGGATGATTGGCGGGTGGCTTTAGTTAAAACAATCAGGCAAATGTCAAGTGACGATCTATTATTAATTTGTGGATCGTTGTATTTTATCTCTGAGGTCCGTCATTATTTTGCAGACTAGAAAGGAAACAAGCAAAATGAAATTGAAATTAGTAATTTTTGATATGGATGGCTTAGTTTTTGATTCGGAAAAAGTTTATTTTAAAAGTAATCAGTTAGCTGCTAAAGAATTAGGGATGGATTTCTCGTTTGCTTATTACCGGCAATATATTGGTTCAGGAACTAAAAGGATGATCGATAAAATGTCTCAAGATTATGGCAGCCGTCAATTAATTGAGAAATTTATTGAATTAAGTCATCAGAATGTTTTTAAAATGGTTAAACAAAATGGACTGCCGCTTAAAAAGGGATTTCATGAGTTATCACAATATTTGCAAAACCAAGGGATTATGCAGGTCCTAGCTTCTAGCAATGACCGCAAAGCAATTGAGTTTTTTCTGCACAGTTCTAATTTGGATGATAATTTTTCACAGCTAATTTCAGGAGAAGATGTGAAAAACTCTAAGCCAGCGCCGGACATTTTTCAAAAAGCTTGGGAAACGGCTGGTTCACCGGCTCGGAAGCAAGTTTTGGTGCTTGAAGATTCTGTCAATGGAATTAAAGCAGCCCATCATGCGCAGTTACCGGCAATTATGGTGCCAGATCTGCTTCGGCCAACTAATGAAACCCAAAAGATAGCTCGTGCTATTTTACCGGATTTATCAGCAGTTTGTGCTTATATTAAAGGTTAAAGTGATTTCTCCCGTTAAAATTTTGCGTATTTAAACTTTAAAGGGGGATTTTTAATGAATGAAACAACATCGGTATCAAAAATTTTGCATAAGGCTAAAACCTTTTCACCAGCAGTTTTAACGGATCGAGAGCTTCTATGCTTAACGTTAAATAAAATTTTGAACTTGTCCGTTTCTTTACAGCAGCTTAATGAAATATGCGATAAGTCATTTGATTTGCGCCAGTTGAAATATTTTTCTGAGCATGAGTGGAGCTTGCTTTTTAAAGATCAAACCATTACTTGGAAAGGTAAAGTTTTGTGTGAACTGGCTAATCGTATTGAAAAACGGCCTAAATTTACCTTAGGCCGGGTCACTAGCAGTCAGCACTTAGGCCAACAATTGATTGAAGAATTGGGGATGCTTCAACAGGAAGTCCTATTGGCTTTGGCCTTAGATACGAAAAATCAAGTTCTAGGAAGAAAAATTATTTTTCGCGGGACTTTAGACGTTGCTACCGTCCATCCCCGCGAAATCTTTAACTTTGCTTTACGTTATTCCGCTGCTCGTTTAATAATTGTCCATAATCATCCAAGTGGTGATCCAATGCCATCAACTAATGATTTGAATTTAACGAATCGATTAAAAAAATGTGGTGAACTTATGGGAATCCATCTTTTAGATCATCTAATTGTTGGTTCGCTTACGTACTTGAGTTTTCAAGAAGAACACTTATTAGATTAAGCAATTGGGTTAACTTGATCTTAGATTAGTTTTTTTCCTTTCGTCGGATAACTTGTGAGAGTAATGGCAGTATGTTAGACTTTTAATAGTACCTGTGAATGGGGATGAAAAATTATGCTGACAGGCAAGGTTAATTCTTTTGATCAAGCAAAGGGCTATGGCTTTATTACTCCTGATGATGATCCAACGGCTTCAATTTTTGTTCACTTTTCGGCGATTCAAACTGCTGGATTTAAAACTTTACAGCCAGGTCAAGAAGTGAAATTTTTGATAGCGGCTGGGAAAAATGGTCAGCAAGCGGTTAGCGTTTCAGTTGATGATTTAAATAATGTTTAAGAATAATTTTTTTTGTTTACATTGAAAATAAATCAGGTATTTTAAGAGTAGAGTTAATTTGTCTGAACGCTGTTGAAAAAGGTATGATATAATTAACTTATTGTGATTAATGCCCATATTAAATAAAAAAGGCAATTTGTGAAGGGATGAAAAATAGTGTTCGGATTTGGAACTAAGAACATTGGAATTGACTTAGGAACAGCCAATACAATCGTCTATGCTGAAGGAAAAGGAATTGTATTAAGAGAACCTTCAGTTGTAGCGAAAAATACTAAAACGGGTGAAATTGTTTCAGTTGGATCAGAAGCGCGTGCAATGATTGGCAGAACACCTGCTAGTATTGTTGCAATTCGGCCGATGAAAGATGGCGTAATTGCAGATTATGATACAACTGTCGCAATGATGAAATATTATATTGATAAGGCACTGGGTCATCGTGCTGGCAAACCATATGTAATGGTCTGTGTCCCAAGCGGAGTTACAGAAGTTGAAAAAAGGGCTGTAGTTGATGCAACACGAGTAGCTGGAGCACGTGATGCTTATGTAATTGAAGAACCATTTGCGGCTGCGATTGGTGCTGGCTTGCCTGTAATGGATCCAACTGGCAGTATGGTGGTCGATATTGGTGGTGGCACAACTGATGTGGCTACGATTTCGTTAGGTGGGATCGTTTCGAGCCGGTCAATCAGAATGGCTGGTGACAAGTTGGACGAGTCAATTGCTTCATATGTTCGTCAACACTTTAATTTATTGATTGGTGAAAGAACAGCTGAACAATTAAAGATTGACGCAGCTTCAGCTTCAATTAGCAAAGCAACGGAAATTGATAAACAAACGATTCGTGGTCGTGATTTAGTGACAGGTTTACCTAAAACAATTGAAATTGATGCGGTCGATGTTGCCAAGGCAATTCAAGAGGTTATTCAAGAGATTATCAGTGCAATTAAAGAAACCTTAGAGGAGACTTCTCCAGAAATTGCTGCTGACGTTATTGATCATGGCATTGTTTTAACTGGTGGAGGTGCTCAATTAAGACATTTACCGGAAGTTATTTCTGATGCTACCAAAGTTCCAGTCTTTATTGCATCTGAGCCATTAGATTGTGTAGCAGTTGGGACAGGAGAGTCTTTGAAGAGCATCAATGTTATGAAGAAAAAATAATGTCGGTATTTGCTGGCAGGATTAATTGGGAGGTTGGGGTTCGTCACCAGCCTCTTAATTTTTGATGCGTTTTCATCAGATGGAGGAGATTATGCAAAGGTTTTTTTTCAACAAACGATTAATAATCATTTTAGTTACAATTATCATTGGTTTTACGTTGATTGCTTTTTCAATTGTTGTCAGAAATAATCGATCAACTCCGACAGTTATCCAACAAGTGGGAAATAGTGCAGTTAATTTAGTTGACCGAGTAGTTGGTACGCCAGTCAATGGATTAAAAGATGCTGGTGATTCAGTGTCTGATTTGTTGAATACTTATCGTGAAAATCAAACTTTAAAAAAGAAAGTCGATAGTTTGGCTACTCATGAAGTCCAAAATCAAGTTTTAAAACGTGAAAACAAGAAGTTAAAGCGTGAATTAAATTTAAAAAATAGTTTAACTGATTTTAAACTGATAACAGCTTCAGTAACTGCTAGGAGCCCATCATCTTGGCAAAACCAAATTATCATTAGTAAAGGTTCATCAGCAGGAATCAAAAAGAATCAGGCAGTAGTGTCACAATATGGTTTGATTGGCAGGGTCACTGAAGTTAATACTTCAACTAGTAAGGTTGAATTAATTAGTAACAATAACAGCAGTGCTGATCAGTTTGCCACCCAAGTCTTGGCAAAATCAGGTTCGGTCAATGGCTTGATTACTAGCTATAGTAAAAAAACTAATTTGTTAACAATGGGACAGATTAAATCACAAAGAAAAATCAGCAAAGGTGACAAGGTGGTAACTTCTGGATTAGGTGGCAATTCCCCCGAAGGCTTGTTAGTTGGCAAAGTTGTTAAAGTCAAAAAAGACGAATATGGTTTATCTTCAACAGTCTTGATCAAACCGGCAGCGGATCTATCTGATTTACAAATCGTATCTGTTGCAAAAAGAATTGATTAGAGGGTGACAAGTATGAGAATCTCAAAAATGCGGTACTTTTTTCCGCTTGGATTATTACTGGCACTTCTACTTGACGGGATTTTCAGCAATTTATTTGCCGCTGAGTTTTTTCGTCCGAACTCAATGATTGAAAGCCGTTTATTCGTTGTTTGGCTGGTAATGGCGCTTTGCTTTGGTGAAATTGATCATCCATATTTATGGGCGGTAATTGCTGGGTTGATTTTTGATGTTTATTATACTGGAATCATTGGACCGATGTTCATGCTCTTGCCGCTGATTGTTTATTTGACAAATCTGATGTATCGTTTTTTCACCCCGTCCTTTATTGTGGTATTATTAATATGTTTAATCGATATCACAGTTATTACAACGTTGTTTTATGGAATTTTTTCAGCTATTTCCTATACCAGCGTTTCATTATCTGGATTTATTGGTGAAACGCTAGGACCAACTTTAGCTTATAACTTAGCAGCGTTAGTGATCCTATATTGGCCGTTAAAAAGATTCTTTGAAGACTTTTCTGGGAATAGGAGTGTCTGATAATGCAGAATGTGTTGTTAAAAGGGCATAATGATGGGTATGAAATCACTTTAAAAACAACTAGCAGCTTTGAAAACATTCTAAAAGAATTGCAGGGAATTTTTGCTGAGCTAAAAAACGGGCAGTTGGCAGCAGCTGACCAGCCAGTTTCATTTGATATTTTAACCGGTGATCGTCTATTAAGTACTGCTGAGAAAAAGGCGATTGAAGCGATTATCGAAAAGTATCCACTTTTTTCAATTCATAGGTTTGCAGCTAATGTTGTTTCTAAGCTTGAGGCTTATGAAATGGTCAACAAAAAAAGCTTGCATCTCGATGGTAGTATTATTCGCAATGGTCAAACAAAAGTGATTATAGGTGATGTTTTATTTATTGGTGATCTTCATCAAGGCGGAATCTTGCAGGCAAGTGGTAGTGTTTTTTTAATGGGAAAAAGTGCTGGAATCATTCATGCCGGTTTCCCTAATAATCCAGAAGCAATTATTGCAGGAGACTTCCATCAGTCGCAGCAAATTAGGATTTCAGATGCTATTGCAATTATTTCACAAGAAAAATTAGTTGCTGATCAAGAAACAGTGGCCTATGTTAATGACCTGCATGTTTTGGATTATACGAAGCGGTCACAAATTAAGCAAATCAGACCCAAGCTGTTTTCAAAATTGGGGGGACAATAACAATGGGAAAAGCAATCGTGATTACTTCTGGCAAGGGTGGAGTCGGTAAAACCACCACTAGTGCTAACTTAGGAACAGCCTTGGCGCTTTTAGGCAAGAAAGTTTGTTTAGTTGACTTGGACATTGGCCTAAGAAACCTAGATGTTATTCTCGGACTCGATAATCGAATTATTTACGATATTGTTGATGTGGTTGAAGGCCGGGCCAAGCTGCACCAAGCTTTGATTAAGGATAAACGATTCGAGGATAAATTATATCTACTTCCAGCTGCGCAAAATGCTGATAAAAGTGTTTTAAAACCTGAAGAAGTTAAGTCGTTAGTTGATGAATTAAAACCGGATTTTGATTATGTTTTACTTGATTGCCCAGCCGGTATTGAGCAAGGTTTTATTAACGCCGTTGCGGGAGCTGATATGGCGATTGTTGTTTCAACACCTGAAATCTCAGCAGTTCGCGACGCTGATCGTGTAATTGGATTATTGGAAAAGTATGATTTGAGTGAGTCACCGCAATTAATCATTAATCGGATTCGTCCTAACTTAATGGATGATGGCCGGGCAATGACAGTTGATGAGATCACGGAACATTTATCGATCAAACTGTTAGGCATTGTGGTTGATGATGATCAAGTTATCAGCAGCTCCAATCAAGGAGAACCAATCGTTTTGCGTGAAGATAATAAGGCTTCTCAGGGGTATCGAGATATTGCTCGGCGCTTGGAAGGCGAGACGATTCCGTTAATGGAGTTGACAGAAGAAAAAAAGTCAAACTTTTTTAAAAAAATTGGTTTATGGTTTAGAAAAAAGTAATATAATGAATTTAATGTAATTAATTGTTAAAAGCAATGAGCAAAAGAGTAATTTTAAAATTTCTGACAGAGACCAGCTGATAGGTGCAAAGCTGGAAAATTTTAAAATGAACCACATTTGCTAGCTGATAAATTGAATTCTAGTAAATTTATCCGGTATAACCGTTATCTTGGAGTTTAAAAACTCGCTAAGTCTGACAGTGTGAATTGTCAGAGTAGATGAGGTGGTACCGCGATTTTCGCCCTCTTAGATCAGATGATCTAAGAGGGCTTTTTTTAGATTAAGGGGAGTGAAAAAATGGAGTATATTCTAGAAATTTTACCATCGTTGTTAAATGGAGCCAAGATGACTTTATCAATCTTTTTTTGGACACTAATTGGAGCTTTACCGCTTGGATTGATCGTTGGCTTGGGACTGACATCTAGGTTTCGCCCGTTTAAAGCTATTTTGCGCTTTTATGTCTGGCTAATGCGAGGGACACCTTTATTGTTGCAGTTGATTTTTGTCTTTTATGGTCTGCCAATGGTTGGTTTTACTTTGGAACGTTATCCGGCAGCATTATTTGCTTTTATTTTAAATTACACAGCTTATTTTGCTGAAATTTTTCGTGGTGGGTTACAATCAATCGATCCAGGACAATATGAAAGTGCTAAAGTCTTACGCTTGACCTACTGGCAAACGATCAGAAAAATTGTGACGCCGCAAGTAGTAAAAATCGTTTTACCGTCAATTGGAAATGAAGTAATTAATTTGGTCAAAGATTCCAGTCTGGTATATGTAATTGGTTTGGGGGATTTGTTGCGAGCTGGCAATGTAGCAACGAGTCGTGATGTGACTCTGGTTCCATTGGTTTTGGTCGGAATCATTTACTTACTGATGACCGCTGTTTTGACGTTTGTGTTACGCAAATGCGAACAGCACTATAGTTATTGGAAATAGGGAGGAATCAAAAGATGCTGGAATTAAAAAATATTACTAAATCATTTAATCAGCGAGTTGTTTGGAAAAATTTGAATCTCAAAATTCAAGACGGCCAGATCTTATGTGTTGTTGGTCAATCTGGTGGTGGCAAAACCACCCTTTTGCGTTGTATTAGCGGTTTAGAAAAATTAGACAATGGTCAAATGCTGCTTGATGGTCGATCTTTTGATCCAGTTGATAGTCAGAATAATGACGCTGTTATTGGCGTTGTATTTCAAGATTTTCAACTTTTTCCCCATTTAACAGTTTTGGAGAATATTACGTTGGCACCAAAGTTAGCGCTGAAAGAGTCGAATTCAACAGCAACTGAAGCTGCCCAAAAGTTGTTAACTAAACTTTCTTTGGCGGATAAAGCAGATCTGTATCCCTATCAATTATCAGGTGGTCAAAAACAACGAGTTGCAATTGCCCGCGCGTTGGCGATGAAGCCGAAGATTCTTTGCTATGATGAACCGACTTCGGCTCTTGATCCAGGTCTGCGTGATAAAGTCAAAGCGATTATTCTCCAGTTGAAAGCAGCCGGTATGACGCAAATCGTAGTTACCCATGATTGGAATTTTGCACAACAAATTGCTGATCAGACATTTAAGATCGAACCGCAAAAGCAATGAACTGTTTGATTGGATCAAGGAGCGACTAATAGTGAAAGAAAAAAAAATTATCAGGGTTTTATTTAGTTGTATATTGTTGGGCTGTGGGATCTTGCTAACCAGTTGCACGAATGTCAAACAACGGGCTAATACAACTGATACCTGGCCAAAAATTGAAAAAAACAAGAAAGTGATCGTTGGTTTGGATGACAGCTTTGTTCCAATGGGTTTTCGTCAAAAAAGTGGTCGTTTAGTGGGCTATGATATTGATTTGGCTAAAGCAGTTTTTAAATTATACGGGATCAAGGTCGATTTTCAAACGATTGATTGGTCAATGAAAGAAACTGAATTACGTAATGGTACGATTGATCTGATTTGGAACGGCTATACTAAAAATGCTGCCCGTGAGCGAACAGTTGCCTTTAGCCGGACATATCTGAAGAATCAGCAAATTTTAGTTACCAAGAAAAAGGCGGGAATCACTTCGGCAGCCAAAATGAAAGGCCAGACGCTTGGCTTACAAAGTGGGTCTTCCGGTTATGACTCATTTGAAAATTCGCCGCAATTGTTGAAAAAATATGTCGCCCAGACTGTTCAATATGATTCATTCAACAATGCTTTTATGGATTTGAATGATGGACGAATTCAAGGCTTGCTGATCGATAGTGTTTATGCTGACTACTATATCAAACATCAAGCGGACTCGGCTAGTTATCGCAAATTGGTGATTGGTTTTCCACATGAAGATTTTGCGGTCGGGATGCGAAAAGGTGATGTCACTTTAAGAAAAAAGATCAATCATGGCTTACAGATTTTAGCTAAAAACGGTACGCTGGAAAAGATTAATCAAAAATGGTTTGGTAAAAGTCAACTAGCTAATATTAATTTAAGAAAATGACAACTTTCAGTCAAAAGAGTAAACTAGCAATTAAGGGTTCTTTTATAAGGGGGATTTTAATTGCATCTGATTGCCTTATTAGTGAAAATCATCTTTATTTTAAACATTTTCGTAGCTATTATTACAGTTTTTAAAGGAAAAAGGGATATTGCTGCTACTTGGGCTTGGCTATTAGTCTTACTGCTTTTGCCAGTTATTGGTTTTATTATGTACTTGTTTGTTGGCAAAAAGTTATCACGAGATGATATTTATGACATTCGTTCGCAGCAACAAATGGGACTTGATCAACTGGTTGAGTTACAAAAAGAACAATGGCATGAAAAAGATCTTTTGCCAGAAGATGAACTAAGTCATTCAGCCCGCGAAATGGTTCACTTTTTTTTAGAGACAGACCATGCAATTTTGACCAAACATAACCATGTTGAACTGTTAACTGATGGAAAGCAGAAATTTGAACAGCTCTTCCAGGATATTGAAGCGGCCAAGGACCATGTTCACATCGAATATTATACTTTTTATAATGATCAAATTGGCAATCAATTGCGGAAGTTGTTAGAAAAAAAGGCAGCCCAAGGGGTTAAGGTTCGTGTTATTTATGATAGCTTTGGGTCACGAGGAACAACCCATGAATTCTTTAAACGTTTAGAAGAACTCGGTGGTTTTGCGGAGCCCTTCTTTGGTTCATATCGTTCTTTTCCCAACTTCCGGCTAAATTATCGTGATCACCGTAAGTTAGTGATCATTGATGGCAAGATCGGGTATATTGGTGGTTTTAATATTGGCGATCAATATTTAAGCCGTGATCCTAAATTTGGTTATTGGCGTGATACTCATATTCGAATTGAAGGTAATGCCGTGATTGCCATGCAGTCCCGATTTTTTATGGACTGGAATGCAACTGTCAAAGAAAAGAAAATGACCTATCAAGAAAGCTATTTTCCTTTAAGTGCCCCTAAAGGTCGAGCAAGCATTCAGATCGTTTCCAGTGGTCCTGAAAGCGAGGTTGAAAAAATCAAGTTAGGGTATATTAAAATGATCGGCGATGCGCATAAAGAAGTCTTGATTCAAACTCCTTACTTGATCCCGGATGATTCGCTGTATGAGACGCTTTGCTTAGCCGCTTTTTCAGGAGTAAAAGTCAAGGTTATGATTCCATCGATGCCAGATCATCCATTTGTTTATCGAGCAACACAGTATTATGCGCATGCTTTGTTAGAAAATGGGGTTGAAATTTATCAGTATGAGAATGGCTTTTTACATTCTAAAACAATGGTTGCTGATGGCAAAATTGCCTCAGTTGGTTCGGCAAATATGGATTATCGCAGCTTTAAACTGAATTTTGAATCAAATGCTTTCTTATATGACCGAGAATTCAGTCAACAAATGCGAGCAACTTTTGCAGAAGATATCAAACATTCAAGAAAACTGACTTTAGCCGACTTTAAAGCTGAGTCGCGCTGGTTGAAGTTTAAACAATATTTTTCTCGTTTATTGTCACCAAT
Organism: Liquorilactobacillus sicerae; assembly: GCF_029916425.1. GTDB lineage: Bacteria > Bacillota > Bacilli > Lactobacillales > Lactobacillaceae > Liquorilactobacillus > Liquorilactobacillus sicerae. Next base: position 140,845 of record NZ_JAHAVQ010000003.1, on the reverse strand, counting down.
TTTATAATAATTAAGCAGATAGGTAGTTGATTTTTTGAAGTCAAGAAAATTTCGCCGTTTAATTTGGTGTTTAGTTTTTTTAGTGGTTTTATTAGTTGGAATAACTGGTATAGCCAGTTATTATTTGTACGACTATGCGTTTGAGCCCCAGCCACGTTTGAATTCTATGAAAAGCCTTAAAGCAAAAAAAAGGCAGCGGTTGGCGAGCGATCAGCGTTGGTTAGGTCAGCAGTTGCAGGAAAACTGGTATCAACAAGCTGCTAACCAGAATTTGCAGTTGCATGCTATTTATTTGCCAGCCTCGCATAAAAGTCAAAAGACGATTATTGTTGCTCATGGATATCGCGAAAATCATCTTTATATGGCCAGTTATATCCGAATGTTTCATCAATTAGGTTATAATGTGCTGGCACCTGATGATCGCGGTTCTGTAGGAAGTGAAGGGCAGTATATTAGTTTTGGTTGGGAAGATCGTTTGGACTATGTTAAATGGATCAAACTATTACTCAAAAGGAAAGGCCGTCAGCAACAGATTGGCTTATTTGGTGTCAGCATGGGTGGTGCAACGGTTATGATGACCAGTGGGCAGAAGCTGCCGTCACAAGTTAAAGCGATAGTTGAAGATTGCGGTTATTCGAGTATCCAAGCTGAGCTAAGTTATGAACTAAAGCAGCAGTTTAATTTGCCCTCGCAACCGTTGATTACAACTGCTGCATTAGTGGCAAAACATCAAACTGGTTTTGATTTCCGTCATGCTAGTGCGTTAGACCAGCTAAAGCATAATCATTTGCCGACTTTTTTCATTCATGGAGCTAAAGATACTTTTGTTCCAACCAAAATGGTTTATCAAAACTATCATGCTAGTGCCGGTCCTAAAAAAATCTGGGTAGTTCCACATGCCAGTCATGCAATGTCCTATTATGAATATCCTAATTTATATCGCCACAAGGTCGGAACCTTTTTTGCTAAGTATCTAAAGTGAGTTATTAAAAGGCTGAGGAAAAATTTTTTCTCAGTCTTTTAATTTTGATCGTTTGGCTGAATTGAAAGTTTCTGCTGTTAAAACAGCCACTTAAATTAATTTAATTTCAGCTTGCAGTTCGTTTTGCCAAGTTTCAATAATTGCCGGCGTCAACGGTGGAATAATTGTTTGCAAGCCGTTATTTTGCCAATCACTAAGCGCCAAAGCTGGATCAAGTGCAGGATCAAGCCAAATTTGTTTGGCAGCACCTGACTGATATTCATCGACTTGATAGACTCCACCTGTTTGCAGTGAATCTTGCTGCTTAGTTTGAATTATTGGCTGCCAGTGGTACTTTCGTGGTGCGGACCACTCAAGCAATTTGCCAAAAGCTGGTTGGAGAAATAATTGACGCTGATGAGCTTGGCATAAAGCAGCATAGCGGCCAAGTCGTTCTGGGTTCCAGGGACTTAAGGCTAAAGAAATGTCATGAGGATGATGATTTAAATATTTCTCCCAATGATGGAGGAGACCAGCTTCATTTTCAAAGTGGTTAACTGTTGGTAAATTTGTCATCGTTTGATCGAGTAGCAAATAATTTATTTGAGCCTGTTGCAGTGCCTTTTTCCAACGTTTGATTCGTTTTTTATGCGGACCAGCAAAAGCTATGTGCCGACAGTAGCCAATTCGCTGTTTATTTTGCTCCAACAGTAAAGCTAGTGATCCAAAGCGGGAATCATCATTGGCGTAAGCCGTAAGCGCTGTTGCACCCAAAAACTGTGGATATCCATTTGGCAGCAGTTTAAAATCTTTCCAGCTATAATCAAACAATTCAAAACGCTTCATTTTTTGCAACAAATGAAGCAAATCATAGCTTAACCAGATCTGGAGCTGACTTGGCAATGCTTGTTGCAGGATCTGCAAGTTATGAGGACTTAATTCAGTTATGATCAAATATCTGGTCTTAGGTAAAAGCTGCTGTCGAATGTCGCATTGCAGCCAGCCGGCGGTTGTTGCGAGACAAAATTCGCCAGCCGTTAAAAAAGTTTTATTCAAATATATCACCTTCCAAAATCATCGTCGCAAGCAAAAAAGTTGTCAATAGTTACTTTTAATGTCACACTTAACTCGATTTAAGCCAATTAGAGAGGGGTCGATTTTATGTATTTGACTGTTACACCAGCTGCGCAAGCCAAAATTAAGGCACACCTTGATCCAGGCAAACAACAACAGCTTCTGCTAGATTTTGATGATGGGGTAGGCCAGTTTTCACGGGTCGGAACTTGTGCCCTAACGTCTGGATTTCGAGTATTGATTGCTGCTGCCGATTTGGATCTGCATGATTATAATCAACCATTGCCAGCTAATTTTATGACCTTTTTGATAAAAGATTACAGTCTAATTTACCTTGATGAAACAATGAAACTTGATGTTAATCCTAAAAATCAGCAATTGAAACTGACTGGTGATGACGCTGGTGTTATTACGTCAGCTGTGGTATTAGAAACAGCTACAATTGCTTAAGCAGTTAAAAACCAGTAAATAGCTGGGTGAAAGGATGTCTACAGCCGTTTTTAGTATAGCAGTTTTAGCCTTGGATTAGAAATCCAATTATCCCAAAGAAATTTGGGATTTTTTTGAAAATTTAATTGCTTTCTAATCTTATATCTGGTTTAATATACTTGTTCATTGAATCGTTTGAATCTAAAGTTAAAACTGACTTTAGATTAAGAATGAGAAATAAATGGAATTTTAAATTAGTAATTAAGGTTGAAGGAGAAAGATAATGCCAATTGTTCATATTGATTTGATAGCTGGACGCTCACAGGAGCAGCTTAAACACTTAGTGGAAGATGTTACTAAAGCAGTTTCTAAAAATACAGGGGCACCGGCTGAACATGTCCACGTTATTCTTAACGAGATGCAAAAGAACCGCTATAGCGTTGGCGGAGTACTTAAGAGTGATGAAAAATAGACAAGTTATGCTAAGTGACCAGGAAGAACTACCTGGTCTTTTTTTATTAAGCAACGGTTTTTTTTAATTAATGAAAGGATGTTTGAAGTTGACAAAATTAGCAGACACGATAGCGATTAACCAATCAGGTCACTTAGAAATTAGTGGGGTTGATTCTTTAAAATTAGTCAAACAATTTGGAACTCCATTAATTGCTTATGATGTAAAACAAATCAAAGCTAAAATCAAACACTTCAAACAGGCTTTTGAAACTGCAAAGGTTCCTTTTCGTGTGACTTATGCCAGTAAAGCTTTTTCAGCCTTGGCAATGTATCGGTTAGTTGCTAGACAAGGATTAGGGTGTGACGTTGTGTCGGGCGGCGAATTGTATGCAGCTTTAAAGGGTGGCATGCCGGCTAAAATGATTGAATTTCACGGTAATAATAAGCTGCCATCCGAGCTGGAGATGGCAGTTGATGCCCAAATTGGTTGTATTGTGGTCGATAATTTTCAGGAAATCGAATTTTTAGATGAGATTTTAACTCGTAAGCAAACAACAATCCCGGTTGTTTTGCGAGTCGCTCCAGGGATTGAAGCTGAAACACACCGGTATATTTCGACCGGCCAACAGAACTCTAAGTTTGGTTTTGATATTTTAAGCGGTCAGGCTGATCAGGCTTTGCAGCAATTGCTGGCTAATCCACGGATGAAGGTTCGAGGGGTGCATTGTCATATTGGGTCGCAAATTTTTGCAGTCAATGGTTTTTTAATGGCTGCTGATAAGATGGTTGAGCTCTTGAAAAAATGGCATGATCAATTTGATTTTGAAGCAGAGATTTTGAATTTAGGTGGTGGCTTTGGAACTCGCTACACCAATGAAGACCAGCCACTACCGCCAGAAGAATTTACAACTAAAATTATTCAAGAAGTGAAAAAAAGAATTCAGGCAGTTAAGCTGCCATTGCCTGAAATTTGGATCGAACCAGGACGAGCTTTAGCTGGGGAAGCGGCAACTACGCTTTACACAATTGGTTCACGCAAGGACGTGGAAGGAGTTTGCCATTTTCTAGCTGTTGATGGTGGAATGGGTGATAATATTCGTCCTGCACTTTATCAAGCTAAATATGAAGCTTTTTTGGCTGCCAAACCACGAGCTTTGGATGAACAGATTGTAACCGTGGTCGGGAAATATTGTGAATCTGGGGATATTCTAGTTCGTGATGCCGCTTTACCGAATACGCATCCAGGTGATGTTTTGGCGATTCCTTCGACTGGTGCTTATGGTTATACGATGGCTAGCAATTATAATCGTAATCCGCGCCCAGCAGTTGTTTTTTGTGAAAATGGTCAAGCTAAATTAGTGATTCGAAGAGAAACTTATGCGGATATGCTCAACTGTGATGTTATAAAGTAAAAAGATCAACAATTAGCTTTTCTCGGGGTGGTAAATGCCACTCTTTTTTTATGCTTTGCCTTTTTAAGAAAAATCCAAAAAAGAGATTGGTCCAAATTATGACCAATCTCAGCCAAATCAATTGTTTCTATTAATCAACCTAATTGCAACTTTTCTTGTAAATAATCTGCTAAGCCATCATGAGCATTGTCAAGCGGAGTAATCTCATCAGCAGCCTTTTTTAAAGCGCTGGTGCCATTTTGCATTACGACTCCGAGACCAGCATATTCGATCATTTCCCGATCATTATGTTCGTCGCCAAAGGCTATAATATTTTGCCGGCTGATCCCTAGGTTTTTAGCCAAATAAGCTAGACCAAAAGCCTTATCAATTCCATGTGGTTCTAATTCAATGATTGGCGACTCACCACCCCAAACACCAACATTGACATAACTGCCAAAGTTAGCTTTTAACCAGTGAGCAATTTTAGTTTCTTGAGCTTTTTCGACTAATAAAGTCACTGCGGCGGGATCGGATTTTAACCGTGATTTTTTTAAAATTTGTCGTTCGCTAACTTGAGCTGGGAAAAAGTCTGATTTTAAGTTTTGCGGTTGGTCGATCAGCAAAGATTCTTTTGCCTCAGCAGCAATTACCTTGATCCCAATTTTTTGCTTTTGATCAAGCAATTCACTGATAATTTCTCGTGGAAAAGTTTTTTGGTATTCTTTTTTCCAATGAAAGTGCGGAATATGACCAAGCGCGCCATTGAAATTGATCATCGGAGTCGTTAATTTTAATTCGTCATAATAGTTTGCTGATAGTCGATATGGTCGGCCAGTCACAATCGTAACTAGATGGCCGGCAGCTTGAGCTTTTTTGAGAATAATTTTGGTTTTGCTGGTGATTTGAGCTTGGGGATTAAGTGTTGTTCCATCTAAATCAAGAGCAATCAGTTTGGGTTGCATGACATTTACCTCGCTAAATTTAAACGTTAACTTATGAATTTTAAGATAACACAAAAACTACTTATTTACTAGAGATTACTTGGCTTTTCGTTGTATAATGTAAACATCATAAATTGGAGGTTACAAGATGATTACTGTTGTGCAAAAAACCGTTAAGGGTCTTCCTCTTTTGGAACTGACCAAGGCTGAACTTGCCAATGAGTCTTTGCCGTTGGTTTTCTTTTATCATGGGTGGACCGGCTGCAAAGAAAAAGTTTTGACTCAGGGATATGAATTGGCTAAGCAAAACTTTCGGGTCATTTTGCCTGACGCACTTTATCATGGCCAAAGACAAGTTGGTGGTCCAGCTGACGATCATTTTCTTGAATTTTGGCAAATTGTTGCAAATTCAGTCAAAGAATTTCCAATTTTAGTTAAGGCTTACCAAGACCAAGTCGGAATTGCTCGTCAGCAAATTGGCGTGAGTGGTCTATCAATGGGTGGCATTACCACGTGTGCTTTGTTAAAAATCTATCCGCAAATTACTGCGGCTGTCTGTTTGATGGGTTCTCCGTGTCCCGTGGCATTTGCACGACAATTAATTGCTAATTTGCCAGGGATGGATCAATTAGATCCAAAGTATGTCGATGCTCAGCTTGATCAATTAGCAATTATTGATTTATCACGTGATCCACAAAAAATTGCTGGTCGTCCAGTTCATTTTTGGCATGGTACAGCTGATGAAATGGTTCCTTATCAGCCAACTAGAGATTTTTATGAACGGATCAAAGATCATTCTTATGCAGCAAAAGTCACTTTTACGACAACTGAAAAAGCTAAACATAAGGTATCTTATGAAACGACAGTTGAAATGGCTCAAAAATTTCAAAAATATTTTAAGTAATTGAAGGAGAGAAGGATCATGGCTGAAAAAAGAACGGCAGAAGAAATCAAAGATGAGATTCTCGATAAATTAGAAGATGTGGTTGATCCAGAATTAGGGATTGATATCGTTAATTTAGGTTTGGTTTATGAAGTTGATTTGGATCAAGCTGGTTTATGCAAAATCAAGATGACTTTGACAACAATTGGCTGTCCATTAACGGACATTTTAGCGGAAATGGTGGAAAGAGCTTTGCAGCCGATCCCAGAAATCAAACAGGTGGATGTTAAATTTGTTTGGGAGCCGGCGTGGACGATTGATCGAATGACTAGATACGCCAAAATGGCTCTGGGAATTCACTAAATTATAGAAATCGGGTAGATCTGCTTTGAAAAATCGCATCTGGTTAATGGCATATACTGCTTTACTAGCTTTCTTGAGCGTATTTATCTTTTTCAAGATTCAGGAAAGAGATTTAATTATTCAATTAAATAACCATAACTTATCACAAGATGCTTATCAAATTAAATTTAAAGATAAATTAACAATTGCTGCGTTGGAGAACAAACTTGACAATAGCTCAAAATTGACGAATTTACAGGTTCACTTTCAAGTTCATAATAAAAAAATTACTTATTTTTGGGGGAAAGGCGATTATGCGGTCCCTCCAATTTTGAAAGGTAGTTTTTTTTCGACTGAGAATTTAAAATCTGATTTGCCTATTGTGGTTGTTGGTAAAGATTGGCAAAAAAAATTATATACACCTAAAGATCAAAGCTATTTGCATTATGAAGGACACTATTATCCAGTTTTAGGAGTCATGGGTGATAAAGTTAGTTCAAACCTTGATCAGCAAATTTTTATGATACCTAGTTTACAACAAAGAGCAAGATTACTAGTTAATCATTTTCGAGTGATCGTTGATGGAAAAAATAATTTAAAAGCCAAAACTCTTAAGTCAGTCTTGGGGAGTGTACAAGTTAAGCGCCTGCATGCTAAACAAATTTTCATTTCCCAAAGAACTTGGATTGCTTCACATGGAATTGAATTGTTTGGGTTAGTTTTAGTAATGATCAGTTTTATCTTAGCAGCAGTATTTTGGCGGTTTTTTGCAGCTCATCGTTATCGCGAAGCTCGCTTCTTACAAAAGGGGCTTTCGGTTTTCATCTTTGAAGAGTGGGAAAATTTTGCCTTACTGGCTGGATTGGGTTTGATTTTTGGTTCTTGGATCGGGTTGGTTTTGTTTAAGAGTAATAGTTACTTGGGTTTGTTGATTTATGAGCTGGTCGGGTTTTTGCTGAGTAATATCTATTTGATTTTTAGCTTGAAAAAATTATTGACCAAGGAGGATCATTCTTGAATTTACCAGTTAAGTTTATTGAAAAGTATCAGCAGCTGCTTGGTGAAGAAGCAACTGCTTTTTTAACGAGTCTGCAAACTCTAAAAGTTCAAAAGGGCTTTCGGCTAAATCCACTCAAACCGAATTTTAAGCAAGTGAAGATTGATTTAAGTCAGCCGTTAGCTTATGTTGCAACTGGTTATTTAGGGGCAGTCTCTGGTCGTTCACTTGAACATCAAACGGGTTATCTTTACAGTCAAGAGCCGAGCGCAATGTATGTTGCTGAAGTGGCTGCTGTTCAACCAGGCGAGCGGATCTTGGATCTTTGTGCTGCTCCGGGTGGCAAGTCGACGCAGCTAGCTGGTAAGCTGCAAGGGCAAGGATTATTAGTTGCCAATGAGATCGATGCGAAGCGGGCAAGGGTTTTAGCGGAGAATCTCGAGCGGACCGGTGCGACTAATGTGCAGATCCTTAACGAACAGCCAGCTAAATTAGCAAAAAAATTTAAAGAATTTTTTGATAAAGTTTTAGTTGATGCACCTTGTTCAGGTGAAGGAATGTTTCGCAAGGATCCAAGTGCGATTACTTACTGGTCACCCGGTTATCCGCGTGAGTGTGCTAACCGGCAGCGTGAGATTTTAAAGAGTGCTTGGCAAATGCTGAAGCCAGGTGGTCAGCTGATCTATTCGACTTGTACTTTTGCTCCCGAAGAAGATGAACAGATTGTCGCTTGGTTATTAGCTGAGTATCCGACTTTGAAATTGTTACCTTTGAAGAAATATTCTGGTATGGATAGCGGTCGACCTGAATTTGCCGATGGTCGCGCTGAATTGACCAAAACAATTCGGCTGTTTCCTCATCATTTTCAAGGAGAGGGACATTTTATTGCCAAGTTTCAGGATATGCGACCACAGTCAACACAGAAACCAAAAAAGTCTAAAAAAAGGTTTAATCAATTTTTCCGCGTCTTAAATCCAAGCGAACGGGGCTATTGGCAGGAATTTTGCCAATTGCAATTTGGTCGGCAGTTATTCGAGTTTGCAGATTTGCGGGTCTTAAATGATAAACTTTATTATGTAAAACCCCATTGGCCGGACCTGACTGGCTTACGAGTTGTTCGACCAGGCTTAGAGCTGGGGGTCTTTAAAAAGAAACGTTTTGAGCCAGCTTATGGTTTCGCTTTGAGTTTGGATCCAACGCTTTGTCAGCGGGTGATCGAATTGTCCAGCGATCAGTGGAATCAATATGTTCAAGGACACCCCCTGCAACTATCGTCAATTGCTAAAAAAAATGGCTGGTACTTGCTGACTTGCCAGCAAAAGGCTTTTAGTTTTGGCAAAGTTACCAATCAGGTTTTGAAAAATTATTTTCCCAAGGGTTTGCGCTTGCGCTATGGTCAACGATAATTTTTAAGATGAAGTTTTAATTCCATCTTTTTGCATAAGAGTTGCCAAATAAGTCATCTTATTAGTGATTGTTGGTCAAATATGTTATCTTAAATAATATGCTTACTTTTAATAAATGGAGGATGTTTTCATGAAAGCAATTGGGTTTTATCATTATGGATCAGCGCAGGAATTACAAATGATTGATTTGCCAATGCCACAGCCAGGCGACAAACAGGTGGTAGTAAAGCTCAAAGCCACTTCAATCAATCCAATTGATTGGAAGACTCGTCAAGGCTACTTACAAAAAATGTTTGCTTGGAAATTTCCAATTGTTGTTGGTTGGGATGCAGCTGGTGTCATTACCGATGTCGGCAAACAAGTCACAACTTGGAAAGTTGGTGATCAAGTTTTGGCTCGACCAGCAACGACACCTCGAGGGACAGCTGCCGAATACACGCTAGTCGATCAAGCCTTACTAGCTCGCAAGCCAAAAAATGTTTCCTTTATTGAGGCTGCTGCCGTGCCGTTAGCTGGGTTAACAGCTTGGCAAGCTTTGTTTGAACATGGTAAATTGACAGCGGGTCAAAAAGTTTTGATTCAAGCTGGAGCTGGCGGTGTTGGCAGTTATGCAATTCAATTTGCGAAAGCTTACGGTGCAAAAGTTTGGACAACAGCCAGTCAGCAACATGCTGATTTGTTGAAAAGTTTGGGAGCTGATCAAGTTATTGATTATCACCAACCAGCAGAACTTGCTCGGCTAAAAGATTTTGATCTGGTTTTTGATACTTTAGGCGGTCAAAATCAGCTGGCGGCCTTTGACTGGTTAAAAAACGGTGGTAAGTTGATTTCAATTGCTGGCGAGGCGAAACAAAGCGCTAAACGAGCAGCTCAAAGTCAGGTTGAATTTAAATCAATTTGGTTGCGTCCAGATGGTCAGCAATTGCAAAAAATTGCCCAGCTAATGGCAAAGGGGGTTGTCAAATCACAGATTGGTAAAGTTTTGCCGTTTTCACTGAGCAATTTGATAACTGCTCATGAGTTAAGTGAAACTAAGCATGCTACGGGTAAAATCATAATTAGCTTTGATTAATAATTTTTGTTACTAAACGAGCGACTAGAAGAAAGTTTTTCTAGTCGCTCGTTGATTTTTTAATTATATTTTGGATTGAATTTGTTGCTGAAAGTTTTCTAAGTCAACTGAAAGGACATAGGGAACTTGTTTTAAATCTGTAATTGTGCGGCAACCTAGTAAAGTCATTAATGAACGCAACTGAGACTTTAACTGCTCAATCAGTTCAATTGAACCACTAACGCCTTTTTTGATCATTGTGTGCAAAAAAAGGCCGGAAATTCCAACATTGTCAGCACCTAAGACGAGACACTTGACAATATCCAGTGCCGTTCTGATTCCTCCAGAAGCGGTAAAAGAAAAATCAGTAGCATAAGCCTGACTTGCAAGCAAAGTTTCCGCTGTCGTCAAGCCAAAATTGTTTAGTAAGTCAAAGCCCTTATCTGGGCGCCGCTGGTTTTCAATTTGCGCAAAATTTGTCCCGCCTCGACCGGACAAATCGACATATTTGACACCAAGTTTTTTCAATTGTTTAAAAGTTGTCGGTCGAATACCAAAGCCAACTTCCTTAACGAGAACCGGTACACTTAACTGCTTGATGATTTCCTGCAAATTTTTTTCCCAGTAAAATGAACGATCTCCTTCAGGCATAACTAATTCTTGGGCAGCATTCAAATGGATTTCCAAGATGTCAGCTTGCAACATCGTCACAGCTTTTTGAGCGGCGGCTAGTTCATGGCTGGCTCCTAAGTTGCCGATTACGATTCCCTGAGGGATTTTTTGGCGAACGATTGAAAAAGTTGGCGTTAGCTCAGGGTATTTGATGGCAATGCTTTGTGATCCGGTTGCCATTGGGATACCAGTGGCAGCTGCAACTTCAGCTAATTGGGCATTTAATTTACCAGTTTCCAAGCTACCACCCGACATGGCATTGATAAAGAAAGGAACCTTGATTTTTTTCCCAGCCAAAGTGGTCGTCAGCGCAACTTCACTTCTGGAAACTTCCGGCATGTTAGTTGGTAGGAGGCGAATACCTGCCAATCCATTTTGAGCTTGTGACTGATAAAACTTTTCAGCTAAAAAAACATGTTCGTCTTTGCGATGAGAATGTTGTTTATCCACCGGACGCCAATCCTTTCTAAAAATCAATCAAGTACGTGATGAACGTGCAGATCAAGTTGATCGATCCCAGCTTTTTGCCAAGCAGCTAATAAATTTTGGATATTGATTTGTCGATCGATCAATACAATTCCACAATCGCCGCCACCAGCTCCAGAAGTCTTAGCTGCGCCGTGATTAACTTCAGCAGTTTCACACAATTGATGCAGCAGTGACGTTTCAATCTGCACCCCACTCAAATCACTTAAAGCCTGCAATACTTTGCGATTATAACGAATTTCTTTTTGAATGATTGTGAGACTTCCGCGGTGGAAACCGGTGATCATTCGTTTAATACAAGCTTTGCTTTCGGTTAGAAAGTGCTGGTAATCTTGGCGTTGATTTGACATTTTTAAACCAACAGCATCGACCAAATGAGAAGTCGATGCTGGTGAGCCAGTCCAACCAATCAATAATTTCAATGAAGCTGGTGGCGTCAGCAATTCAATTCGCAAGTCCGGCCAGGTTAAATCGATTAGCTCTGCAAGTGAATGCTGACGACGGGCCATTTTCAACCATTGGCGATCGAAAGAACGATAAGCAATCCAGCCACCATAGACACTGGCGGCAATGTCACCCAAAGAACCATTTCCCTGGATATCCAAATGAGCAATTGCTGCTAGTTTGAATAATTGATCTTTATCCATGGATAAACGATAAAATTGACATAAAGCCTTGATTGTTGCAACGGTTACCGCCGCTGAGCTGCCAAGACCGTATTTTTTTCCATCTGGGCTGTCCAAATCACTATCAATTCTAAGATGGTAGCATCTCATCTGTTTGCCAAGTGATTGAGCATAATTTTCTGTTAAGCGAATTGCCGACAGAATATAATGAAACGGATTGTCACGGTTATCAAAGACCATGTTATTTCCTTCCCGTTTCCAATAAAGCGAATTTTCTTGGTACTGTTTAGAATGAATTGAACCATAGTCAGAACTTTCTTGGACAGTTACCGTCACAAATTGGTTCAATGCTACCAAGATAGCGGGGTAGCCAGCTTCAACAACGGCGTATTCACCAGCAATATAGAGTTTCCCCGGAGCTTTGACCGTAATCAAAAAATCATGTCCCTTCGACAAATATTTATTTCTCATTAATTAATTGAACACCAGGTCCTGGGAATACTTCAATCAGCTGATCAGGAGCAAAGACGGATTGAAGTGTTTTTTTGATGATTTGGCTGTCTTGGTGAGCACAAATCACCTTAACGTTTGGACCGGCATCTAATGTATAATAACAGCAAATACCCCTTGCACGCAACTTTTCAACTAAACGCATGGCAACTAGACTTTGAGGTTCAAAATAAGAGAATGGTGGTTTGGCGCTTAAGTTTAATGCGTGCATCTTTAAAGCGTTCGATTCTGCTAGTTCTCCAAGGGTAGCTAAATCATGGCCTTGGATGGCTTTTTTAGCTGCTAGAAGATCTGCTTGCGTGCTTTTAACCCATGCCGGATAATATGGCGAAGTTTCCACAACCCGTTCCATTCCTTGGCGACTAGAAATTTTTTTTTGCTGGCGATTGATTATCACGGCAATCATTTCGATATCCCAGTCAACGTATTCTTGCAGTGGGACAGCATAGGAATCTTCATCGGTCGTTCCAGGCAGCCATTCAGCAAAGCCTCCATAAATCGAGCGTGTAGCTGAACCAGATCCACGCCGTGCCAAACGTGATAAGGCTTGACGTGATAAATTCAAACCAGCAGCTTGGCTAGCAGCTAACGCCAAAGCTGCAAAAGCTGAAGCTGAAGAAGCCAAGCCAGCTGCATTAGGTACGTGATTATAAGATTTAACTTGTGCAAAAAATCTTTGCGTACTATGTTGCCGAACTAAGTCTAAAAATTGACTGATTTTAGCTGCGTCATGTTTTTGATCATCAAGCCAGAACTGATCAGCTTTTAAACTCGAATCAAAAATAACAGTTGTGTCAGTATAAAAATGATCAAGTGTCAGTGAAAGACTGCCATTCATTGGCAAAATTAGTTGTTGATCTTTTTTTCCCCAATACTTGATCAAAGCAATGTTTGTATGTGCACGTGCACTAGCTTGCTGGACGGTCATTCAAGTTCCTCCTCAACAGATAATGGCTGAATCCAAGTAGCGGTTACACCAGCTTTTTTAAGCTCGATTGCAGCTTGTTCAGCGCTGGTTCGATTTGGCATTAAACAAATAAAACAGCCGCCACGGCCACCGCCAGTCAATTTACTGCCCAATGAGCCAAGCTTTAAGCTTTGGGCAATCAACGAATCTAAACGTGGACTGCTGACACCAAGTGATTTTAGGTCAGCTTGTGCTTGGTTAAATGTTTTTCCAAGTGCAGCTGAATCATTTTGAGTTAATTGTTTTCTAGCTAAAATGGCAAGCTTTCCCAAGTTGTTTAATGCTTGGGTCGTGGGGATCGGCTGGAGTTCCAAACGTTCTTTGACTTCTGCGACTGCTTCACTCGTCTTGCCTTTGACGCCACTATCACAGATCAATAAGCAAGCATCAAGGTGGATCGGAATTGGGAGCAATTCTTTGTTTTTGATCATCCAGATAGGAGTTGAACTTGCGGAAGTAGCTGCATCGAGGCCGCTGGGATTGCCATGAGTATCAACTTCTTCAATATTAGCTAAACGCAGCAACTGCTGATGGCTTAATGGTAGTTTGAAAAAATCAAACAACGCCCGAATAGTTGCGACAGCTGTCGCAGCTGACGATCCCATGCCCCGTTCTTCTGGTAATTGGCTGCGGATCGTAATTTTAAAGCCGCTTACTGGTTGGATGATTTTAGCCAGGATATAAGTAATTAAATGCTGCAATCCGGTCATATTTGTCGGTAAATTTGTTATCAGGCCCGAAAAATAGCGACAGTCAATGGTCTGCTTGTCAGTTCTATTTGCTGTGATCGTTACTTGAGTTTTTACAGCTGAAAGCGGCAAAGCAATTGCTGGCTGACCATATACAACGGAATGCTCGCCAATTAAAATTATTTTTGCATGGCTCTTTCCAAAACCATTTTTCTGATTCGTGGAGATCAAATTTAACAAACTCCTTTTTTAATTGTTAACAGCACCTATTATAATACAATAACCTTTTAAATTATTAAAATTTAAATTAACTAATAATTTGAATCTTAGTCATAATTAGTTGTCAGGAGTATTTTTAAAGCTGAGCTAAACTATGCTAAAATCAAAGTTGGAATATTGAATGAAAGGCATATACATTATGAAATCAGGACAAATTTATGCAGTTGTTGATGTTGAAACGACTGAAGTCCAAGCAGATGGGCAGCGAAGGTTGATTCAGTTTAGCTGTGTCTTTTTAAAGAATCGCCGCGTGATCAATAAGTTCAATACTTTGGTCAATCCACAGACTTCAGTTTCACTTGAAATTCAGCAGCTGACGGGGATTACCCCGGCACAATTAAACAAAGCGCCTTTATTTAGTGACTTAGCAGCAACTATCTACTCATTATTACAAAATACAGTTTTTGTTGCTCACAGTATCAATTTTGATTATAACTTTTTAAATCAGGAGCTCGAGCGAATTGGCTATCCGTCTTTGGAACTTGAAGGAATTGACACGGTTCAGTTAGCGCAGGTTTTATTGCCGACTTTGCCCAGCTTTAAACTAAGCTATCTGAGCAGTTATCTTAATTTGGATCATCGTCATCCGCATCAAGCTGATAGTGATGCTTTAGCAACGGCCCAGTTATTGCTATTGTTACAAAAACGGATCGATCAGCTGCCAGTTGAAACTTTGGCAACATTGGCAGAATTTCAGACTTCTTTTTTGCGTCAGACTGGTAAACTATTTGTGGCTGCTTACCAGCAAAAAAGGCATCAATCGCAGCAACTGCCAGCTTATTTAGTCAAAGTTAATGACCTGTTGATCAGACGCGATACTTATCAAAGCGTTTCATTACGATCAGCGGATTATCCACAAAGTTCTACTGAAAAACAGCAACTATTTACTGGATTGATCGAATGGCGGCAGCCACAAGCTGAAATGATGGATATAATTCATCGAGCGTTAAATCAAAGCCAAGCAGCTTTACTGATCGAGGCGCCAACCGGTTTAGGCAAGACATTGGGCTATTTAGTACCAGTCATGTATCAACTAGCAGCTAGCAAGAGTAACGGTTGTGTCGTCAGTACAGCGACTACCGCCTTACAAACTCAGATTGCCGATCGAGTTTTACCGCTTTTGCAGCAGTTGTTGCCGTTTGACTTTTCAGCAATTGTTTTAAAGGGCAGCTGGCATTATTTGAGTTTAGCCAAATTTGCTGCTTCATTAAAGCAATTGCAAAGCGGACAATCGCGTTTGTTGCAATTGCGGATCTTAGTCTGGCTATTGACAAGTAAAACTGGTGATCTTGATGAATTGCATTTGACTAAATATCAAGATCCATTATTTGATCAAATTCGGCATACCGGTTTAGAAAGCTTGAATCCTGCTAATCCATTTTATGAATATGATTTTCTCAGACGACAGCGGCAGCATCTAGCTGAAGCTGATCTGTTGATTACCAATCATGCTTATTTATTGCAGCATGCGCAGCAAATTGGTCAAGAACGGATTTTGGTAATTGATGAAGCTCAACATTTAGCACCGAACGCTTTAATGGCTAGTCGGCAGAAAATTGATTTTGATCAAGTCAAGATTTGCAGTGATACATTATTAGTAATGGCCCAGTCCCAGCCAGCATTTTCGTTTAAAGATCTGATCAGCCAAAATATTTTGTCCCCGGCTTTAGCTCATGAAATGATTCGAGTCTTACGAGTAATAGATCATCGAACCTGGGCAATTAGAGAAAAAATCATTGAACGTTTTGTTATTATTGAAAAAGGGACCAAAATTTTTGAAAAACTGCTACCCTTGCAGCAAGCTTATGGTTTTATTAAAGAAAATGTTGGTGAATTCAAAACAGTTGCAACGGCTGTTGAACAGTTGACTAGCCTTTATTTTCAGTTTGAAGATTTAACGACGCGATTTCAAGCAGCTCGGCGGTTGGATAAAACGGCCCAAAATTTTTTAATTGAATTTCTTGATTGGCTTAAACAGTTGTTGGATCAATTGGCTGCTTGGAATAATTTTGATTTGCAGCAAATTGAGAATTTTGATCAAGCAGAGTTTATTTGGCTGAAATTGCCGCTATCCCACGAGTCGGCTCATTTGCACGTGATTTTTGGTGCTTTTCAAATGCAAGGCTTTTTACAAACCAAAGTTTATCAGTGGTTTAGCCAGTTGTTATTTGTTGGGGCGACGCTTTCACTACCTGGCAAACAGCAGCAGTTTATCTGTCAACAGCTTGATCTGCCAAGTAAAACGCCATTTGTTAAATTGCCAGGCATGTTTGATTATCAGCATCAGGCCATTGGTTTGATGGTTAGTGATGCTCCAGATATTTCTCGTCAACAGTCGACTTATGCGGCTTATGTTAGTCAAGTGATAATTAAGATTTTGCAAGTGACCCCTGGAAAACAAACGATGATCCTTTTTAATTCACAAAATATGTTGGAACAAGTTTATCAACGACTGCAAGATGTTTCGCTGACCGCGACCCGCAAAGTTTTAGCTCAAGGGATCACTGGCAGTAATGAAAAGATTATCAAAAACTTTATGCTTGGCTCGGGGATGATTTTGCTGGGAACGGGGACTTTTTGGGAAGGAATCGATTTGCCGCAAAATCGGCTAGAGCAGCTGATCATTGCCCAATTGCCATTTTCTTCACCAGATACAGTTATTAATCAGCTAAGGTTCAAACAGTTGCGTCAGGCTAAAAAGTCCACTTTCTGGGAATTATCTTTGCCAGAAGCAATGCAGCGCCTGCAGCAAGGAGCAGGCCGTTTGATTCGAACGGCTGACGATCGCGGGTCACTGATCGTGCTTGATAGTCGGATCATCACGCGCAAGTACGGTCGATGGCTGCAAGCGGCTTTACCGACTAAAATGCCACTCAAGACGGTAACAGGTAAAGAAATGTTAAACGAATTAACAAAGTTTTGGCAAAATTGAAGCTGCTCGGGTTCAAAACGCAGCTGATTATTGCTATAATTGAGCGGGTAATCAAAGAATGTCCTAAAAGAAAGAAGAGGCTTTAATGAAAAGAGTTGACCAACATAGAAATTCGCTGGTAAGAACCATTTTATTGGCAATTTTAGCTTTGATCATTTTTGGCTCGGCAATTATTTATTGGCAAGCAGCTGCTCCGTATCATGATGCGCAGCAAAATGCTGTTAAATTAGCCAAACGTTATGGGAAACTGAAGAAAACAGCTAATTTTTATTTGTTTAACCGTAAACAGACTTATTTTACGGTAGCTGGCACTAATCAGCAAAATCAAGCTGTTTACGTAATGATTGCGCAAAAGAGTGCCCATATCAATATTTATCAGCAAGCCAGTGGTATCAGTCAACAACAGGCTGAAAAAATTGTCAAGCAAGATCAGCGGCCCAAAAAAATTATGAAGACAGCACTTGGCAAATGGGGGAAAACACCAGTTTGGGAGGTGACCTATTTAAATCATCAAGGTCGTTTGAGCTATACGCTCTTGAAGTTTAAAAACGGTGATCTTGTCAAAACAATTCAAAACCTATAATTTAAAGGAGAAACTAACCATGAAGTTTGCTAAAAGAGTCTTGCAAGTTAGTCCGTCTGCTACCTTAGCCCTATCCAATCAAGCTAAGGCACTAGCAGCCAGCGGAGTTGATGTGATCAATCTAGGAGTTGGAGAACCGGATTTTAATACACCGACTCATATTAAAGCAGCCGCTATTCAAGCAATCAAATCGGGGAAATCTGATTTTTATACTGCGGCTGTTGGAATACTGCCTTTAAGACAGGCAATTTGCCAGCGGTTGAAACAAGACTTCAAAGTTGATTATCGACCGGATCAAGTTGCAGTGACGGTAGGTGGAAAGTTTTCTTTGTACGCTTTAGGGCAAATTTTACTTGACCCGGGTGATCAAGTCTTAATTCCATTACCATACTGGGTCAGTTATGGAGAGCAAGTTAAATTAGCTGGCGGAAAACCAGTTTTTGTTCAGCCAGCAGCTGATGGCTTTGTCTCAGTTGCTCAACTTGAGGCTCAGCGGACCGTTAAAACCAAAGCAGTGATTATTAATTCACCGCAGAATCCATCTGGTTTAGTGTATTCAAAATCCTTGCTCGAAGCGATTGGAAATTGGGCAGTTGAACATGATATTTTGCTGATCGCAGATGATATGTATGGCAAATTAATCTACAATGGCCATTCCTTTACTTCACTGATCGAACTTGGCGAAAAGATTCGTCAGCAGACGATTTTGGTCAGTGGATTGTCGAAGGCGTATGCGATGACTGGTTGGCGTGTCGGTTATACAGTTGCTTCTCCAGCTGTGATTGCTAAGTTGAGTGTAGTTTTAAGTCACGCTACAAGCAACATTGCAGCTGTCAGTCAATATGCTGCTTTAGCTGCCTTAACCGGCGATCAAACGGTAGTTGAAAGTATGTGCCAGGCATTTGAGAAACGCTTGAACACGGTTTATCCAGAATTAATTGCCTTGCCAGGTTTTGAATTGCCGCAAAAACCGCAGGGAGCTTTTTACTTATTTCCTAAGGTTGCTAAGGCTGTTAAAATGACAGGCTTTAACACCACTGAGGAGTTTACTGCAGCAGTTTTAGCTGAAGCTCATGTAGCATTAGTTGCCGGAGCAGCTTTTGGCATGCCAGATCATATTCGCTTGAGCTATGCAACTGATCTTGACAGCCTACAAGAGGCAATGCGACGCCTGAAAGAATTTATGAATAAACATCAAGCATAATTGGTAGGAGGATTTTTGGTGAAAACGATCAATATTATTGAGGCAAAAAAGTACGTTGATCAGCAAGTTAGAATTGGAGTTTGGTTGACCAATAAAAGATCAAGCGGTAAGATTGCATTTTTACAATTACGAGATGGAACAGCGTATTTTCAAGGAGTGATCGTCAAAAGTGAAGTTGGCGAAGAAATGTTCCACGAGGCTAAAGAATTACGTTTAGAGGAAAGCTTCTATGTTACCGGAACAATCCATGAGGATTCACGTTCGCATTTTGGTTATGAAATTGAAATTTCTAACCTAGAAAAAGTCGGTGAAAGCGAAGACTACCCAATAACGCCTAAAGAACACGGGGTTGATTTCTTAATGGATCATCGTCATCTTTGGTTGCGTTCAAAAAAACAGTTTGCAATTATGAAGATCCGCAATGAAATGATCCGAGCAACTTATGAATTCTTCAATCGTGAAGGCTTTATCAAAATTGATGCACCAATTTTGACTGGATCAGCACCGGAAGGCACGACTGAACTATTTCACACTAAGTATTTTGATCGAGATGCTTACTTATCACAGTCGGGACAATTGTACGAAGAAGCTGGAGCAATGGCTTTTAACAAAGTCTTTTCTTTTGGACCAACCTTCAGGGCCGAAAAGTCGAAAACTCGGCGGCATTTGATTGAATTTTGGATGATTGAACCGGAAATGGCCTTCATGCATCAGGAAGAAAGTCTGGAGGTTCAAGAAAAATATGTTGCATTTTTAGTCCAAGGTGTTCTCGATAATTGTCAGTATGAATTGAAATTATTGGATCGTGATCCTCAAGTGTTGGAACGTTATACTAAGTTGCCTTATCCAAGGATCTCCTATGATGAAGCAATTCAAATGTTGCAAGCTTCTGGGCAATTTTCAGGATTAAAATGGGGCGTTGACTTTGGTTCACCTGAGGAAACTTATCTGGCTGAGCATTTTAAGCTACCAGTTTTTGTGCTGAATTATCCCAAAGCAATTAAACCATTTTATATGAAACCACATCCGACTCGTGATGATGTAGTGATTTGTGCTGATTTGTTGGCACCAGAAGGCTATGGCGAGATCATTGGTGGCTCTGAAAGGGCGACAGATACAAATTATTTAATTGAACAAATTAAAAAAGCTGGTTTAAAGCAAGCCGATTATGAATGGTATCTTGATTTGCGGCGTTATGGTAGTGTACCACATTCAGGTTTTGGCTTAGGATTAGAGCGGGCTATTACGTGGATCACTGGCCAGGAACATATTCGGGAATCAATTCCATTCCCAAGATTGCTAAATCGAATTTATCCGTAATATTCAAAAAAAACGACAAGTGCTAATTTTCGGCCTTGGCGTTTTTTTGAAGTTTTAAAGAGAAAGGTGGTCCAAATGGAAAAGGTCATTCAACAGTTTTTAAGGGCAGGAAATACAACGATTACCAATTTGTTATTACACAATTATCGCCGAATTGGAATGAATGAACAGGAGTTTGTTTTATTTTTGCAGCTTGAAAGCGAGCTTCAAGCTGGTAATGATTTTCCGCCAATTGAAAAGATTGCGGCCAATATGCAGTGTCAAACAACTGAAATTTACCAATTGCTGCATCGGCTGTTTGAAAAGAAACTGTTGGAAATTAAAACAACTACTGATAGTCAAGGTAAAAAAAGGGACGCTTATCGCTTTGATTTGCTTTATGAGAAGCTTTTTGCTTTGGAGCGACAAAAATTGCAACAGCAGACGGCTTCTGAGGTCCAAGCCAATCAAACTCAAGTTTTTCAAGCAATTGAGCAGGAATTTGGGCGCACCCTGTCGCCAATTGAATTAGAGACGATTGAACAGTGGTTTAGTGAGGATCATTATTCTCCCAACTTAGTGATGTTGGCTTTGCGTGAGGCGGTTTTAAGTCAAGCTTACAGTTTGAAATACATTGACCGTGTCTTATTAAGCTGGGAGCGACAAAACATTCGGACAGCAGCTGATGTTCAGCGAATGAAAACCAAACAGCGTCAATTTGGAGTACAAAAAAAGCTAAAGGATTTTTCTCAATCAAAAAATAAACCCAAGATACCTTTGAAAAAATGGTCACCAACGGATCAGAACTTAACCCAAAGGAAAGATGATTAATGCTAAATGCTAAACAAACTCAAGCAGCAATTTCAGTTATGGGAGAAATTTTTCCTAATGCGCAAACCTCACTAGTTGCTGATAATTCTTTTCATTTTCTACTGGCAGTGATCCTGAGTGCTCAAACGACTGATAAAGCGGTCAATCAGTTAACACCAGCTTTGTTTGCTCGCTATCCCCAACCACTTGATTTGGCTCGAGCTGATGAAGCAGAAGTTAGATCGTTGATTAAAACGATTGGTTTGTACCGCAACAAAGCTAAATACTTAGTTGCTTGTGCGCAAGGGTTAGTAGCTAAATTTGATGGACAGGTACCGCAAACTCGTTCAGAGTTGATGCAGTTAGCGGGAGTTGGACAAAAGACAGCTGATGTCGTTTTAGCTGAATGTTTTCAAATCCCAGCCATTGCAGTTGATACGCATGTCAGCCGGGTAGCTAAACGCTTGGCAATTGTTCCCAAGAATGCTAGTGTTTTGCAAATCGAGCACACGTTGATGCAGAAGTTGCCCCAATCATCATGGATTTCAGCACACCATCGAATGATTTTTTGGGGACGTTATCAATGTTTAGCTCGGCGGCCTAACTGTTCAAATTGTCCGTTACTAGAAATCTGTTCAGCTGGTAAAGGACTCATTAAAAAAGGTTTGGCTAAATGAACTAAGGGCTGAAGTTAATTGAAAATTTAACGGGTTTTGCAACCAAAAAACCAGCAGCTAGAATTTTAAATTCTAGCTGCTGGTTTTTCTTGATTATTGAGCTGGAGAAGTAGTAGTGGCATTAGTATTAGTATTACTTGAACTGCTTGAAGAACTTGGTAAGCTTGATGAGCTTGAAGACGATGAATTTGAAGTAGTACTTGAGTTTTCTGAGCCGCTGCTTGAAGAGTGGCTGCTGAAGACTGAAGAACTTGAAATAATTGAGCTAATACTTGATGATGAATCAAGTATGCTGCTAGTCTTTTCAGAACTCGAGCTGCTGCTGGAACTGCTATCACTACTACTATCGCTATCATCACTTGTCTTATCGGATGAGCCAGCTAAATACAATTCGCGAACTCCATTAACATATTTGACGTAAACGTTGCTTGGTCGTTTCCAATCAGTATTAGTTTTCCCGGTCGACATATATGACATGGCGTACTTATAGATGTATTGCGCAATTTTGACCGATGAAGAATCAAGATAATTTCCGCTTTCGTACGGGTGATCGTAACCAACCCAAACCGACATCGAATAGTGTTTAGTATAGCCATTAAACCAAGAATCCATATCAGCATCACTGGGAAACTTATCAGCGATGCTACTTGGATAACTATTAGTACCAGTCTTTCCAGCTTCATAAAGGCCACTGATATTTGCAGACCGTCCAGTTCCGTTAGAGCTTGTCAGAACATCTTTTAGCATATCAGTGATCATATAAGCAGTGGAAGATTGCATTACGTGTTTTCCTGAGCTGGAATAGTTGTGGTCCACTCCATCATTGGTTTCGATGCTTCGAACATACGTAGGTTTGTAATAAGTTCCTCCATTAGCAAAAGCTGCATATGCTGCCGCATTTTGTAAGGTTGAGGAATATAAACCAATTCCGTTTTGAAATTCTAGAGTTTTCTTGTATTTAAAGCCCAATTTACTAATAAAATTCTGTGCGCGAGTAATTCCGACTGATTGTAAAGCACGAATAGCAGGGATATTACGGGATTGTGTTAAAGCACTGCGCATTGTAATAGATCCTTGATATTGATGATCAAAATCGTAAAGTTGAATGCTAGTTCCAGGATAAATGTATTTGGAATCTTTTAATTTATGATACGTAGCCCAACTTAAGTATTCAATAGCTGGTGCATAGTCTATTAATGGTTTAGCTGTTGAACCATTTGTTCGATCAGTTTGAACAGCGCGATTGAGACCAAAAGTGACATTTCCCACTTGCCGGCCACCAATCATAGCAACAATTTTACCATTATTAGGATTAACAATGGTCGAAGCGATTTGCAGATTATTATTTGGATAGTTTATATAATCATCTGTATTAGCGATTTGATACAGCTTTTTTTGAATATTCATATTGAGGTTCGTATAAATCTTCAAACTTGAATTATAAGGATTATAGCCTTTCTTTTTGACTTCTTGAATTACTTGCTTAATATAAGAATCAGCAATCTTTTCTTTGCTGTTAACCGTTTGATTAGATCTTTGTTGAACAACTCCATTAGTTATTGATTCGCTTTTTGCTTTGGCAGCTTGAGCAGAAGTTATTTTTTTATTTGCTACCATCGCATCTAGAACTTCATTTCGTCTTTGCAAAGCTAGTTTCTGATTTGAATATGGATTATAGTCAGTTGGCGCATTAGGTATTCCGGCAATTAATGCTGTTTGGGCAAGATCCAGATCCTTAAGCGGTTTATTAAAATAATAGTATGATGCAGTTTGCATTCCATAGGTCCCAAATCCCATGAAAACTTTATTAACATAAAATGTCAGAATTTGATTTTTGCTGTAACTATTATCAAGCTTAAGTGCCATCCAAGCTTCTTGCGCTTTGCGTTTTAGTGTCTGATCAGAGCGTTTAGTTGAAAAAAATGACAACTTGATTAACTGTTGATCAAGCGTACTGCCACCCTGCAGGCCACTGGATGAGCCAGTAATGTTAGAAATTGCAGCTCCAACAATTCTAATTGGATCAATTCCGTGATGCTTATAAAAGCGACGATCTTCAATTGAAATGATGGCATCCTTTAACTTCTGTGGGATCTTGTTCTCACTAATATATCGCCGATTTTCCGAACCAAGTGACATAATTTTATGATTATTAGCATCATAGATGGTGGTTGAGCCGCTACTCTGCAATTTTGCCTCGGTTAAAGTTGGGGCGCTTTTAGCATAAATGAAAAACAAAGTCGCACCTAGTACGATTGCAAATTCAAGAATAATGAAGAAACTAAAAAATAACCTACGAAAGAATTTCCGTACAGGATTATTTCTTCTTTTAGCTTTTTTTAAAATAGCTTTTCGGCGTGCAACTCTTGAATATTCAGGATCTCGTTTACTCATAAAGTTAGCTCCTCTTTTCTTGTGATTGCTTGATCAACAAGTCAACTTTTTCTAAGTAAGGAATTAGAGGTTGAAAACCGTATTTAATAGTAAACCCATTTTCAGCAATCACGTTTTTGGGAATTGATTTACGGCCAGTATTTTGCTGATCCCAATAATTGTATAAAACTTTTGCTGGTAACAAAAATAATTCTTGTGTTGAAACAAATTTAATAATCGTGAAACAAATTCCTCCTTGCTTGGTGCAAGCACGCATATGTTTTATTTGGTGATCATGAAAATTATTAAGTGGAAAAGAAGTTTGGTTTTGAGTTTCTTTTGCTTCAAAATCCAAATAATATCCATGGTATACTCCATTATAATCAGTGGTCGAAGCCTGCTTAAAGTAAGCTTCCTTAATTACCGCGGCACTTCGCTTAGGGTAATCGACTTGTACGATTTGAATTGAAATTGGCTTTTTGTGGATGACTGCCGAATCATTTTGCAAATAAAAAAGATTGCTAAGATTGATTTCATCTTCGAGAGGCATGCCACGATTTCCAAATACAACCTGATCATTTTTGGCTTTGTGATTTTTGAAATGATTAATAGAATCTTGATGGTAAACTTGACCATTTGGATAACGAATCGTCAATTGCCTCACTCTCCATTCGACTTATTATACCAACTTAAAACAACCTTGGCAAAATAGTCTAATTAATCGCCGTCACTAAATGAAAATGTTAAAATAAGCAAGGAGGAAATTATGAATATATGGGTCAGTGGCTATCGCAATTATGAACTGAATATTTTTCGCCTAAATGATCAACGAATTAAAGTCTTAAAGCATTTATTAGCTAAGCAGCTGCTTGCTAAGATCGATCAAGGCTTGACTTGGATTTTAACGGGCGGTCAACCAGGAATCGAACAGTGGGCTCTAGAAGCGGCGATTGATTTAAAACAGAATTATCCGGATTTAAAAACTGCTTTACTATTGCCATTTGCTGATTTCGCTCAAAAGTGGAAGCCGGAAAAACAAGCAGCTTTACTAAAACTTAAAGAAAAAGTTGACTTTTTTGCTGAAATCAGTCGACATCCCTATCAAAGCCCCCAGCAGCTAAAAAACTGGCAGGCCTTTATGCTTAAGCATACTAAACAGGCACTTTTGGTTTATGACCCAGAACATCCAGGCAAAAGTCGTTATGATTATCAAGCAATTCAAGCGTATCAACGATGGCAAGATTATCCTTTAGATTTGTTGGATTTTGATTGGTTGGAGACTGCTAGTCAGGATTATTTAGAAGAAATCAATGAAAAACATTTGCAATAATTACTAGGTTTGGTATAATAGTAGGAGTTTCAGGTTGAGTTTCCAGATGAATATGAGGTGCATTTCTGTGGAAAAAATTAATTTTACGCCGAAAGATATTGTTAATAAACATTTTCGTCCTAAAATGCGTGGTTATGATCCGGCTGATGTCGATGAATTTCTTGATGATGTAATCAAGGATTATGAAACTTATTCGAAAGAAACTCAGCGGCTTCAGTTGGAAAATGATCGTTTAGTCAGCAAGGTCGATGAATTGACAAAACAGCTGTCAGTCAGCGGTGATAGCCAAGTTAGCCGACCAGTTTCCAACGTAACTAATATGGACATCCTGAAACGCTTGTCTAATCTGGAACGCCATGTTTTTGGCGCACAGTTGAATAATGATGATCATACTGACCGTTTTTAACAACGATCAATAATAATCTTGTAAGTCTCTGGTGATCGCGGTTCGCCTTTGAGCGAACTGAGGAAAGTCCAAGCTTGCACAGACTGCGATGTCTGTAGTGATCGTGCTCGCTGAAAAAATAAGGCGAGGTGCCAATTGGTAATGGCAAGCAAACGGGCTAAGGTTTTGACTACGCCCTAGTAGTTTTGAAAAGTGCCACAGTGACGAAGCAATATTGGAAACAGTATTGATGGAACGCGGTAAACCCCACGAGCAGGTAACCCAAATTATGGTAGGGGCGCTTCATGCCGGAAATGAACTAAGCATGGGGGCAGGCAAATTGCCTGGAGATAGATGATCGCCACCTTGTTTGATATCTCCTGGATCATTCAAGGGACGGAACGTGGCTTATAGAGGCTTACATTTACAGGAAGAGGTTAGGAAGCCATGTGCATCCTAGCCTTTTTATTTTAATTAGAATATATTAGGAGAAAATTGATGGAAAAATTTAATTTATTAGCCGCTTGTGCAGCAGGCTTAGAGAGCGTTACTGGCAACGAATTGCGCCACTTAGGTTATCAAGTTCAAGTCGAAAATGGTCGAGTACGTTTCATTGGCGATTTGCGCGACATTTTAAGGAGTAATTTGTGGCTGCGTTCTGCCGATCGAATCAAAATTATTATTGGTGAATTCCCAGCAAAGACCTTTGATGAATTATTTGAAAGAACTAAACAGCTTGCTTGGGACCATTTTTTACCTTTGGATGCGGAATTTCCAGTTGCTGGTCGTTCACAAAAATCTCAATTGCATAGTGTTCCTGATGTGCAGGCGATTGTTAAAAAGGCCGTTGTTGATAAGCTTAGTCAAGTTTACCATCGACATGGACATTTACCAGAAAGTGGAGCAAAATATCCGTTGGAAGTTGCGATCAATAAAGACCAAGCTTTATTAACTTTGGATACAACTGGGCCAAGCTTATTTAAGCGTGGTTATCGCTTAGAGAAGGGTCCGGCACCGCTCAAAGAAAATTTTGCAGCTGCTTTGGTTTTGTTGGCTCATTGGTATCCAGAAAAGCCATTTATTGATCCAGTCTGTGGATCGGGAACAATTCCGATTGAGGCGGCTTTGCTTGGTCATAACATTGCTCCAGGATTCAAACGGCAATTTATCTGTGAGGATTGGGACTGGGTACCTGTGGAAGTTTCTAGGTCAGTCCGGGACGAAGCAGCTGATTTAGCTGATTATGATCGAAAATTAGCGATTTTTGGCTATGATATTGATGGACAAATGATTGCCATTTCGCGTTTGAATGCTCGTCAAGCTGGCTTAAGTAAAGAGATTTATTTCAAACAGCAGGCAGTCAAGGATTTTAAAACTGAACTGACAAATGGGGTAATCGTTGCCAATCCACCTTATGGTCAGCGTTTGAGCGATCAGGTGAGCGTTCACCAGCTTTATCAGCAAATGGGAGTCGCTTTTAAACCATTGAAAACTTGGAACAAGTACATTTTGACGAGTGATTTAACTTTTGAAAAATATTATGGGCAAAGAGCTACTAAACGGCGTAAATTATACAATGGATCTTTGCGGACCGATTTATTTCAATATTGGGAATTGACAAAGCAAAGAAAACATTAAAGATCATAAATTGGCTTCTTTTACCGAAAGATTTGCATTACCATAAAGCTAGAAAATTAATTGGAGGTTTTCAAGTGGATAAAAAGTTTTTTTATCAGCCAGATCTACCAACGTCAGTTACTTGCTGGTCTTATACGCTGATTATTTTATCAATCAGTGTTTTGCTGTGGTTAGAAATCACAGTTTTTCAAATTTGGACAGTTTTGGTTTTTTTATTGTTTCTCTTAGTTAGCGGGGTCCAGATTTATTTTCGCCAAGTTGAAATTCGACCAGATCAGGTAGTGTTGAAAACAGTCATTCCACAAAATAATAAAGTTTTGCAGCGCTCTGAATTGTGTGTTAGCAAGCAGCCGCATGGTTGTTTAGTGTTTAAAACTAAATTACAGACCTATCGCATTTATTTGCTGCCATCAGCTCGAAATAAGCTGTATGATTTAATCCAAGACTAAAGGTATTGTTCTTAAAATGTTCTTTTCAACCAGGACAATGCTTTAAAACTGAAAGAAATAATGACATTTTGCGAACTTTATCATATAATTGGGTTATCAAATTCAAGGGGGACTTTGGGCATTGAAAGATATTGAGATCGCACGAAAGGCAAAAATGGAGAAGATTACCACTGTTGCTGCACGTTTAGGGTTAAGTGCGGACCAGATCGAACAATATGGTGATTATAAGGCTAAGATCAAATTGCCATTACAAAATAATAATTTAGCAAATGGCAAATTGATCTTAGTGACAGCTATCAATCCAACCCCAGCTGGTGAAGGCAAATCGACAGTTACGGTCGGTTTGGGTGATGCTTTGAATCTTAGAAAGCGGCGGACTGCGATCGCTTTGCGGGAACCATCACTTGGCCCGGTCATGGGAATGAAAGGCGGTGCAACGGGTGGTGGCTATGCTCAAGTTATTCCAATGGAAGATATCAACTTGCATTTTACCGGTGATATGCATGCTTTAACAACTGCTAATAATACCTTGGCAGCTTTGATCGATAATCATATTTATCAAGGCAATCAGCTGAACATTGATCCGCGGCGAGTAATATGGAAACGTGTCTTGGATATCAATGATCGTGCACTGCGACATATTGTGATTGGACTCGGTGGCTTGTCTCAAGGAATTCCGCGTGAAGATGGTTTTGATATTACAGTTGCGAGTGAACTGATGGCGATTTTGTGCCTGAGTGAAAATTTAGCTGATTTGAAAAAACGAATCAGTCGGATTGTGATCGGTTATACCTATGACAAACAGCCAGTGACGGTTGCACAGCTCGGCGTAACTGGCGCAATTTCCTTATTGCTCAAAGATGCAATTAAACCAAATCTGGTTCAGACTTTAGCTCATACGCCAGCAATTATTCACGGTGGACCATTTGCCAATATTGCTCATGGCTGCAACAGTGTTTTGGCGACTCAAACGGCTTTGAAACTTGCTGATTATACGGTCACCGAAGCTGGATTCGGTGCTGATCTGGGAGCAGAGAAGTTTCTTGATATTAAGTCGCCAGTTTTAGGTCAGACACCAAATGCTGTTGTGATTGTAGCTACAATCAGAGCTTTGAAGATGCATGGCGGTGTAGCCAAAGATCAGTTGGCAACTGAAAACTTAGCAGCCCTGACAGCTGGTTTTACCAATTTACAGAAACATATTGCCAGCATTAAACGCTATCAAGTGCCAGTGATCATCGCCATTAACCGTTTCAGTGCGGATACTGAAGCTGAATTAATCAAATTAAAAGAATTGTGTCAGCAGGCTCAAACACCAGTGGCGGTGGCTGATGTTTGGGCTCATGGCGGTCAAGGTGCCTTAGAACTGGCCGACAAGGTTGTTGAATTGTGTGATCAACCAGCTGATTTTGTGCCGCTTTATCAAGCAGGTGATCCACTAACAGTTAAAATTGAAAAAATTGTGACAGAAATTTATGGAGGCCAAGAAGTTATTTATAGCCGCAAAGCTCAGCGTCAATTAAAGCAGTTTGCTCAAAGAGGTTGGGACAAATTGCCAATCTGCATGGCTAAAACACAATATTCATTATCAGATGATCCTAAAAAGTTAGGTGCACCAACTGGATTTGCAATTCATATTCGCGAGTTTGTGCCTAAATTAGGAGCTGGCTTCATTGTTGCGTTAACTGGCAATGTTTTGACCATGCCTGGTTTGCCGAAAGTTCCAGCTGCCAATCAGATGGAATTAGCTGATGATGGTACGATTTCTGGGTTATATTAATTAAAGTTCTGTCGCAGGATTTTTGCCAATATTAAAGAACTGATTATTTTCAAAGGCTAAAAGCAGCTCACTGATTTGTTAGTTGCTTTTAGCTTTTTTAGTGGGTAATGAATTGTTTCTTAAAAATTTAAGTTTATGCTGACAAATAGGTGAGGTATAATGTAAACTTAAGGTATTCTTTAATTATTTGATGCCAGAAAGTGAGGATCGATTTTAATGCCAATTTATTTTCTACTGATGTTTGCGGTGGTTTTACTTGACCAGTTAGTTAAACATTATGTTATGGTCACTGTCCCACTTAACAGCAGTATCAATTTTATTCCGCATTTTCTAGCGCTGGCACATATTCGCAATTATGGCGCAGCTTGGAATATCTTAACTGGCCAACGGCTTTTCTTTTTTGTAATAACCTTGGTTGCCTTAGTGATTTTAGGCTATATGTTTAAGAAAACTTGGCAGAATTGGATCTATGCGTTGGGAATCAGTTTGATGATTGGTGGCACAATTGGGAATTTTATCGATCGGATCCGGGTTGGCTATGTTGTTGACATGTTTGAATTGAAATTTATTAATTTTCCGGTCTTTAATGTTGCCGATTCGGCTTTAACTGTCGGAGTGATCATTTTGTTATTAGCAGTGCTCAGAGATGATCGGCATGACTGAACGACAAAGTTTCAAAATCACTGATCAATCAGGTAGGTTAGATAAAGTTATTGCTGGCTTTTTTCCAAATTATAGTCGTTCACAGTTGCAAGTGCTGATCCGCCAAGGCAATTTGAAGGTCAATCAGCAATTAGTTTTACCTAAGTACCAAGTTAAAACAGGTGATTTGATTGAATTGCAGCCGCCTAAGATCAAACAGCTCAGTCTTAAACCAGAAAAGATTCCTTTGTCGATTATTTATGAAGATCAAGATCTTTTAGTAGTCAATAAACCTCAAGGAATGGTCGTTCATCCGGCACCCGGGCATCCAGATCAAACCTTAGTCAATGCGCTGTTGTATCATTGCCCGTTGTCGACGATCAATGGTACTTATCGTCCTGGAATTGTTCACCGAATTGATAAGGACACTTCGGGTTTATTGATGGTTGCTAAAAACGATCAGGCTCACCAGGCATTGGCTGCCCAGCTGAAAGCTAAAAAGAATTTGCGTGAGTATACTGCTTTAGTTCATGGAATCATCAAAGAAGACCATGGAACGATTAATGCTCCAGTTGGCAGATCATTGCGTGACCGCAAAAAACAGGCAGTCGTAGCCAATGGACGGCCAGCAGTTACTCATTTTCAGGTGGTTAAGCGTTACTACCAAACACAATTTACTTTGATCAAATGTACTTTAGAAACTGGTCGAACCCACCAAATCCGAGTTCATTTGCGTTATATAGGGCATCCCTTGGCTGGCGACCCATTATATGGCCCAGCCAAAACACTCAAAGGCCATGGCCAGTTTCTTCACGCCGGTCGTTTGGGGTTTGAACATCCCCGGACTCATCAGGTAATGGTCTTTAATGTGCCAGTCCCGGGAATTTTTCAAAAAACGTTGGAAAGACTTGACAAGCAAGAAAATATCAAGTAAATTTATAGACAATGAAGGTCCTTTAAAGTTAGTCCTGTGAGGCTAAGAAGGCAGCGTCTTAATTGAGCTCGAAGAAGGCATTTGTCTACCACTTAGTCGATGAACTGAGTGGTCTTTTTTTTGGACAGAAAAGGAGAGGTAAAAATGGCAAAAGAAGTCGTTGATTCAATGGCGATGAAGCGTGCGCTGACTCGAATGACGTACGAAATCATTGAAAAAAACAAAGGGATTGGAGATTTAGTGATCGTTGGGATCAAGACACGGGGCATTTATCTAGCACAGCGGATTGCAAAACGCTTGCAGCAATTAGAAGGAGCCAGTGTCCCAGTCGGTGAATTAGATATTTCACTCTATCGCGATGATCGTCATGATGCATCATTAAAAAATGATCCAGTTGTCAAGTCTTCCCAGTTAGATTTTGACATTACTGATAAGCAAGTCATTTTAGTTGATGATGTTTTATTCACTGGTCGGACGGTTCGGGCAGCTTTAGATGCTTTGATGGATCAAGGACGTCCTAAAAAAATCAATGTTGCAGTTTTAGTTGATCGTGGACATCGTGAATTGCCGATCAAGGCGGATTTTGTTGGTAAAAATATTCCAACCTCACGCCAAGAGCAAATTCAAGTTTCAGTTGAAGAAATTGATGGTAAGGACTCAATTGAAATTAAAAACTTAAAATAAGCACCAACCATTTTAATTGACTCCAGAGAGAGCAAAAAGGTTGCCGCTCACCTAACTGAGGTGAAACCTTAAGCTGGCCTGGATCAATTGGATTCAGGTTTTTTTGTCGAGAAAGGATGAAATATTTTGAAAAATTCGTCTACAAAAGAATTTCGCAATGATGAAGCACTTTTGGATATTCAGGATCGACCAACTTTTTTTCACTGGCTGATTCTTTCGATCCAGCATTTATTTACGATGTTTGGCGCAACAGTTTTAGTTCCTTTGCTGATTGGCATCAATCCTAGTATTGCTTTGTTCAGTTCCGGTGTCGGTACTTTGACTTATATTTTATGTACCAAGGCTAAGATTCCGGCCTATCTCGGTTCGAGCTTTGCGTTTGTTACCACCATGCAGGCTTTAATGAAAGCCGATGGTTATCCAGCCGTTGCCCAAGGGGCGATTTCAGCTGGTTTAGTATATGTGGTCGTCTCATTGATCATTTCCCGCTTTGGCTCTAACTGGGTTGATCGAGTTTTGCCACCGGTTGTTGTTGGGCCGATCATCATTGTGATTGGCTTGTCATTGGCTACAACAGCCGCCAGTGATGCAATGTTGAATAACAATCATTATGATCTTAAATATTTTGCCGTTGCAATTTTCACTTTGTTGATTACCATCATTTTCAATCTGTATCTCAAAGGTTTTCCAAGCATGATCCCAGTTTTGTTGGGAATCGTTTGCGGCTACTTGCTAGCAGTGATGGTTGGAATTGTTGATCTGCAATCGGTCGTTGCCGCTAAATGGTTCTCTTTACCGGCCTTTGATGTAATGTTTGTCAATTATCACTTTAAATGGTATCCCGCGGCCATCATTGGCATGGCACCAATTGCTTTTGTCACGATGACTGAGCACATGGGTCATATCATGGTTTTAAACAAATTGACTAAGCGGAATTTCTTTAAGGATCCTGGTTTGCATCGGACCTTATTCGGGGATGGATTATCATCGATCATTGCCGGTTTTGTTGGTGGTCCGCCAACCACCTCATATGGTGAAAATATTGGGGTATTGGCAATGACTAAGGTTCACAGTGTCTGGGTCTTGGGTGGAGCAGCTTTATTTGCCATAATTTTCAGCTTTGTTGGTAAAATCAGTGCTTTGATCCACTCGATACCGACACCCGTAATTGGTGGTATTAGTTTTCTCTTGTTTGGCATGATTGCTTCTAATGGTTTGCGAATCTTAGTTGATAATCATGTTAATTATGAATTAAAACGCAACTTAGTAATCACTTCAGTTATTTTAGTAATTGGAATTGGTGGAGCATATCTGCAATTGGGAAATTTCCAATTAACCAGTATTGCTTTAGCAACCGTTTTTGGAATCGTCTTGAACTTGATTTTGCCGCAAAAAGCAAGAAGTGAAAAATAAAAGGAGCTGGGATTCATGCAAAAATCTCTTGAAATGGTAAAATTACCGCATTTTGTTTCGGTTGAAAATCTGCCGGTCGCAACTGTTAAAGCCCTTATTCAGCGAGCAACTTATTTTCAACAAGGTGGAAATGTTCCAGTTTGGTCAAAACCAATTTATGCTGCTAATTTATTTTTTGAAAATAGCACTCGAACTCACTGCAGCTTTGAAATGGCGGAAAGAAAGCTTGGCTTGACAGTCATTCCTTTTGATCCCGCGGCTAGTTCGGTGAAAAAAGGTGAAACTTTATATGATACTTTACTGTCATTGAATTCAATCGGGATCGACTTGGCAGTAATCCGGCATTCGCAAAACGGTTACTATCGCAACTTGATTAACCTGCCAGCTAGTTCGCAATTGAATATTGGAATCGTCAATGGCGGTGACGGTAGTGGTCAGCATCCTTCACAATCTTTGCTGGATATGTTGACGATTTATCAGCAGTTTGGTCATTTCAACGATTTAAAAATTGCTATTGTCGGCGATTTAACAAATTCACGCGTTGCTCGCAGTAACATGCAGCTGCTAACTCGTTTGGGAGCAAAAGTCTATTTTTCAGGTCCAGAATATTGGTATGACCAACAAGAATTCAGCCAATTCGGCCAATATTTGCCGATCGATCAGTTGATTGGGCGAATGGATGTCATGATGCTGTTACGGGTTCAGCATGAACGCCATGCTGAGGAAAGCCAATTTGATGCTCAAAGCTATCATCAAAAATACGGTTTAACCAAATCTCGCTATCAACAAATGAAAGACAAAGCAATTATTATGCATCCAGGTCCGATCAATCGTGGCGTTGAGATTGATTCAGAATTAGTTGAAGCTCCTAAGTCGCGTTTCGCACAGCAAATGAAAAATGGTGTCTTCATGCGCATGGCAATGCTGGAAGCAGTAATTAACGGGCGTCATTTAGGGGGACGGTAAGATGCTGACTTTGATTAAGAATGGTTTGGTCTATCAAGCTGGTCAACTGCATAAAATGGATGTTTTGCTCCAAGATGACCATTTTGCAGCTGTGGGAACAAACTTAGCCAAGCTAATCAGTGCTGATCAAGTAATTAATGCTGCCGAAAAATTAGTTGCTCCAGGTCTAGTAGACGTGCATGTGCATTATCGTCAGCCTGGTTTTACCCAAAAAGAAACAATCAAGACCGGTAGTTTAGCAGCGGCTCACGGCGGCTTTACGACGGTTGGGGCAATGCCTAATTTAGATCCAGTTCCAGATACGCCTGAAAAAATGTCACGAATGCAAGCGTTGAACCAAAAAGATGGTGTGGTGCATATTCTTCAATATGCTGCAATCACTAAAGGCCGGCAAGGAAAAAAAATTAATGCTTATCCAGCCCTGAAAGCTGCTGGAGCATTTGCAATCAGTGATGATGGCAATGGAATTCAAAGTGCAGCTGTTATGTATCAAGCAATGCAGCAGGCAGCTGCAGCTAAATTGCCACTAGCCGAGCATATTGAAGACGAATCACTTTTATTCAATGGTGTGATCAATGCTGGCCCGAAAGCTCAGGAACTTAATCTGCCAGGAATGCTGGACTTAAGCGAATCATCACAGTTGGCTCGTGATTTGATTCTCGCCCAAAGAACCGGGGTCCACTATCATGCCTGTCATATTTCAACCAAGGAAAGTGTGGCTTTGATTCGCTGGGCCAAACAACAGGGAATTCAAGTTACTTGTGAAGCAACGCCACACCATTTGTTACTGACAGCTGATGATATTTTGGCTGATGATGGTAATTACAAAATGAATCCACCGCTGCGGACGAAAGAAGACCAGGCTGCTTTGATTGCCGCCTTGGCTGATGGGACAATTGATCTAATAGCAACTGATCATGCCCCGCATGCGGCTAGTGAGAAAGCAGGCGGTTTTTGTCACGCTGCTTTTGGAATTACTGGCAGTGAAACAGCTTTTAGCCTACTATATACCAAATTGGTTAAAACTGGCCAGCTGACTTTGCCAAGATTATTGGAACTGCTGACCAGTGCGCCGGCAAAGGCATTCTCAATCTCTGCGGCTGGTACAATCCAAGCAGGTAAACCAGCGGACTTAACCATTTTTGATCTGCAGCATCCAGCACAAATCAAGGAATCAGCTTATTATTCAAAAGGCAAAAATAATCCATTTACTGGTGAACAGGTTTATGGCATTACTGAAATGACTTTTGTCAGTGGTCGACTTGTTTATCAAAAGGAGGACTGAAACGTGGAGAGATATTTAGTATTAGAAGACGGCGCGATCTATCAAGGAACGGCTTTTGGTGCTGACCAGCTGACGGTTGGTGAAGTAGTTTTCACGACCGGGATGACCGGCTATCAAGAAGCAGTTACTGATCAATCATATGCTGGCCAGATTCTAGTTTTTACTAATCCGCTAATTGGCAATTACGGCGTCAACCTTGACGATTGTGAATCGATCCAGCCGGGATGTTGTGGAGTTGTCTGTCATGAATTAGCCCGTGTTGCTAGTAATTGGCGGCAACAAGGCAGTTTCGACGACTTTTTGAAACAAATGAATATTCCAGGAATTTCCGGGATCGATACCCGAGCTTTGACCAAACGTCTCAGAGTGGCGGGAACCATGCGCGGCAAATTGACTGCCACCAAACAAGCTGCCAAGGAAGCACTGGTCAAACTTAAGCAGATTGAACCAACCAGCAACCTAACACCAAAAGTTTCAACGCTTCGTCCTTATCCGAATCCTGGTACGTGTCGCAATGTTGTCGTTGTTGATTTCGGCTTGAAACATAGCATTTTGCGCGAATTAGCCAAACGTGGCTGTAATACAATCGTGATGCCGTACGATTCGACGGCAGCTGAGATCTTGCAGTTGCATCCTGATGGCGTTTTGCTTTCCAATGGTCCCGGCAACCCTAAAGCATTACCGCAAGTTTTAGGTATGATCCGTCAGATTCAGGCTAAGCTGCCACTTTTTGGCATCTGTCTGGGTCACCAACTATTTGCTTTAGCCAATGGGGCCGATACCTTTAAAATGAAATTTGGCCATCGTGGTTTTAATCATCCAGTCAAAGAGATCGCTACTGGCAGGATCTTTTTTACTTCGCAAAACCACGGCTATGCAGTTAATCCTCAGTCAATTGACAGTTCAGTATTAAATGTTACTCATACTGAAATCAATGATGGCACCGTTGAAGGATTGCACCATAAAGCTTACCCAGCTTTCAGCGTGCAGTTTCATCCAGATGCTGCTCCAGGTCCACATGATGCGATGGCCATTTTTGATGATTTTATGCAAATGATCGATACAAGAAAGGAAGAGCGCAATGCCGAAGAGAACTGATATTCACAAAATTATGGTCATTGGGTCAGGTCCGATCATTATTGGCCAAGCAGCCGAATTCGACTATTCTGGAACGCAAGCTTGCCTGGCACTGCGCGAAGAAGGCTATGAAGTCGTTTTAGTCAATTCAAATCCGGCGACGATCATGACTGATAATGCGATTGCTGATCACGTCTATTTGGAACCTTTAACAACCGAATCGGTTTCACGGATCATTCGCCAGGAGTATCCAGATGCGATTTTGCCAACCCTTGGTGGTCAAGTTGGTCTTAACTTAGCCATGTCCTTAGCTAAAACCGGGATTTTGGATGAACTAGGAATTGAATTATTAGGTACCAAGCTCTCGGCAATCAATCAAGCTGAAGATCGCGAATTATTCAAAGAATTAATGAACAAACTTGCTGAACCGGTTCCAGCCTCTAAAACCGTCACTACTACTCAAGAAGCTTTAGATTTTGCTCAAGAGATTGGCTATCCAGTCATTGTACGGCCGGCCTTTACGATGGGCGGAACTGGCGGCGGTTTGTGTGATACGCCTGAACAGTTGGCAACGATTGCTGCAAATGGTTTAGATCTTTCACCGGTTACCCAATGCCTGATTGAAAAAAGTATTATGGGCTATAAGGAAATCGAATATGAAGTGATGCGAGATCATGCTGATAATACGATGGTTGTTTGTTGTATGGAAAACCTTGATCCAGTCGGGATTCATACGGGAGATTCAATCGTTTTTTCACCGCCGCAAACTTTAAGTGACCGGGAGTATCAAATGTTGCGCGATGTTTCTTTAAAAATCATTCGGGCATTAAAAATCGAAGGCGGCTGCAATGTTCAACTGGCCCTCGATCCAAATAGTTTCCACTATGATGTGATCGAAGTCAATCCGCGAGTCAGCCGTTCCTCAGCCTTGGCATCGAAAGCTACGGGCTATCCAATTGCTAAAATGGCGGCAAAAATCGCAGTTGGTTTGAACTTAGATGAAATTATCAATCCGGTAACTGGGACCACATATGCTGAATTTGAACCTGCCTTAGATTATGTTGTAGCCAAGATTCCACGGTGGCCATTTGATAAGTTTCAAAATGCTGATCGGCGGTTAGGAACTCAAATGAAAGCGACTGGTGAAGTAATGGCGATTGGCCGAACCGCGGAAGAAGCTTTGCAAAAAGCCGTTCGCTCACTAGAAATTGATGAACGCGATCTGTTTTCACCGATTGCTCAACGAGCTAGTGATGATCAGTTGGAAGAAAAACTAGTTCATCCGCAAGATGATCGCTTATTCTACTTAGCAGAAGCGTTTCGACGGGGATATACACTAGATGAAGTTCATGAGTTGACTAAGATCAATTTATACTTTTTGGACATTATCAAACACCTGACGGAATTAGAACAGCAGTTAAGCTCTTACCCTAATGATCGTCAGTTATTGGTAACGGCTAAACGATATGGCTTCAGTGATTATACAATTGGTCATTTATGGAACCAATCAGAAGATCAGATTCGGCAATTGCGGCTTAGTCAAGGGTTGAAGCCAGTCTATAAAATGGTCGATACTTGTGCAGCAGAATTTGACTCAAAAACACCGTATTACTACAGTACCTATGATTTAGAAAACGAAAGCCAGCCAACAGCTAAAAAATCAATTTTAGTTATCGGTTCGGGTCCAATTCGAATCGGTCAGGGGGTTGAATTTGATTATGCGACCGTTCACAGTGTCAAAGCGATCCAAAGCCTTGGCTATGAAGCAATTGTGATGAATAGCAATCCGGAGACTGTTTCAACCGATTTCTCAGTTTCAGATAAATTATATTTTGAACCATTAACATTAGAAGATGTTTTAAACGTGATTGAGCTCGAACAGCCGTTGGGAGTGATCGTCCAATTTGGTGGGCAAACGGCGATCAACTTGGCTGCTGGTTTAGAGCAGCATGGTGTTAAAATTTTAGGAACTTCAGTTAAGGATCTAGATCGAGCCGAAGACCGTGAACTGTTTGATGAAGTTATCAAGCAATTAGGTTTACGGCAACCGGTGGGTAAAACAGCGACTACTCAAGCCGGAGTTTTGCAAAAAGCTCAAGAAATCGGTTATCCAGTTTTAGTTCGACCAAGCTATGTGCTAGGCGGCCGAGCAATGGAAATTGTCTACAATGAAACAGAATTGAAAACTTATCTCAAGCAAAATGTTACTGCAGCGGCCGATCATCCAATTCTGGTCGATGCTTATTTGGAGGGACGAGAATGCGAAGTTGATGCAATTTGCGATGGTCAAGATGTTTTGTTGCCGGGAATTATGGAACATATTGAACACGCTGGCGTACACTCTGGTGATTCAATGGCGGTTTATCCACCACAATCGTTCAATTCAGCAATTAAAGAGCAAATCGTTGCTGCTACTCAAAAATTAGCTATTGCTTTGAATTGTCGCGGAATAATGAATATCCAGTTCATTATTCATCAAGATCAGGCCTATGTGATCGAGGTCAATCCACGGGCTAGTCGAACAGTTCCTTTTTTAAGCAAAATCACGGGAATTGAAATGGCTCAAGTTGCCACTAAAGTTATTTTAGGCAAAACTTTGCCGGAACTTGGCTATCAATCTGGTCTTTATCCGGAAAGCAAAACGATCAATGTCAAAGCTCCGGTTTTTTCATTCAGCAAATTAGCTGAAGTTGACAGCTACCTTGGTCCAGAAATGAAATCAACCGGCGAAGTTATGGGCAGTGATCGGACATTTGAAAAAGCTTTGTTGAAAGCTTTTGCTGGCGCAAAAATGAAATTGCCGATGAACGGCAATGTTTTGTTAACGATCGAAAAACGCGATAAAGAAACAATTTTGCCATTAGCTCAGCGTTTTAGCCAAATTGGCTATCGACTGTTAGCTACTGATGGGACTGCTAAATTTTTAGAAGATCATGGATTAAGAGTCATGAATGTTGCTAAAATTGGTGAAGTTGCAACTACTGATCCGAATATCTTGGACTTGTTGAAAGCTGGTAAGATCCAATTGGTAATTAATACGATGGGTCATGATCAGGCGGCAACTTCAGCTGGTTTCCAAATCAGACAAATGGCGATTTCGCATAACGTACCATTGCTGACCTCGCTGAATACGGCCGCAGCTTTAGTTAAGGCGTTGGAGAATCGGACTTTTGCAACTGATCCATTATAGAAAGGAGCCGTTTATGCCAAGTGCCAATGATTTTATCATTCAAGAACAGTGTCAATTGACTGCTGATGTGTATTTACTGAAGTTAAAAACGACTGCTAAGTTAAGTGGCTACCTGCCCGGAAAATTTGTGATGGTTGCATTGCCAAATGAACTTTTTCAATTGCGGCGGCCATTGGCAATTGCTGATTGTCAAGCTATGCAAGGACAGTTGAGCTTGGTTTATCGAACAGTTGGTCAAGGGACTAATTTGTTAGCTAGCCTAAAACCTGGTGTCAAGTTGAATATTCTCGGAGCCTTAGGCAATGGTTTTACTTACCAAAGTCTGACTGCTAATGATCAAGTCCTTTTGATTGGCGGCGGTACAGGTTTGCCGCCCTTGATGTTTTTAGCCAAAACATTAGCGCAAAAAGGTTGCCAGGTCACTACGATGGCTGGCTTTCGCACCCAAGCACAAGTCTTTGGTACAGCAGTTTTTCAAGCCAGTGGAAAATTTTTATTAGCTACCGATGATGGAACAGCTGGAATCCAGGGAACGGTCAAAACTTTATTGGATAATTGGTCAGCCAATTGCCGTCATGTTTATGCTTGTGGACCTTTAGGATTGTTACAGACAGTTCAAAAGCACTTTGCTGACTGTCAGCTGCCAGTTGACTTGTCCTTAGAAAGTCGGATGGGTTGTGGTATGGGTGCTTGTGCGGGTTGCATGGTCAGCATTGGTCAAGGTGATTTGAATCAGCATGTTTGCCTGGAAGGACCGGTTTTTTCAGCTGCGGAGGTGAAATTATGAAGCTCAGTGAACGTCTAGCAGTTGAATTGCCAGGTTTAAAACTTAAAAATCCAATCATGCCGGCCAGTGGTTGCTTTGCTTTTGGCGATAACCGTTATGCGGAAATGTTCGATCTGAACCAACTCGGAGCAATCATTATCAAAGCTGCCACGTTAAAACCACGGATTGGCAATCCAATGCCACGGATTGCGGAAGTACCAGGTGGCGTTTTGAATGCAGTTGGCTTACAAAACCCTGGGGTTGATGTAATTTTACAAGCCAAATTACCTGCCCTGAAGGCCAAATATCCGAATTTGCCAGTTGTTGCTAACGTTGCTGGTACGGCTGAAGCTGATTACGTCGAGACTGCCAAGCGTTTAAGTCATTCTGGTCTAGTTGACGCTTTGGAATTAAATATTTCTTGTCCAAATGTCCGGCACGGTGGTATGCAGTTTGGCACTGATCCTGTCAGTGCCAAAAATTTAACGGCAACTGTTAAAGCTGTTAGTCCGATACCAGTTTATGTCAAACTTTCACCAAATGTGACGGATATTGTTGCTATTGCTCGTGCAGTTGCGGCTGGTGGAGCTGATGGATTGAGTATGATCAATACCTTATTGGGGATGCGGTTGGATTTAAAGACTAGGCAGCCAGTTTTAGCTAATCAAACTGGCGGTTTATCTGGTCCAGCAATTAAATCTATTGCAGTTCGGATGATTTATCAAGTCAGTCAGCAAGTTGATTTACCAATTATTGCCATGGGTGGAATCAGCAATGCCGACGATGTTTTGGAAATGTTCTTAGCAGGAGCCAGTGCGGTAGCAATTGGAACGGCGCTTTTTCATGATCCACTGATTTTTCCCCACATTTTGGCGGATTTACCAACTAAAATGGATCAGTACCAGATCAAAAGTTTGTCAGCTTTGCAGCAGGAAGTGAGGAGCAAAATTAATGAAAATTGAGCGACCGATAATTGCGTTGGATTTTCCTGACAAAGCAATGGTTAATAATTTCTTGAAAAAATTTCCGGCAGGTCAGCGATTGTTTGTCAAAGTTGGGATGGAATTATTTTACAGTGAAGGTCAAACAATGGTTCAGGAATTGATTGCTGCTGGCCATGATGTCTTTTTAGATCTGAAATGTCATGACATTCCGCATACAGTTGAAGCTGCAATGCGGGTGATCGGTAAATTGGGCGTCAAGCTGACAACAATTCATGCTAGCGGTGGAACGCCAATGATGGAGGCAGCCGTTTCTGGTCTGCTAGATGGCAGTAATGGTGATTCAGCAGCTAAAATTTTGGCTATCACCCAGTTGACCTCAACGACTGAAGAGCAATTGCAGCAAGAACAGTTGGTAACAGCTTCAATGCAAGCCAGCGTACTGAATTATGCAGCTTTGGCTGAGCAAGCTGGCTTGGGCGGAGTGGTTTGTTCTGCTTGGGAAGCAGCGGCAATTCAAGCGCAAAGTCAGCCTGATTTTCTGCGGGTCACCCCAGGAATCCGGCTAGTCGGCAACAACCATGATGATCAAAAAAGAGTTATGACGCCGGATCAGGCAGCTCGCAATGGCAGCAGTGCAATCGTTGTTGGCCGGGCAATTACCCAGGCTGCTGATCCAGTGGCAGCGTATCAATTAGTTGAGAAATTATGGAGGGAACAAGTATGAAACAAGTAGCAGCTGATTTATTAAAAATCAAGGCCGTCAGTCTTTCACCGCATCAGCCTTTTACTTGGGCGAGCGGAATCAAAAGCCCAATCTATTGCGATAATCGTTTGACCATTAGTTATCCGCTAATTCGTCAAAGAATTGCGAGCGGACTGGCAGCTTTGATCAAACAAAGTTTTCCAGAAGCTGAGGTGATTGCTGGAACAGCAACTGCCGGCATTCCGCATGCCGCTTGGGTAGCTGATCGTTTAAATCTGCCGCTAATCTATGTTCGCTCCAAACCGAAAGATCACGGCCAAGGTCGGCAGATCGAAGGAGTCTTGCAACCAGGTCAAAAAACGGTTCTGATCGACGATTTGATTTCGACCGGAGGCAGTGTTTTAAAGGCCGTTGCAGCTGCTCAAAAGGAACGGGCACAAGTAGTTGGGGTGGTTGGAATTTTCAGTTACCAATTACTAGCTGCCAAGCAAAATTTTGCTGCGGCACAAATTCCATTTTTCACTTTGACCAATTACCATGAATTGATCGAAGTCGCTAAGGAAGAAAACTACATTGATGAGCAAGAATTGGAATTGTTGTACGCGTGGCACCAAGACCCGACGGATTGGCAACAAAAATAGTTAAAAAAGCAGTTCAAGAGCTAAAAAACTCTTGAACTGCTTTTTTTAACGAATATTGTTTGATTCGTTGTATTAAAGCTGGTTTTGGAATAAAACTGGTAAATCGATCAATAATTTGACCAGTCTTAATAATAATCAAAGTTAAAATGCCTTAAATTTGTAGTTGTTGGACAAATATAGGGAGATGATCGACATCGAATGATTTAAAACTGACTATCACAAATTCAGAATTTTCCGATAAATGAACTAAAATCGGCTTCATCATTTGATGTGTTGGATACCCAACGGAATTAAAATCAACAGTTTTATTTTGACTGATTTCTTGTTGAAAATCAGTATCAGAAACTTCTTTTACTTTTGACTAGGTTATTAAGCTTTTTTATTACTGCCATAGATATATACTACAATCTCCCCAACTATTACTGTATTTTAAACGCTAATTCAATTAAGACTTTTGAATTAGTTCTTAAAGTAAGAATTTTGATAGCTATTTCATTTAGAAAAAGCTTTTTTATTTTTTAAAATGATAAATTAATTCACTAAATATTCTAATTGTTTTTTAATGATTGGTATATTTTTTTTATTCATCAATTTATACATATTTTTCATAAAGTATACTATATTTTAAATACCAATGTATATAATGAAAATTTATACATCAGGGCAAATAAAAGGCTTGTCCAGCCTTAAAATACTAATAAATCAACTGTTGACAGCGGTTACACAAAGGTAATAACATATGATTGTAATAAAAATATACAGGAGGTTGATGAAAAATGTCTAAACCGATAAATGTTAAATCAGAAATTGGTAAACTGAAAGCTGTTATTTTAAAGAGGCCGGGTAAAGAGATTGAAAACATAACTCCGGACACAATGCCTCGGCTACTATTCGATGATATTCCTTACTTGCCGATAGCTCAAAAAGAACATGATGAATTTGCACAAGTTCTAAAAGCTAATGGGACCGAAGTCTTGTATTTAGATAATTTGGTTTCAGAATCATTGACTAACTCTGAGGTAAAAAAAGATTTCCTGAATCGGATGATCTCCGAGTCTGGATTTAAGGAAGAAAGCGAAACCGCGAAAGTTCTTTTTGGATATTTAGGTCATATGGGTAATTTGGAAATGATTACTCATATCATGGAAGGAGTTCGAAAAGATGAAGTTGAACTAAGTTCGCTAGATCTTAAAGAAGCATCTGGAGATAAAGCATATCCTTTTCTAATGGATCCAATGCCTAATTTGTACTTTACAAGAGATCCAGCTGCTGCAATTGGAAATGAGTTAAGCATTAACAAGATGACGTTTGCGGCACGTCAAAGAGAGTCGTTATTTATGGAATATATT
This sequence comes from Liquorilactobacillus sicerae, assembly GCF_029916425.1. GTDB lineage: Bacteria > Bacillota > Bacilli > Lactobacillales > Lactobacillaceae > Liquorilactobacillus > Liquorilactobacillus sicerae. The sequence continues at coordinate 96,631 of NZ_JAHAVQ010000003.1, read as the reverse complement.
ATTTCCAACCATCCAAAGTTTGCAAATAAAGGTGTCCAGGTTTGGCGAGATCGGAATCATCTTAATCATATTGAAGGTGGTGATGAATTAGTCTTAAATGATCATGTTTTGGCAATTGGTATTTCCCAAAGAACGACAGCAGAAGCAATTGAGGATATTGCTAAAAGTCTGTTCACAAAAAATTCAGGATACGATACAGTTCTAGCAATTAAGATCCCGCATAATCATGCAATGATGCATCTAGATACGGTATTTACAATGATTAATTACGATCAGTTTACAGTGCATCCAGCAATTTTAAATCAAGATCAGCAGATTGATATTTGGGTTATGCATCCTAAAGATCAAGGCGTATCAGTTAAACACGAACGTAATCTGAAAGAGGTCTTGAAGGCAGCCCTTAAGTTAGATGATTTAGATTTGATTCCAACTGGTAACGGTGATCCAATTGTTGCTCCTCGTGAACAATGGAATGATGGCTCAAATACATTAGCAATTGCTCCAGGAGAGGTCGTTACTTATAATCGTAACTATGTATCAAATGACATTTTAAGAAAACATGGCTTACATGTCCATGAAATTCAGTCCAGTGAATTATCACGCGGACGTGGTGGCCCACGTTGTATGTCAATGCCAATTTATCGTGAAGATTTGAAAAAATAATTAAATAAAGGAGAAAAAGAATATGTTTAATGTACGCAATAAGAATTATTTAACTTTAATGGATTATACACCAAGAGAAATTAGGTACTTGCTCGATTTAGCGGAGAATTTAAAGAAAGCCAAATATACCGGGACAGAACAGCCAACGCTGGAAGGCAAAAATATTGCTTTGATTTTTGAAAAGAGTTCAACAAGAACACGTTGTTCTTTTGAAGTAGCTGCTCATGATCAGGGGGCACATGTTACTTATCTTGGACCGTCTGGAAGCCATATGGGTCACAAAGAATCGGCAAAGGATACGGCACGTGTTCTAGGAAGAATGTTTGATGGAATTGAATATCGAGGATTTTCGCAAAGAACAGTTGAAACATTAGCTGAATATTCTGGAGTTCCGGTTTGGAATGGCTTAACTGATGAAGATCATCCAACGCAGGTCTTAGCTGATTTTCTGACAGCTAAGGAGATTTTAAAGAAAGATTACAAGGATGTTAAGTTTGCCTTTGTAGGTGACGGACGTGATAACGTTTCAAATGCCTTGATGATCGGTGCAGCTAAAATGGGAATGACATATCACGTTGTATGTCCGAAAGAGCTGCAGCCATCAGCAGAGCTTTTAGCGAAAATTGATAAAATTGCTCAAAAGACCGGTGCTCAAATTAAAGTATTTAATGACATTGCTGAGGGCGTCGATCAAGCTGATGTTATTTATACAGATGTTTGGGTTTCAATGGGTGAACCAGATAACATTTGGAAAGAAAGAATCAACTTGTTGCAGCCTTATCAGGTTAACCGATCAGTACTGGATAAAACTAACAATCCAAATGTAATTTTTGAACATTGCTTGCCAGCATTTCATAATACCGAAACTGAAGTTGGGAAGAAGATTGCCGAACAGTATGGTTTAAGTGAAATGGAAGTTACAGATGAAGTTTTTGAAAGCAAGAATTCTGTAGTTTTTGAAGAAGCAGAAAACAGAATGCATACGATCAAAGCAGTAATGGTAGCTACATTAGGCAAATAATATTCGCTTTGGTGGCAGTAACTATAAACTGATTTTCTTTTTTAACAAAGTATCTTTTTAAAAATTAGACGCAAAATAAAAGAGATGTTTAATTATGAAAGATGAAATAAAAAGTAAAGTTGGATTAGGTGGTTTAATAGCTTTAGTAATTGGCGGAACAATAGGTTCAGGGATATTTGCATTGCCAGCAACGATGACTCAAAATGCTAATCCAGAAGGAATTTTAATTGGTTGGACAATCGTAGCAATTGGAATGCTGTCATTAGTATTTGTCTATCGAAATTTAACATTACAACAGCCTGAGATTGATGATGGTATCTATGGTTGGAGTAAAAATATGTTTGGTAATGTGGGTGGCTTTATAGCAGCTTACGGACATGGTGCAGGAGATTCAATTGGGAATTCTAGTTATCTAACAGTTTTATTTTCTGCATTTGGAAGCTTTACGATATTTAGATTTTTCGGTAATGGTACGACCTGGGCTGCAGTGATTACATCATCGGTTTTATTATGGATAGTTGTTTTTATGGTATCTAAAGGTGTTAAAACAGAGACTTGGTTAAATAATGTAACAACTATCGCAAAAGTAATTCCAATCGCATTGTTTATTATTTTGGCCTTACTAAATTTTAGTCCACATATCTTTATGGCACATTTTAGTTCTACTCAAATTTATAATACATCTTTAGGTAAATGGACACATGTATCTATTTTTAGTCAGAGTAAATCGGTTTTATTAGCAGCTATGTGGACTTTGATAGGTGTTGAATCAGGGACTATATTTGCTACACGTGCAAAGAAGTTATCAGACGTTGCTAAAGCCACAACAATTGGAGCAACTGTTGTTATTTTGCTACTAGTTGGAACAAGCATTTTGTCTTTAGGCTTAATGGTACCCAAGGAAATTTCAAATTTGCATGATCCTTCAATGGCCGGGTTAATGGAACATATGGTTGGTTCATGGGGAGGATGGCTGATTAATATTTGCTTAATAATTTCGGTCTTAGGGGCATTAATTGCTTGGGTAAATTTAAGTGCAGAAGAAACAAGATTGGCTGGTCGTGGCGGATCAAGTACTAGATGGTTAAATGGATTGAATAAAAATGAAGCACCAATTAATTCGTTGATTGTGACAGCGGGAATAACTCAAGTATTAATGATCGTTGCTGGTATCTATTCGGCAGGGTATAGAGTTTTGTTGGAGTTTTCAACCTCACTTTCAATAGTTCCTTATTTGATGGTTTCCCTTTATGCATTAAAGAGTGCCATAAAGGGAACGGGATTTAATAACAAAACAAGAACTGAAAGGATTAGTTCCGGTGCTTGGGCAGTATTAGCAGTTTCTTTTTCAATGTTTATGATTTATGGCGCAGGTTTAAAATATCTTTTATTAGCAGCTATTGTGTGGCTAACTGGTTTACCCCTATATTGGAAAGGCAAAATTGAAAGAAATGAGAAATGGGATAAATTTGAAAAAAGTGCTTGGTCAATAATAACTCTTATGGCTTTAACTGGAATTTATGGATTATTTACAGGAAATATTCTTTTTAATTAATAATTTGCGCTAAGCTTTTGAAAATTCATTTATGGCTTTTCATGGACATGGTGGCCCACGTTGTATGTCAATGCCAATTTATTGTGAAGATTTGAAAAAATAATTAAATAAAGGAGAAAAAGAATATGTTTAATGTACGCAATAAAAATTATTTAACTTTAATGGATTATACACCAAGAGAAATTAGATACTTGCTCGATTTAGCGGAGAATTTAAAGAAAGCCAAATATACCGGGACAGAACAGCCAACGCTGGAAGGCAAAAATATTGCTTTGATTTTTGAAAAGAGTTCAACAAGAACACGTTGTTCTTTTGAAGTAGCTGCTCATGATCAGGGGGCACATGTTACTTATCTTGGACCGTCTGGAAGCCATATGGGTCACAAAGAATCGGCAAAGGATACGGCACGTGTTCTAGGAAGAATGTTTGATGGAATTGAATATCGAGGATTTTCGCAAAGAACAGTTGAAACATTAGCTGAATATTCTGGAGTTCCGGTTTGGAATGGCTTAACTGATGAAGATCATCCAACGCAGGTCTTAGCTGATTTTCTGACAGCTAAGGAGATTTTAAAGAAAGATTACAAGGATGTTAAGTTTGCCTTTGTAGGTGACGGACGTGATAACGTTTCAAATGCCTTGATGATCGGTGCAGCTAAAATGGGAATGACATATCACGTTGTATGTCCGAAAGAGCTGCAGCCATCAGCAGAGCTTTTAGCGAAAATTGATAAAATTGCTCAAAAGACCGGTGCTCAAATTAAAGTATTTAATGACATTGCTGAGGGCGTCGATCAAGCTGATGTTATTTATACAGATGTTTGGGTTTCAATGGGTGAACCAGATAACATTTGGAAAGAAAGAATCAACTTGTTGCAGCCTTATCAGGTTAACCGATCAGTACTGGATAAAACTAACAATCCAAATGTAATTTTTGAACATTGCTTGCCAGCATTTCATAATACCGAAACTGAAGTTGGGAAGAAGATTGCCGAACAGTATGGTTTAAGTGAAATGGAAGTTACAGATGAAGTTTTTGAAAGCAAGAATTCTGTAGTTTTTGAAGAAGCAGAAAACAGAATGCATACGATCAAAGCAGTAATGGTAGCTACATTAGGCAAATAATAAACAAAAGTTTGAAAGAAGGTTCTCTTTATGAAAAAAATTGTTGTTGCTCTAGGAGGTAATGCAATTTTATCTAAGGATGCAAGTGCAAAATCTCAACAAGAAGCAATTAAAAAAACTGTTAATGTTTTAGTAGAATTTATTAAACAAGGGCATCAATTAGTAGTTACTCATGGTAATGGCCCGCAAGTTGGTAATTTGTTGCTTCAGCAGGTTGCAGGAAGCACAGCAAAGAATCCAGTGATGCCCTTAGATACAATTGGTGCCATGACAGAAGGTAGTATTGGGTACTGGATGCAGCAGGCATTTAATGAGGTTTTGGAAAAAGAAGGCATTCATAAAAAGGCTGCGACTATAATTACTCAAACTGAAGTCTCAGCGGATGACCCAGCTTTCAAAAACCCTTCAAAGCCAATTGGTCCTTTTTATCAGAAAGAGGAAGCAAAACAAGAGCAAGAAAAGCATCCTGATTATATTTTTGTTGAAGATGCTGGGCGAGGGTATCGACGTGTAGTTCCGTCTCCAATCCCTAAGGAAGTAATTGAATATCCAGCTGTTTCCGCAATGCTTAAAGACAACTTAATTCCAATTGCTGCTGGTGGTGGTGGAATTCCAGTTTCAAAAGATGCTGATGGCAACTTCATCGGCCAAGAAGCTGTGATAGATAAGGATTACGGTGCTGCAAAATTGGCAGAGAATATTGAAGCAGACGAACTGATTATTTTGACAGCAGTTGATTATGTATATGTAAACTTTAACAAACCAAATCAATTGAAATTAACTGATGTAACTGTTAATGAATTAAAACGCTACATTTCTGAAAATCAGTTTGCTAAGGGAAGCATGTTGCCTAAGGTCAATGCAGCCATTGAGTTTGTTGAGCAAACAGATGGAAAAGCGATAATTACTTCTCTCGACAATGTTAAACAACTGCTTGAAAAAGGAGTAGGCACAATCATTTCAAAATAGCATAAAAAAAGGGGGATCAAGAAAGTTAGTATCGTACTTTTAATATGATTCCCCTTTTTTTAAAGGAGGTCGAAAGTTGTGGAAGTAAAAAAACTTAATTTGATTGAATTAATTGGTCTAGTTGTTGGATCAATTATTGGTGGTGGAATATTTAATCTTATGAGTGACATGTCAAGATCTGCTTCAGCTGGATCACAAATAATTGGCTGGATTATTACAGCAATTGGCATGATTTCATTAGCTTTGAGTTTTCAAAACTTAAATATGAAACGTCCTGATTTAGACGCTGGAATTTATAGTTATGCGGAAGCTGGTTTTGGAAAATATATGGGATTTAATTCAGCGTGGGGTTACTGGATTTCTGCATGGTTAGGAAATGTTGGATATGCAACATTACTAATGAGTTCTGTTGGCTATTTTTTCCCAGTATTTGGAAGTGGTCAAAACATTTATTCAATTATAGCAGCTTCTTTAATACTGTGGATCTGTCATTTTTTGATTCTGCAAGGCATACAATCAGCTTCTTTTATAAATACAATTTTAACGGTTGCTAAATTGATTCCAATTGGAGTTTTTCTAGTAATCATGCTGATTTCTTTTAAATTAGGCATTTTCACATCAGACTTTTGGGGAACAGTGTCTCACAATTTTGAATTAAAACCGGTCATGTCTCAAGTTAAAAGCACAATGCTTGTAACTGTTTGGGTCTTTATTGGGATTGAAGGAGCAGTATTGTTTTCAGGCCAAGCCAAAAAAAGATCAGATGTCGGGAAAGCAACTATTTTTGGAATTATTACTGTTATCTTGATTTACATGTTAGTTACTTTGCTGTCATTAGGTGTAATGAATGGATCTGAATTATCGAAGTTGCGTCAACCTTCAATGGCATACTTATTAGAGTCAGTTGTCGGTAAATGGGGAGCAGTTTTGGTTAATCTAGGCTTAATTATTTCAGTGGTCGGTGCCTGGCTGTCATGGACAATGTTTGCAGGGCAGTTACCTTATGAAGCAGCCAAAAATGGAACATTTCCAAAATTCTTTGCTAAAGAGAATAAAAATGGAGCACCGATTAATTCACTATTAGTAACAAATGTTTTAATTCAAGTTTTCTTCTTTACTTTTCTAATTTCAAGTCGAGCTTACAATTTCTTCTATTCTCTTGCAAGTTCTGCAATATTAATTCCATATGCTTTTTCAGGTTTTTACCAGCTAAAATTTTCGTTGAGTGAGGATAATAATGTTGAAGGAAAACAAAAAAATATAGTTATTGGCGTGGTTGCAAGTGTTTATGCGTGCTGGTTAATTTATGCAGCCGGGTTAAAATATTTACTTTTAACAACATTACTTTTTGCACCGGGAATAATTTTTTACTATCAATTACAAAAGAAAGATAACAAAGCTGAAAAGGCGTTTAGTAAAACTGAACTGGGAATTGCAGTTCTCATAGTTCTATGTGCAATAGCTGCATTCTATCAAATAATAGTTGGAAAAATCACTTTTTAATTAGGGGGCAATTAATTTGGAAAATGATAAAAGAAGAAAATTAATCCAACTTCTAATTAATAAAAATAAAATCTCTACGCAACAAGAATTGATCGAACAGTTAAAGGAAAATGGCGTAGAAGTAACTCAAGCAACCATATCGAGAGACATTCGATCTCTAAATATAGTAAAGAAAAGAGACGATAATGGTCTAATTTACTATGCTCAAGCACAAGTATCTAAAGAAAATATGGTTTGGAAGTTCTATGAAACAGTTAACCAGTACGTTTATAACGTACAAAGAATCGAATATATAAATGTTATCCATACAGTTCCTAATTTTGCCAATGTTTTGACTGCGTTGCTGGATAGTTTAGAGGTTCCTGAAGTTACAGGCAGCGTTGCTGGTTATGATACAATTATGATCATTAGTTCAAGCATCGAGGACGCTATTTTTGTAGAAAAGTTATTTGAGGATCATATTGATGCAAGTTTAAAATAACTTTTTCTGACTTAATAATTCAATAATAATACTCATGGGAAGTAACGAATTATGAAAGAATATCAACAGTCTTGCGTAATTATAAAGCCAGATAGTATTGAAAAAAAATTAATTGGAGAAATCATCGAAGTAATCGAAAATACTCCATTTAACATCGAAGATATGAAGATGATTTATGCATCTGAAAATCAATTAACCGATCATTATAAAAACTTGAAGAACAAAACATTTTTTAAAGACCTACTTAATTATATGTTATCTGGCCCAATAATTGTATTAAAGGTCTCTGGTGATAATGTAATTGATGAATTGCATAAATTAGCAGGAAACACCGACCCTAATTTAGCGCAACCTGAGACTATTAGAGGACATTTATCATTATATGGCGGCGATAAGATGCATAATTTCATTCATACTTCTGATACTAAGCAAAATGCTATTAATGAATTGAATATTTGGTTTGATTAAGATAGCCCTTGCATCTAGTAAGTTTAATAAATTATTAGAGGGTGTATCTGAAAATGAAAAAAGAAAACGCGGTTCAAAATGATAAAAGCAAAAATCAGGTTAAACGAGTTTTAAAGACAAGGCACTTATCTATGATTGCTTTAGGAGGAAGCATTGGAACTGGATTATTCGTTGCTAGCGGTCTTACAATTAGTTCTGCAGGGCCAGGTGGGGCTTTAGTCGCGTATATCACAGTTGGCATTATGGTCTATTTCTTGATGACTAGTCTTGGTGAAATGGCCACGTATATGCCTATTAGTGGATCATTTGCATCTTATGCTGGAAAGTTTGTTGATCCTGCATTAGGATTTGCTTTGGGGTGGAATTATTGGCTTAATTGGGTAATAACTTTGGCAGTTGATATTACTACCGTCAGCATAATAATCAAGTTCTGGTTACCCAATAGTCCCACCTGGATTTTTAGTTTACTGGCTTTAGCTGTTATGTTTTTTATCAATATTATTTCTGCTCGTTCTTTTGCAGAAACTGAGTATTGGTTATCACTGATTAAAATTTTGGTTATACTTATTTTTATATTTTTAGGTTTCCTAATGATTTTTGGAAAATTAGGGCAGCCATTTACAGGTTTGAAAAATTTCACTTATAAAAAGGCACCCTTTTTAGGCCTTTTATCAATGCTAGGGTCTTTTTCAACAGCAGCCTTTTCGTTTCAAGGAACGGAACTTATCGGGATAACGGCTGGTGAATCAGCTAATCCAGAAGAAAGCATACCTAAAGCAACCAAGCAAATCTTCTGGAGAATATTATTATTTTACATCTTATCAATTTTTGTGATTTCATGTTTAATTCCGTATGATAGTCCGTTCTTACTTGGATCGAGTACTAAAGATATTGCAATAAGCCCATTTACATTGGTCTTTAAACAATCTGGCTTAAATTCAGCAGCAAGTATAATGAACTTTGTAATTTTAATATCAGTTTTATCATCAGCTAACTCTGGTATTTACGCAGCAACTCGAATGCTTTACTCACTTTCATATCATAAAGGAGCGTTATCAATTTTCATAAAGACAAATAAGCAGGGTATACCAAGTTTAGCTTTATTTGTGACAACATTTATCGGGTTATTAATCTTCTTGATGAATTTTTTTGAAGTAGGAATTTATGATTTCTTAGTTACAGCTAGTGGTTTAACGGGATTTATCGCATGGTTAGGAATTTCTATCTCACATTTGCGCTTTAGAATGATCCTAAAGAAAAAAAATATACCACTAAGTAGCTTAAAATATCGTGCTAAGTTTTTTCCTTTAGGACCGATTTTGTCGACTCTGATTTGCGTGTTGATTATTTTAGAAAAAGGAATTGAATTGACGATTGATTTTAATTGGTATGAGCTTCTAATTACTTACTCTTGCATACCGATATTCTTAATTTTGTTTTTAGGCTACAAGTTAAAAAATCATACAAAGTTGATACCGTTGGATGATGTTAGTATAAAAAAATAAAAAAAGCTTAACAAGAAAGCAGAGCTGATATTATTTTTAATATTGGTCCTGCTTTTAATTATAAAAAATTATCAAGCAGAAAGACGATGAATATAAAAAATCCAATTTTTAGATGGAAAAATTTATATGATTCATAATTCATTCTGTAAAGAATATCTCAAAAAAATAATAACTATTTGTTTTTGCGCCTAAAAGATTTACAATAACTTTGAAGCAAGGAGATGATCAACATGCATTCAGAAAGACTTTTACCAGTTGCTGGTAGCGTTAACTTACGCGAATTGGGTGGATATCCGACCCAGGACGGTCAAACTGTCCGCTGGCAAAAAATCTTGCGTGCCGGCGACTTAAGTCATCTTACAGGTTACGGACGTTTTCAGCTGGCTCATTATGGTTTGCAGTATGATATTGATTTACGCTCACCGCGTGAAAGAAGCTATGCACCTGACAACGTACCAGAACAAATCATTGTTCGTTCCTATCCGGTTTATCCGACTGATGATCAAGAAGATGATGGTGATCTGCCGCTTGCTGAACTTCAAGCTCAAAGCAAGTCGGCACTGGAAACTGATCCTTATCAACTGATGGTTTTTAATTCCCATTCACAATTGGCCTTTCGCTGCTTGTTTAAGGATCTTTTGGCTAATGATCAGGCGAAACATTCACTGCTGTTTCATTGCGCAGCCGGTAAGGATCGGACTGGAATTGCTAGTTTTTTGATTCTTTCAGCTTTAGGAGTAGATTATCAAATAATCCGGCAAGATTATTTATTGACCAATATTGTATACTCCGCTGGTGATCGGGATCAATTGAGAAAAAAGTTGAAAAACAAAAACGCAGCCGAGTTTATTAATCGAATGAATGCTTCGTTTTCGGTTTTGGGTGAGGAATTAGACCAGGTTCAAACAGCTATTGTTGAAAAATATGGTACGGTCAATCAGTACTTAAAAACAACCATGCAGCTGAGTGAAGGTGATCTTGATTTATTACGGAAAATTTATTTAGAATAATTTGCCGCAATAAAGTTTGACATAAGTGTCTGTAGGAAGAAGTGATTTGAGATGGAAGAGGATCAAAAAAAAGCTCAAATATATGCACAAAAGGATCTTGCGGAATTATATCAAGAATTTTCTTCAAGTCCGATTGGTTTGACGGCGCAAGTTGCTGCTGATAGATTACAACAAAATGGTTTAAATACGATTCAAAAGATTAAGCGTCAACCTGAATGGCAAGTCTTTTTAAAAAACTTTGTTAGTTTAATGGCTTGTCTATTGTGGGTCAGCGGATTAATCGCATTTTTTTCGGGCACAACTGAATTGGGAATTGCAATTTGGTGTGTTAATCTGATCAATGGCTTATTTAGCTACTATCAACAGCACGCTGCTCAAAAGGCGACCGATTCAATGCTTAAAATGCTGCCAAATTATACGCAAGTCATTCGTGATGGCAAGCAACAGCAAATTGATGCTAGTCAGATAGTTGTTGGTGATGTGTTTTTATTGAATGCTGGCGATGCAATTCCGGCAGATGCACGTTTGCTGGAAACTAATTCCTTGCAGATCGATGAATCAGCATTGACTGGCGAATCGGTGCCGGCAACTAAGAATGCCGTATATCAAGGTTCAGATTCTGATCAATTATCAGCTAATAATTTAGTTTATGCGGGTACTTCGGCTGTCAATGGTTCGGCTAAAGCAATTGTTTTTGCAACTGGGATGAAAACTGAATTTGGCAAGATTGCTCAGTTGACTCATCAACAAAAAAAGAATGTCAGTCCATTACAATTAGAATTAAACCGGCTGACCAAGCAGTTGTCGATCATTTCACTTTCGATTGGGGCAGCTTTTTTCGTAGCTTCAATTTTCTTTGTACATTATCCGCCAGCGCAGGCCTTCATCTTTGCTTTAGGGATGATCGTTGCATTTATTCCCGAAGGCTTATTGCCAACTGTTACTCTGTCTTTAGCACAAGGAGTTCGGCGAATGGCTCAAAAACACGCTTTGGTCAAGGAACTCAACAGTATTGAAACCTTGGGTGAAGCAACGGTGATTTGTTCTGATAAAACTGGGACGCTGACCCAAAATCAGATGACGATCAATCATCTTTGGACTCCAGAACACGATTATCAGATAACAGGAGAAGGTTATGAAGTCAATGGTCAGATCATGTTAGATCAGCAGCCGGCTGATTTGAAAGATCCAGATTTGCAGAAAATGCTCGAAGTTATGGTTTTAGATAATGAGGCTAAGTTACAAACTAATTCCAGTCAGCAAAAGCAGACTTTGGGGACACCGACTGAAAGGGCGTTATTGATTGCCGCCTTAAAGTCCCATTTAGATTTACAACAACTAGCTGAAAAATTGCCCAAGCTTCAAACCTTTCCCTTTGATTCAATCAGGAAGAGGATGTCGACTGTTCATCAGCTGGATTCAAAGCAGCAGTTAGTACTAGTCAAGGGTGCTTTGAGTGAAACACTGCCACTGTGCAGTCAAATTCAAGAAAATGGCCAAGTCAAAGCGTTAACGGCCGAGTTGCGGCAACGGATCTTAGCGGCTAATGCTCAGTATGCAGCGAGCGGATTGCGGTCGTTATGTCTGTCATATAAAAAAATCCCTAGCTCTCAACAAGTGGATTTAGCTGAAGCTGAAAGCGATTTGATTTTTGTCGGTTTGGCTGTCATGATGGATCCGCCGCGGCCAGAAGTGTACCAAGCAGTCAAAAAATGCCATCAAGCTAAAATTAAAATTATTATGGTGACCGGTGACAGACCACTGACAGCTAAAGCCGTTGCAGTCAAGATTGGAATCACTGGACCAAATCCGCAAGTTGTTACTGGTGAACAGCTGGAGAAAATGTCAGCAGCACAGTTAAAAGAAGTTTTAAAGGGCGATGTAATTTTTGCCCGCGTTGCGCCAGAACATAAATATCGAATCGTTTTGACTTTGCAGCAGTGTGGTCAAGTTGTTGCTTCAACCGGCGATGGCGTCAATGATGCGCCAGCCTTAAAAAAGGCAGATATTGGCGTTGCGATGGGGAAATTAGGGACAGATGTTGCTAAAGATGCCGCGGATATGATTCTGACCGATGATAACTTTGCTTCGATTGTTGCTGCCATTGAAGAGGGGCGAGCAGTTTACAGCAATATTCAAAAGTTTTTGCTGTATATTTTGAATTCCAATGTACCAGAAGCTTTTCCTTCCGTGTTGTTTCTCTTCAGCGGTGGGCTGATTCCATTGCCTTTGACAGTTATGCAGATCTTAACGGTTGATTTAGGAACAGATATGTTGCCGGCTTTAGGCTTAGGTGCGGAAAGAGCCGAGCCAGATGTGATGCAAAAGCCGCCACGTTCTCGCCAAGCCCATCTTTTAAAGAAGTCTTTGATTTGGAAGGCTTTTGGCTGGTACGGATTGTTAGCCAGTTTGATTTCGACCTTTGCTTATTTCTATACAAATTATGTTTCTGGCTGGCCAGGCAAAGCTTTAGCTGCTAGCGGTTCAGTCTATCTTGAAGCAACGACCATGACTTTAGCTGCCATTGTTTTTTGTCAGATTGCCGCAGTTTTAAATTGTCGGACAGAAAATACATCAGTTTTCAAGATTGGTCTCTTCAGTAATCACCAAATCTGGATTGGAATCATTTTTGAAATCTTGTTATTAAGTATTTTGATTTATTTACCATTTTTACAAGGAGTCTTTAACACCACCGCAATTGGCGTTAAGGAATGGTTATTTTTAATAGCTATCCCGATTCCAATTTTTTTGTTAGAAGAATTGCGGAAATTTATCAGTCGCCACTTCCAAAGAACTTAATTAAAGGAGCATTTTATGATCACTAAAAGCTTACAAGGAAAAATCAAGATTGCACGGCAAGCCTGGAAAAAAACTGATGATCAGCGGGATGCGGGTTTAACAAAACAAGTCAGTGGGATCAAACGTTTTGATAATTTGGCTTATGGTCCGGCCGGCCAATGGAATTTGACGGATATTTACCGGTCAGATAGTGAAAAAACTTTGCCAGTGATCGTTAACATTCATGGAGGCGGCTGGTTTTATGGCACTAAAGAAACTTATCAATTTTACTGCTTAACCTTGGCTCAAAGTGGCTTTGCAGTGGTAAACTTTAATTATCGTTTGGCTCCAGAAACACCATATCCAGGTGCAATTCAAGATGTTGTTCGCCTAATGAACTGGTTAGCGAACAATGGTGCGACCTATCATTTGGATTTAAATAATGTTTATTTGGTTGGCGACAGTGCTGGCGGCCAGTTGACAGAACAATATTTAGCGATTGATAGTAATCCAGCCTATAGTCAGCTTAGTGGTTTTAATCGGCCGCGGTTAAAGATTAGAGCGGCTGCCTTAAACTGCGGTGTTTATTTTTTACCAGAGTCATGTTATCAACCTGATGATTTAGAAACAGCCTATTTCCAGCCAGCATTGGTTGCCAAATATCAGCCTCAGCTGGAAGTAGAAAAATATCTAACGCCCGCTTTACCACCAATTTTTCTAATGACTGCTAATCAGGATTTTTTACGTGAAAAAGCAGTGAAGTTGGATCAATGGTTAAATAAAAGCCAAATTGCTCATTGCTTTAAAATTTATGGTGATGCGCAGCAACCACGTTCTCATGACTTTCAGATCAATCAAAAAGATCGAATCGCTGCTCAATGTAATCAAGCTGAAATTGCGTTTTTTAAAACTTATTTGGCTGATTAAGATGAAATTCTTAAGCCAGTAGTGACTTTCATTTTAAAGACTTTTTGATGAAACTATGTATTTATAAAACTTTTAAATCTTAAAAACGTTTTTATAGGTTGATAGTTAACATGGTTTAGGGTTATGATAAATGATAATATTTCTAATATAATATGACAAAAATATTTTTCTATTTATTTTGTTCAAGGGGAATTTGAAATGAAAACAAAACAGGAGAACATCTTTTCTTCTAAAACGCTTAGTTACTTTTTACAATTAGCTGAAACAATGAGCTATACACAGGCGGCACAAATTTTAGGAATCACGCAACCGGCGTTAACGCAGCAAATCAAAAAACTGGAACGGACGGTTGGGGCACCGTTATTTTATTCAGTTGGTAAAAAGCTGCATTTATCAGATGCAGGTTACACGATGTTAGATGCTACTCATCAAATTTATGAGACTTTGAATCGGGCGGCTGATGAAATTCAACAATCAACGAGTGCCACCCAAGGGGAAATTAGCGTGGGTATCCTGGCTTCGATTGAAGATCGGGTTTTTAATCAATTTGCAGTTCGTTATTTTTTAAAACATCCGGGAATCAAATTAATTTTTCATATGCTAACACGAAAAGAGATTTGGGAACGGTTAGAGAATAATACAATTGACCTAGCAATCATGTATTTGCCAGATGAAAGTATTAAAAACTGGAAGCCTTATGAATCGCGAAAAATTTTGACGGAGAACTTGCTTTTTTTACACCATAACCAAGAATGGTCAAAAAAGAAACGCATTCGGTTAAAAGATACTCTAGAACAGCAGTGGGTGACTTATCCGCCTAAGTATTACTTAAATAGTTTAATTCGCGAAGCATATAAGAATGCTTTGATTGACAAACCCACTAGTGTAGCACATTTTGCTACTCCCTTTCAGCTGTTTAATTTTTCTAGTCGGACGGGTGTTGCAACGGCTTTGCCAATGTCATTTATTTTAGCTCATTTAGACGAAAAAGCTCAAACAACTTGGACGGCTTTATTTGAGCCGGAAATTTCGTTTGATTTGGCATTCGTTTTTCGACGTGACAAGGATCAGATTCCCCGGATCGAAAACTTTTTAAACGCTTTTGATAGTTATTTGGAACAGCAGGATTACATTTCACGCTTGACAGAAATCAGCCGAAAAGGTTAAATCAATATTGAAGAACAATATAGATAGGAGATTTTAAAGTGAAAGAACTAGTTTTTGGGCATAAAAGTCCTGATACTGATGCAATAGTTGCTGCTAAGGCATTTTCTTACCTACAAAATCAGCTTGGCTATGAGACTGAAGCGGTTGCTTTGGGTGAACCAAATGATGAGACCAAATTTGTTTTGCAGCATTTTGATGAACCAACGCCACGGGTGATTACAGCTGCCAAACCAGAAGTTAACGCTGTTATGTTAGTTGATCATAACGAGGCTCAACAAAGTGTAGCTGATTTACAGGATGTTCAAGTTACACATGTCGTCGATCATCATCGGATTGCTAATTTTCAAACAGCTGCACCGCTTTATTACCATGCAGAGCCGCTTGGTTGTACCAGTACGATTTTGTTGAAGTTATTCAAGCAAAATCAAGTAGCAGTTCCAGCAAAATTGGCCGGTTTGATGCTTTCAGCCATCATTTCGGATACTTTGTTATTCAAATCACCAACAACTACCCCTGAAGATGAAGCTGCGGTTAAAGAATTGGCAAAAATTGCTGGTGTTGATTATCAGCAATATGGTTTGGAAATGTTAAAGGCGGGAACCAATCTAGCAAGCAAAACGGAAGATCAATTAGTAACGGCTGATGCTAAAACTTTTGAAATGGGTGGTAAAAAGGTTCGTATCAATCAAATAAACACTGTTGATTTGGATGAGGTTTTTGCGCGGGAAGCTAAATTACGACAGGCCATTGAAAAACAGAATCAAGAAAATGATTACGATCTGTTTTTGTTGATGGTAACTAATATTTTAAATAGCGACACGCGGATCTTAGTTGTTGGTGAACCACAGGCAGTCGTGGAAAAAGCTTTTAATACCAAATTAGTTGATAATAAAGCTGATTTGCCGGGAGTAGTTTCACGAAAAAAACAAGTCGTTCCGCCGCTGCAAGCAGCTTTTTAGTTGTGAATTAAATAAGCATTTTAACTAAGCAGACTACTTAAAATTTATTTTTAAGTAGTCTTTTTTTAGAATGAGGTTGATCAGCAAGCATCAATAAAACACTGGATATTTATTGTTGAAAATTAGAAATAATTATTTTGCTGATCATAAGTAAAAATCAGCATCAAATTAAGCATTTAAAAATGTAAAATTGCACTAAATGCTTATTTAGAGTATAATTATAAAAGATTTGATTTTTGGTGAGGAGAATTTTATGAGTCAAGAAAAAAGGATTGCTTTGATCAAACAGTTGCTAGAAGAAAGACAAGAACTGACTACGAAAGACATCATGGCTGAATTTGGAGTTTCTCAAGATACAGCTCGACGTGACATTGTCTTGTTAGCTCAGAGAGGAGAAGTCAAACGAACTCATGGTGGGATCTTGCCATTAGATTTTGGTCATCAAGTATTGAACTATCAAAAACGGCTGTCGCAGTTCACTGAAGAAAAAACTAAAATTGCTTTAGAAGCGACAAATTATTTTAATCCACATCATGTTTATTTTATTGATGCGTCAACGATTCTCTTAAAAACTTGTCAAAATATTAATTTACCAATTACGGTTATTACTCATTCGCTTGATAACTGTTTGGCTTTAGCTGAGCAAAATAAGGTTACAATCAAAGCGTTAGGTGGAGCATTTGATCATGAAAGTCGTTTTTTCTATTCTAATCAAGCTTTAAATGAGTTAGATACAATTGAATTTGATACTGCCTTCATTGCTGCCTCAGGAATCGACGAAAAAGGCTTATATATCTTAAAACAAGAAGACGCTCAAATCGTCAGTCGGGCGGTTGCACGTTCACGAAAAGTAATTTTAGTTGCTGAGCATCAAAAGTTTGTTAATACTTCTTATTATCGAATCTGTACCCCAGATAAGATTTCACTATTCATAACAGATCGGCCATTAACCCAAAAACAGCGAGTAATCTTCCCGGAAACGACTAAAATCCAAGTTGCTGGTGAAAGTACGAGTCGTTGATTGATGTTTGAGAGTTACTGGGGGTAGAAATTTTTGTCAAACTTATTTATAATATTTTTGTTCGTTTAGAAAATAAGAAAATCAAAAAAAATCTTGCATTTCAGATTAAAAAAAGATAATATTTTCATTATATAGTTGAATTAATTGATGTTTCAAATTTTAGGCATTAATCAGTTTTGTCAGAAGCGACAGGCTGCTAAAAAGTTCTAAAGTAACTTGTTGCTGCAGATCAGCATTTGCAGGAGGTCGGTATTGTGGATATCAGATTAGATGACGAGTTGTTTGAAAAAATTTCAGCCGGAACAAAGACGGTCGAAGTATTCCTTAACGATGACCAGATGAAACATTTTGGAGTTGGTGATACACTGGCAATCCATCGCGCTTCGAATGAAGATGATTATATTTTAACAAGTGCTTGGAGTATCAAAAAATGCCGTAGTATTGCAGAAGTTTATCAAAAATTTTCTGAAAAAGCAGTTGGCTTATCTTCAAAGGAACTAGCTCGGCTTTATCCGGCTGAGAAAGTTAAACGCCATGGCCTCTTGGCAATCAAAATCAAGTTATTAAAACCTAATTATGAATAACCGCAACGGTTAATTCCAAGTGTTAAATACTTTATGTAGTCAGTTGAATCTTTTTTTAGGTTTGACTGTTTTTTTGACCATTTAGTAAACTAAATTAAAAATGTGGTTGACAAAAATGCTACTGATGAGTAAATTAAGATTATCAGCTGATAAATTTCTGAAAAAAAGGATTGATATAATGAAAAAGAATCGAATACGGCAAGTTACAGTTAATGGAATGATGCTCGCCGTAATGATCGTCTGCTCACAGTTAACAATTCCAATTCCGATTGTTCCAATCACTTTACAGACATTTGCAGTTGGGCTGATTGCATCGTTGTTATCAGTTTTGGATGGTTTTGAAGTACTAATTGCTTATTTATTGCTGGGAACGCTTGGTTTGCCGGTTTTTGCAAATTTTAGTAGTGGCATAGCAGTTTTCCTTGGACCGACAGGTGGCTATTTGTTTTCTTTTTTAGCTTATCAAATAGTGACTGCTGGATTGCTAAAAAAATTTGGGCGCCAATTGCCAATTCTATTTGCAGCAAATTGTTTTGGTGCGTTGCTAAGTTTATTGATCGGTTCAGTCTGGATGATTTGGGTGCTAAAAATTTCTTTTACCAAAGCCATGCTGATCGGTTTTGTTCCCTTTTTACTGCCAGGATTGTTTAAAATCATAGTAATCATGCCGATTGTTAAAAGGCTTGCTCCGCTTACCTTACGGCACTAAGCTGTTTATGTTGAAAATATGAATGAAGATTCTTTAACTATTTTTTGAATTCTGCGTGCTATAATATTAAGTAGATTTAATTAATTATCCGATGCAGGGAGTAAAAATTATGGTAAAAGAAAAGTTTAATCAGAAAATTGAAGCAATTGCTGTTTCTGATATTCGCCAATTTGACAGCGAAGTTAGCGATATTCCAGGGATCATTAAGTTGACCCTGGGCGAACCGGATTTTGACACACCAGAACATATTAAGCAGGCTGCGATTAAAGCTATTAATGATAATCAGTCGCATTATACTGCCAATGCTGGCTTCCCCGCTTTACGCCAAGCTGTTGCGGCCTATTATAATGAAAAGTTCAATTTGAATTATCAACCTGATCAGGTTGTAACGACGATTGGCGCGACGGAAGGAATTGCGGCTAGCTTGCAAACGATTCTTAATCCTGAAGATACAGTGATCGTGCCGACGCCAATCTTTCCCATCTATATTCCTGATACCAAAATCAATGATGGACGGGTGATTTTAGTTGACACTAGTCAAGATGGTTTTATATTAACTGGTAAAAAGTTACGAGAAGTAATCGAGGAGCATCCATTAGCGAGGATCAAGGCTTTGGTTTTAAATTATCCTTGCAATCCAACTGGTGTGACTTACTCAAGGAAACAATTGGAAGAGTTGGCGCAAGTTGCTCGTGATTATAACTTTTGGGTCATCAGTGATGAGATTTATGCTGAATTGACTTATCAAAAGCAACATGTTTCGTTCGGAGAAATTTTGCCCGAACGCTGTATTGTGTTGACCGGTCTTTCAAAATCACATGCGATGACTGGCTGGCGGGTCGGCTATATTTTAGGACCGCAAGAATTCACTGAACAAGTTGTTAAATCACATCAATACATGGTGACTTCACCATCAACGATTTCCCAATATGCAGCTTTAGAGGCCATGACCAATGGTAAAAAAGATAGCTTAGCGATGAAGAGCGAATATGCTAAACGTCGTGATTTTATGATTAAGGAACTGACGGCTACTGGTTTTAAAATTGCCAGTCCAGATGGAGCTTTTTATCTCTTTGCTAAGATTCCAGCGGGTTGCTTCCAAGACTCATGGAAATTTGTTCGTTCATTAGCGCAAAATGCCAAGGTTGCTTTGATTCCCGGGATTTCCTTTGGACCAGGCGGAGAAGGATACGTTCGGATCAGTTATGCGGCTAGCATGGAAAAACTTCAACGAGCGGCTGCAGCCATCAAGGAATACGTTACAAAGTTCAGCAAGCAAGCGAAAGCCAGTACCAAGAATAAGTGAGGTAATCAATTAATGGATACAGTTAATAATCGACCAGTAGGAGTTTTTGACTCAGGAGTTGGTGGCATCAGTGTTTTAAGAGAACTGTATCGATTATTGCCACAAGAAAATTATATTTTTTATGGTGATTCGGCCAATGCGCCATATGGTACGCGACCAACGGCTGAGGTTCGTCAGCTAAGTTTGGCAGTCACGGAGAAGTTACTCTCACGACAGATCAAGGCCTTAGTCATTGCTTGCAATACAGCCACCAGCGCTGCTATTCAGCGGATTCGCCAGCAGTACCCAAAGCTGCCAGTCGTTGGTTTAGAGCCAGCCGTTAAACCAGCTGTTGAACAATTTTCCAAAACCAGCATTGCGGTAATGGCCACCGAATTGACTTTAAGGGAAGTTAAACTGCAAAAACTGTTAGAGCGTTATCAAGATCAAGCTAAGTTGATCAAAGTCCCAGCTCCGGCGCTAGTTGAATATGTGGAAAAAGGTGAGCTTAATACCCCAGAGGTTCGGACATATTTAACCGGTTTACTGGCACCATTAGGTAAATTAAGTTCAATTGTTTTAGGCTGTACCCATTTTCCGTTTATTAAACCAGCTTTAAAGCAAGTCGTTGGTACTGAACCTAAGATTATTGATGGTGGACCTGGAGCGGCTCGTGAATTGCAGCGGGTTCTGGCTAAAGCTAATTTATTGAATTCTTCGGCTGTTCAAGGTAAAGTCACTTTCTACAACAGTAATCCAGACCCAGCTGAAATCACTTTGAGTCAGCGTTTATTTCAAACACCATTAGACTAAATTAAGAATTAGGGACTGTCATTGGGACGGCCCTTAATTTGACTAAAAAAGGATTGAAGATATGCAGAATAATAAAGTAAAAATGCCTGATTGGTACTATCGTCGTAAATATCCGCTTTACGGCCGTTTTAGAAAATATTTTCAAGGAAATTGGATGACAAATTCCATTTTGATCATAACGGTAGCCGTTTATCTAGTTGAAGTTTTACTGAGCGGAAGTTTCACTATCAGCGGTCAGGTTTTGGAACAACTTGGAGCGCGCTGGAATCCAGATATTGTTGCTGGTGAATGGTGGCGTTTGTTTACGCCAATTTTCTTGCACGTGACGATATATCATATTGCTTTTAATATGGCAGCCTTAATGTATGCCGGAACAATTGTTGAAGAAGTTTACGGACACTTCAAATTTTTGCTGATCTACCTTTTCAGCGGTTTTTGCGGAAATTTGATCAGTGCTTTTTTTAAGCCTAACACGATTTCTGCTGGGGCATCGACTTCGTTATTTGGTTTGTTTGCGGTGATTGCTTTATTGCAAGTTGTTAGTGGTTTTAAACATCAGTTCACTGAACTAAGCAAAGGTGCAGTCGTTTTGATTGTTTCTAACCTGATTTTCAACTTGTTTATGCCGTCAGTTGATATTGCTGGTCATTTGGGGGGATTAGTTGGCGGTGCAATCAGCGTTTTACTTTGGAGTCCGAAAAGCATTCGTTGGCATGCGATTCATGATATTCTCGGAACACTGGTAGCTTTGGCAACTGTGATTGGTGCTGCCTGGTATGTACTCAATTTGATATAAGAAAAAAGCCAAGCAACAGTTAGCAAGTAATCAAAACTTGTTACTGTTAGCTTGGTTTTTTTATTTGGCTTCCACAATTGATTGTTTTTTTTCAATCCGTGCCAGCAACGGCATGATCAATCCAAACCCAAAGAGAACAAAAACAGAGAATAGATTCATCAGCAGTTGGTGGTTATAAGCTGGTGTTTTAAATTTGACGTCTTGCGGGATAAAACTCATCACGGCACAGATAAATGAAAAGATAAAACACCAAACTCCAACTGCGATCGCAGCTGCTTTATTTTTGATAAAGACAAAGGACGAATGGAAACGATCAGATTGCCAACGGACAGCAATAAATGCCAAAAAGATCCAACAATTTTTAAACGGAAAGACGATTCCATTCAAATTCAACAGCCAATTGAAGATAGCATTGATATTCGGCAAGGTACCGCTCATTAGCAATAAGAACAAGCAAAGCCCACAAGTCAAAATATAACTATGCAGTGGCCGACCGTTCTTATCACGTTTGCTTAACCAGCTGGGAATGAAATTAGCTGCCGTATCACCAGCAATTACCCAACTTGAAGAATCCAGTAAGACAGCCAGCTGTGCCATCATGTAGATTGCTTGGACGACAGTGAAGATATACAGCAAAATATTTCCCAGGCCCAGACGCTGCCCCAGTAATTGAAAGGCATAATATGAACCGTTCATTTTTAAATCATGGGGCAAATTATTAGCGTTGAAAAAAATAGCTAGCGAAAAAGTTCCAAAGACAGTCAAAAAAGCTGTCATAAAGGCTACTAACCACATAGCCTTAGGGAAATCCTTTTGTGGGTGGCGCATTTTAATCAAGTAAGGCGCCACGAGTTCAGCACCGCAAACCGCAAACATTAATAAACCGGTTGTTGAAAAATATTGTAAGCTAAAATTGGGAATAAAAGAATGAAAATTAAATGGTTGAGTAGCAATTTTGCCACCGTGAGCTAAAGAGTAGCCAGTCATAATGACAAATAAAACTGTCATTAAGAACATAGCACCACCACCAATTGTCGCCATAACTTCCATTGATTTTTTAAATAAATTCTGCAATAAAATGAAAGCCAAAATAATTACAAAAGTCAACAAACCAAACATAAAATTCGACATGCGTCGGTCTAATGAATTGTCACCAAGAACCAACCAACTAAAAGAAACGATTACTGAATTAGCAACGTCAACTATGTACGGCAAACAAGCAGCCCAATACATCCAAGCTGTCAAATAGCCCAACGTATCATTGGTACTGTGCCGGACCCAAGAAGCCAAGCCACCTTCTTCTTGACCGGTAAAAGTGGCACCTAGTTGACTGACTGACATTTCATAGGGAATAACAAAAGCAAAAACCATAAAGACCCAAGTAAAGACAACTGATAGCCCTTGGTTTTGCAGTGGGTAAAGGATATCATCAAAACCAATGATTGTTACAAAATCTAAAAAAGCAATCACTGGCCAACTGATATAATGTTTATTTTCAAGTGTTGGTTCCATTTTTTCCTCCTGATAAATTTTGATGGTTGGGTTAAGGTCAAAACTTATTCGGTGGTTTAGAATGCAACCAGTAAATTAAAGGTTTCAATTTTTTACTTCTCTCTTTTAGACGATAACATTAAGTATTTTAAAAATATCTCAAAAGAATTGCAAGAAAAATTTAGTTTAGAAAACAAGGAATTATTAATTTTTGATTTTCTCTGGACTTTATGTTCTATCTGTTATATAACATGTATATCAGACAGAACAATTGATTTTTAGGGAGGTGAAAAAATGTTACTAACAATTGATTTACAATCCTCAACGCCGATTTATCAACAGATTCGCAACCAAATCGTAGCTCAAGTAGCGGCCGGATTAGTTCAGCCGGGAGAAAAGCTGCCGGCAATCCGCACTCTAGCGAATCAATTGCAGGTTAATTTGCATACCGTCAACAAAGCTTATCAGCAACTCGCCCAGGAAGATTTTATCGATTTACTGGGCCGGCGGGGAGCAATTGTTGCCCAACCATCAACAGCAAATTTGCAACAAACAAAAAAATCTTTTCAACAAGCAATTACGGAAGCGGTTGCTCAGGGAGTTTCGTGTTCAGCATTGCAACAATTAGTTACGCAAACTTACCAACAGTTGAAAGCGGGGAAGATAGTATGAAACAGGGACAAGTTTTGGAATTCAGCTGGTTGCTCTTAGTTTTATTATTAGCGCTTGAGCCTTGGCTGACGCGAAAAAATGTGATTTTTGGAGTAGTTTTTAGTCAAAATAAATTTTGGACAGCCAGTTATTTAAAAAAGCTCCGTTGGCTATATTTTAGCTTAATTTGCCTGATGGGAATCATAATCAAGTTAAGCGTGCAAAGCTTTGGTTCAGCGATCAATCTGATTGTTATCGGCTTGCCAGTAATATTATTGTTGGGGACAATTGTTTTTGGCCTTTTTCATCAGTTAGTTTGGCGCTGGCAAAAGCAACAGCCAGCCAATCATTTGCAGACTAACAAGCGAGTGACTGTCGACTTGAAAGAATTGGCTGCCAATGAAATATCTTCTTGCTGGTTGATATTCTTATTGGTCGTGCCGTTGCTGGCTGCTTATTTAGCTGTGGCAAATTATCAGACGTTGCCGGCTAACTTGCCAATTCATTATTCGCTTAATGGTCCTGATAGTTGGTTGCCAAAACAGCGAGCTTGCTGGTTGATTTTAGCTAACCAGGCTTTGCTGGCAGTGACCTTTATTGCAACTGGCTATTTGACCCGCCAAGCAGCTGCTTCTGTCCATGGCAGTCCACAGGCAACTCCCGGTTATTATCATTTCCGGCGTAGCATTTACTTTTTTATGATCTTTGCCGGCTTGGTGAGCCAAATTATTTTGCTGACGCCACTATTAAAAGTCAACCATTTAACAACTTGGCTGAATTTCCTTGGCTTATTTAGTTTGCCATTGTTGATTGGATTACCGTTATTGTTTTTTTGGTTGTTTATTCGCCGCAAGAAACCACATGGTCCAATTATCGATGATAACTCCAATTGGATCTGGGGAATGATCTATTATAATCGTAATGATCCAGCGATTTTTGTCCAAAAAAGGAGCGGATTGGGTTTCACCTTTAACATGGCTCACAAACTTAGCTGGATCTATCTGATTGGCTTTTTGGTATTGGTCATGGTTTTAGGGGCTTTAGCAAATTAAGACTGGAGGTTGGAAATGGTTGAGTTTAGTGAACAAACAGTTGCAATCAAAGTTACGCCTGGAAAGCTAGCGGGGAGTTTATTACTACCAGCGCAGTCAACTAAGCCGGCAATCGTTTTGCTGATTGCTGGGTCTGGTCCGACCGATCGAGATGGCAATAATCGTCTCAGCGGGCAAAGCGATAATTTAAAACAGTTGGCAATTCATTTGGCTAACAATGGTTTTGCCAGTTTGCGTTACGATAAGCGTGGCGTTGGTCGAAGTCAAACGGCGGGAGTTGCTGAGCAGCAACTAAGATTTCAAACTTTTGTAGCTGACGCTTTAGCTTGGGCTAACTATTTGAAACAAACAGCGGCTTTCAGCCAAATTTTTATTTTAGGACATAGTGAAGGTGGCTTGATAGCTATCAAAGCCTGCCAGCAGTTTCAGGCAGCTGGATTGATCTTACTGGCAACACCAGGGCGCAGCTTGGCCGAGATCTTAGCTGGCCAATTAAAGCAGCAATTAGCCAGTCAGCCCCAGTTGCTGCAGCAGAGTCTCCAGATTTTGGCAAATTTGGCTGTCGGTCGCTTGGTATCAACAGTTCCGCCTGAATTACAGGTCATCTTTCGCCCAAGTGTTCAGCCTTATTTGCAATCACTTTTGGCGTTTGATTCGCCAGTTAAATTAGCTCAATTGAAATTGCCAATTTTAATAGTTCAAGGAACGGCTGATTTGCAGGTTTCAGTTGCTGATGCTCAGTTACTTAAGAAGGCCGTGCCAACTGCTAAGCTAGTGGTAATCGAGCATATGAATCATGTTTTAAAAATCGTTGATCCGGCTGATCGAGGCAACAATTTAGCCAGTTATCATCAGCCTAACCGACCACTCGCTGGTAAACTAAATCAGCAGCTAATCGCTTTTTTGACAGCTCAGTAAAGGTAAGAAGTTTAATAAATTAAATTTTTAGAGGACGACAACAGCAAAATATTTTGCTGTTTTTTTAATACTTGTCAGCCATAATGTATTAGTGTAGTATATAAGTACAACAGTATGACTGAATGAGGTGATCAAGATGAAATTTGCGGCTAACATTCCAATTTACTTACAAGTCAAAGATCTGCTGATTCAGCGGATCATTACCGGTGTGTATCCACTTGGTGAAAAGATTCCCTCAGTGCGTGAGTTAGCTGACGAGCTAACGACTAATCCGCGAACGATTCAAAATGCCTTGAAAGAATTGATCACAGCTAAGATTCTTGAAACCAGGCGGGGACAAGGAAATTTTGTAACGACTGAGCAGAGCCGGATCGAAGTTTTAAAACAGCAGGAGATTCGGGAAACAACTGAGAAGTATTTGCTAAGATTGCGACCTTATCTGAGCTTAGCAGAAATCATTCGAATTTTAACTGAAGTTGATCAGCAGCAGGGGGGACCAAAAAAATGGAAAATGACGGATTAATTTTAAAGAATATCTTTTTCAGACGCCAAAATAAACCAATTTTAACCAATATCACAGTTAAAATTCCTTGGGGCAGAATTGTTGCTTTACTAGGTGAAAATGGTGTTGGTAAAACAACCTTGTTAAGAATCATCTGTGATTTAAATAAGGGTTACCACGGAGTCGTCAATTTAAATGGCGTGGTTGATGAAAAAAGGAAACAGTTTGTTTCTTACTCAGATAACTTGGAAGGCTTTGCTAAGAAGAGTTTATTAACAAAAATTATTGATTTTTATGAATTAGGCTATCCTGATTTTGACCGCCAGCGTGCTGAAAAGCTCTTGACCTTCATGCAGCTTGATCCAGAACAGCGCTTAGGTGATTTATCAAAAGGCAGTCGCGAAAAATTTGTTATTACCTTAACATTAGCTCGCAAAGCCAAACTTTACTTGCTGGATGAGCCTTTGAGCGGGGTTGATATTTTCAGCCGGGACAAGATAATTTCAAGTTTGATCAAATGGATTGGACCAGATGCAATTTTAATTATTGCCACCCATCATTTAAATGAGCTGGAGCAAATTATTGATGATGCGATGATTTTAAAAGATCGTCGTTTGCTGGCTTATCGCGATGTTGAAGAGATTCGAGTTCAAGAAGGCTTAAGCGTTGAAGAATATTATCGGCAAATTTATTTAGAAGATCGGAGGCAGTAAGTATGTTGAAAACCAAGAAAATTTGCCGAATTTTTTTTCAAGCAGAAATCAGCAAAGATTTTGCCTTAGCTTGCGGCTGGCTTTTGGCTGAAATACTTTGGTTTATCATTTTGATATTTTTTAATCAGAGTCAGCGAAATTTAAATACTTTAATCAGTAGCTGCTTGATTTTTTTTATAATAGTTTTTGCCATTGTTAGTGTTTGCAAAGTAACAGTCTCAATAAATCAGACCTGGAGTAAGAACAAGTATCGTTTATTACCGGTCAAAAGCGGGATTTTTTATTTTAGTAATTTGATCATGCGAACCCTAGCAGCTCTCTTAGTTTCATTGCCCGTTATCGGTCTAAACTTATTAACAATTATGGTAAATCCTAAATTTATCAAGAGTTTAACTAATATAAACTTTGACAATCAAAATGTCATTAAAGTTGGCATGGTAGCCTTAATGTTTTACCTATTAATGATAATCAAAGCGACATTCTTGTGGCTAGTAGCTGTTTCCTTAGCCAATTTTTTTAAGCCCCGGTGGCAAGATTTGGTTTGCTGGGGAAGTTTCTTTTGCTTATTCTTTGCTTTAGCAAGTCTCGGGGGACAAGTTGAAAAAAGAATTTCCAATAATATTTTTGATTGGCGAGTTTTAGTTATTAATTCTGTGACACTTATTTTATGTATGATCGGTAGCATTTTGCTGCTAAAAAGCCAAGTTGAAACACAGAGCTAAAATACTTTTTTAACCTTAATTTAAGGAGGTAAACAATGCTTTCAATTAGAAAAACCTGTGCTTTGTTTTTTAAAGAAGCGCTACAAGAATATCGTTTATTCTTAATAATTGGTTCTGGCATTACCATTTTATGGCCGTTTATCGTTCTGATTAGGTTCGGTACAAGCCAAAATGACTTAATAGGTATTGGAGGTGGAGAGCTTTGGCTAGCAGTGATGTTCATTTTTCTGGGCATTATTAAACTGTTAGGAATGATTAATCGCGTCTGGACAAATAGCAAATACCGTTTATTGCCAATGAGTAGTACTCAGTTGTATTTGAGTAATATTACAATGCAGATTTTGGCTTTCATTGTTACGATTGGATTTTTAGCAGTGATCAATTTGTTGGCCGGCGTACTGATTTTTGATACCTATGCTAAGATTTCCTGGAGCGTTAATGCTACTAGTATGGGCTTTTCTTTAAGTGCTGCCAGTTCTGGTAAAGTTGTTGTGCATATTAGTGCGGAGAAGATGTCAAAAATCATTTTGACGCTGCTGGATTTCTTTGGCTCGATCATCATTGATATTAGCTTCGTGCTGCTCTTGTCGGAATCAATTATGAACTGGCTGACGCGCAAGCATCAAAGAATATTCAGTACTTTAGGTTTTGCAATTTTATTAGCGCTATTTTTAACCTTGGATATCAAAATTGCTGATCAACTAACTAGTGATTCAGTTTCATTTGCATATGATTTGGCAGTTAGCGTTTTAAGTATGTTAGGCAGTATTTATTTGTTAAAACATCAGGTAGAAACCAGAAATTAATTTTGAGAGGGCGAAAGATGTGAAAAAATTTAATCGGTTAAGCAAAAAACAATGGGGGATCATCTTAGCGGTCATAGTTTGTTTAGTAATTGTTATGGGAGTGATAGTCATTAGGCATAAGTCACAAAAAACAGCGGCTAAGCAAATTAATTATGCAGTAGTTAAATTGCAGCATCAGGTACCGCTGACTTTGATGGGCAAAGTTCAAGCTAGTCAGACGCAGCGCTTACAAAACCCTGCTGGTAAAGTGACTAACGTTGCTGTAAAAAACGGTGAAAATGTCAGTCAAGGCCAAACCTTATTGACAACTTATAATCAAACTGCCCAAGATTCGCTCAATGATCAGCAACAAGAAATCGCCAAACTACAGCGGAGTTTGAATTCAACTAATACTCAAGTTAAAAATTTGCAACAACAATTAGCACAGTTATCAAGCAGTGATGATAATTACAGCGATCTCAAGCAGCAGTTGACCGAAGCTCAAAATAGCGCGGCTGACACGCAAGCAGAATTGACCGAAGCTCAGCAAAAGAAACAAAAAACTGCCCAAAAGGTTACGGGAACCTTGACAGCACCATTTGCTGGCACGATCACAGTTAATTATCTGGCAAATGGCACACCGAGTTTGCAACTTCAAGGCAATGGGATGCAAGCAGTTGGTGAAGTCTCTGAGTATAGTTATAAGAAACTGACTTCGGGAACTAAGCTGAAGATCAAAGCGGTTGCTACCAAGGTCAAAACTGATAGTCAGGTTTCATTTTTGTCAACAACCGCCGCCAGTGACAGTCAAAAAAATGATGCCAAGTATCAGTTTACTGCCTCAATTTCAGGCAACTTTATTGATGGTCAAACACTCAAGATTTCGGTTCCACAAGCTGGCATTCGTGTTCCAAGTGCGGCCATTTATCACGGCAAAGTCTTTGTCGTTAAAGGACGGCAAGTTAGTGAAGTTGTTACGATCAGTGGAAAAAAAGCATCCGGTTTTACGATCGTTAAAACCGGACTGCAAGCCGGTCAAAAAATTGTCAATAATCCAGACCATAATTTAAAAGTTGGAAGCCGGGTGGATAATGATGATTAAATTAGAAAGTATCAATAAATATTACCAGCAAGGTG
Organism: Liquorilactobacillus sicerae; assembly: GCF_029916425.1. Taxonomy (GTDB): domain Bacteria; phylum Bacillota; class Bacilli; order Lactobacillales; family Lactobacillaceae; genus Liquorilactobacillus; species Liquorilactobacillus sicerae. The sequence goes on along the minus strand of NZ_JAHAVQ010000003.1, from coordinate 67,322 downwards.
ATCAGCGATATCATATTTTAAAAAATATTAATTTAAAGATCGATCAGGGAGAATTTGTCTCAATTATGGGTCAATCCGGTGCCGGGAAGTCAACCTTAATTAATATTATTGGTTTTCTTGATGACCAGTTTGAGGGAAACTATTATTATTTTGATCACCCAATCCACGATTACACTCGCAAACAGTTTTCAAAGTTAAGAAATCAAAATGTTGGCTTTGTTTTCCAAAACTTTGAACTAATTAAGAATTTGTCGGTGGCTGAAAATGTTGCTTTACCACTTTTGTACGCTGGCCAGCAGCGGAAAATGATTAGTCAACAAGTCGGCCAAGCTTTAAAGCAGGTTGGTTTAGCTGGCAGTGAGCAGAAAAAACCAACTAATCTTTCCGGTGGTCAGCAACAACGAGTTTCAATTGCCCGGGCCATCATTGCCCGCCCTAAATTTTTGATTGCTGATGAACCAACCGGAGCTTTGGACAGTCAAACTTCAAAAGAAATTATGGAGCTATTTAAAAACTTGAATCAGCAAAATCAAACAACAATCATTATGGTCACGCATGATGAAAGGGTTGCACATCAAGGTCAGCGGATTATTCGCATCTTAGATGGTCAGATCATTGCCGATGAACAGATCGAGGTGAATGCTTAATGCTATTTGTCGAGCTTTTAAAAACGGCCTGGCAATCGCTACGAACTAATCCACGCCGCAGTTTATTGACAATTTTTGGGATCGTAATTGGAATTGCGGCGGTTATTACGATTATTTCTTTGGGTAATGGCGTCAAGGCTAAACTGCTGAATGAATTGGAAGCTACTAGTACTGGTAAACAAACGACCAAGATTAATTATTATAGTAGCAATGGTTCTGATAAAATGGGTTTTGTTCAAAATGATGTTGAACAAATCAAAGGGAACTTCAGTAGCTTAGCCCAAGTCAAGGTCCTAAATCCAACATCGCACATAACTACGAATGCTCAGATTGGCAGCCAGCTTAAAAATGTTTCAGTGACTCTTTTACAAAAGCCGATTACTGGACTCAGGCTAATTGCAGGTAGCCAATTCACCCACTATGATTTAGCAGTCGCTAGTCCAGTTGCCTTGATCAATCAAAAAATGGCTAAAAAACAATATCATGATCCTGCAAATGCAATTGGTACTTCAGTTGAAATCAAGCATGTTTATTATCGGGTCATTGGAGTCTTTACTTCAAGTATTAGTCGTTATCAGACAAACTTCTTGTTGCCAAAACAGGTCTTTTATCAGAATTTATCGTCCAATAGCGGCAACACTTTGAAATTGACCTTTAATCAAGGAGTCAATGTCTCAAAAGAAACTAAGAGGATTGTTAAGTTCCTCAAGAAAAATGGAACTCAGCATAAAAATGGTCATTATGAATATTTTGATCTGGGCAAATTATTGAAGAGTATTTCAAAAGTTATCGACGAGCTGACGATCTTTATTAGTGCCATCGCCGGGATTTCGCTGTTTATTGCTGGTATTGGCGTCATGAATATGATGTATACCTCAGTTTCAGAACGAACCCAGGAGATTGGTATTCGCTTAGCAGTCGGGGCCCAGCCAAATTCAATTTTGCTGCAGTTTCTCTTAGAAGCAGTTATGCTAACGGTCAGCGGCGGTTTACTTGGTTTTGCCTTGGGCGGGTTGATTGCCAAGCTGATTTCTTTGGCCTTGCCGTTTAAAGCAGTTTTGACGCTCAATTCTTTCTTGCTGGCTTTTGGAGTTTCAGCTTTTGTGGGAATTGTTTTTGGTATTTTACCTGCCAAACAAGCTGCCAACAAGAATTTGATCGATATTTTACGGTAAAAAATTTGGTTTTATGAATATTAATTTAACCTCAAAACTAATCTTAAAACATGATTAGCTTTGAGGCCTTTTTTTACAAAAATATTGTATTAATGCAAGCGAACCTGTAATTTTTAAAAGCAATCATATTATATAACTTTAATCTTAGCTTAATCTTTCAATAGCCAAGCTGAAAGCGGATACATATTAATAAAAAACTAATATTTTAAAATTCATTGACTCGTATGCCTTATTATAATAAGCTTTAACTAAGTTAATGATTTCATTCATTTATCGTTAACATTAATAAATTAATCAAAAGGAAGGGGATAAACATGGTTGAATTAAAAAAGGATGAGATAGATATGCTTGATGGAAAGTACGGGAAGGGTACACAAACTGCAATGAAAATTCAAGTAGCGATTGCAGAAGCATTTAATGCCCCTTATATGGTACCAATTTCAAGAGCTCATGTAGCTCTTAGTAATCAAGAAGCAGATCTGTGGTTTGTCGAGAAATTGGTTAATCAAGGTGCTACCTGTCGAGTTCGACCAACTGTAAATCCAAGTTTCAACTGGAAACAAATGAAAAGAATTACAACTTTAGATCCAATTGATGAAAAAATAGTAAAAAGAACTGATGCAGCATACAAAAAAATTGGAGCACTTATGACGTATGATTGTACTCCATATCTACAACTGAATGTTCCAAAGATAGATGATGTAATAGCATACTCAGAGTCTTCAGCCACACCATTTGTTAATTCAGTTTATGGTGCTAGAACAAATCGTGAATCTGCACAGAGCGCACTTTGCGCCGCAGTTACAGGAGTTGTTCCATATTATGGATATTTGAAAGAAGAAAATAGAAAAGGTGAGGTCTTAGTAAATGTTTTACCAGAAATGAAATCGGATTTTGATTTTCAATTATTGGGTTATGTAGTTCCATTAAAAATTGGTTTTAAAATTCCAGTTTTCAATTTTAAAAATAAACCTAATAAGAAATCTTTTTCTAATGCCTCTCTTATGAATCTTGGAGCACAAATGAACACTTCTGGAAATGTTGCAATTTATCATATTTTAGGATTTACACCTGAAGCCAGTACTCTTGAGGAAGCTTTTCAAAGTAATGAAGTTCCAGAAACTATTGATATTACACAAAGTGATCTCGATTCGGTTCGTGATAAGATTTCAGCTCCTTTAGGAAAAATTGACTTTGCTTTATTTGGTTGCCCACATTTAACTTTTGAACAAATTGAAAAAGTTGTTCAAATTATAAAAGGTAAAAAGCTTTCTGTACCTTTGTTTATTATGAGTTCAGATCCAACGCGAAGATTATGTGAACAAATGGGCTTGCTACAAGAAGTCCAAAATGCTGGAGGAGATATTATTTCAAATACTTGTATGGATCAACCATGCTGGAAATTTCTTTATGGAAAAAAAGGAGTTACAGATTCTCCAAAATGCGCTTATTACACAAGAAGAAGAAAAATGGAATTTGTAATTACAGATTTAGAAAATGCAGCATATTCAGCTTTGAAGGGAGAAGTTACAGATGACCGTTATGAATAAAATCTTTAAATGTCACAAAATTTCTGAAGGACAAGCAGAAGGTGAGGTCCTTTTTTCAAAAGACGGAATTTGCTTTTATTTAATTGATCCGAAAACTGGCGTGGTAATCCAAAGGAATCATAGCTTATTTGGGAAAAGCGTTGCTGGGAAAATTTTAGTTTTTCCCAATGGAACAGGAAGCTCAGTAGTTCAAGCGGACGGAATGTATCAACTAAAAATGAACCATAATGAACCCAAAGCAATGATAGTTGAAAATGCTGATACAACTTTAGTAGCCAGTTCAATAATTATGGATATGCCATTAGTTGATAAAGTTGAAAAAAGTTTTAAAGATGAAGTAAAAAATAAAGATCTAGTTAGAATAAATGCTACAGAAGGAACAATTAAATTGTTAAGGAAGGAAAAATGAATGGATGAAAAAGCACCTTTATTTTGGATTATTGATGAAGAATGGACTGATTATGAGCTTGAGAAAGAAATAATCTATAAGAATTTTTCAAAAGCGATAATCAAGCATTCTAATTATGATTATAAAGATGATTTAAAAAAGTTTGGCAAAAAAGTTGATGCGATAATTGCTCAAGTTTATGCCGAAATACCAAACTCTACTATTGACTATTTAGAATCTTGTAAAGGGATTGCAATCTTTGGGGGTGGTTATGACAAAGTAGATATTTTAGAAGCAAGAAAAAATAATATACCAGTTACAAATGTTAAGAATTATTGTAAAGAAGATATTGCTGAGTATGTATTAAATTCTATTTTATTTAGTCTTAAACCGCTGAATACCTTTTTTAATCAAATAAAGAAAGGAAATTGGGGTTATCAAACATTAGATAAATTACCATCGAGAGTAAATAATCAAACTTTATTAATAATTGGTTTTGGTAGGATAGGAAGCTACGTTGCAGAAAAGGCTTTAAAAATAGGTATGAAGGTTATTGCATTTGATCCTAAGTTGGAAGCTGGTCAGATGATAAAAAAAGAAGTTCAGGTAGTTGGCTTAGAAGAAGGATTAAGGAAAGCAAACTTTATATCTATTCATTGTAATTTAACTAAAAAAACTGAAAATTTAATTGACAAATATCAATTTTCTTTAATGAAAAAAGATTGTGTATTAATTAATACTTCTCGAGGAAAGGTAATTAATGAGGATGAATTAATCAAGGCAGTTAAGCTTAAAAGAATAAAGGGAGCAATTTTAGATGTAATTGCTGAAGAACCCCCACGTAATTTGGATTTACCAATTTTGCAAACCAAAGGGATAATTGTTACTCCTCATATTTCTTATTTATCTTCTGAATCAATTACTGAATTGAAGAAGAGAGCAACTGAGAATGCAATTGCAATGTACAAAGGGGAATTTCCTAATGATGTTGTGAATTTTAAATAAAGGAAAGAAGGAAAATAGATATGGATAAGTTAATCAACAAAAAAAGCGGTTATATTAAACGTTCATTGCTTGTGTTCTTATTGTCTTTGTTATCAGTTTTAACTATTTTTATAGGTCAAGTTTCTGCAAATAGCAAGGTAGTTAAAATTGCTCATTCATCCTGGATCGGTTTTTATCCCTTAGATTTGGCTGAGCAAAAAGGTTTCTTTAAAGATTATGGAGTAAATGTCCAGATTAAAGACATTGAAAGCAAATCTGACAGTAAAAGTGCTTTGGCTTCAGGCAAAATTCAAGGCATTGCAACTTCTGTAGATACTAATGTTTTAAGTGCAGCTAGTGGTTTAAAAATTCAAAATGTTTTGGCTTTAGATACATCTACTGGTGCTGATGGTCTTGTAGGTACTAAAGATATTAAAACCTTTAAAGACTTAAAAGGGAAAACAGTTGCTTTAGATACTACTGGAGGAGCTAGTTACTTTTGGTTTAATTATATGTTACAAAAAAATCATATGAAATTGTCTCAAATGAAGGTAGAGTCAATGGACTCGGGAGCCGCAGGGAGTGCTTTTGTAGCTAAGAAGGTTGATGCTGCAATGACATGGCAGCCATGGCTATCAAAAGCTGAAAAACGAAGCAACGGACATGTGGTAATGTCAAGTAAAAGTTCACCAGGAATTATTGTAGATACCTTAGGCTTAAGTACGAGCTTTATTAAAGAACATCCAAAGGAAGTTAAGGGAATAATTAAAGGATGGTATAAAGCTCTTGCTTATATCAAATCTCATCCAACTTCGGCATACAAAATTATGAGCAAAAAAGCGGGTATTGGTTCTAAAGAATTAAAGAAAGAAATGACCACAGAAATTAAACTTTATAACAAAGAAGGAAACAAGAAATACTTTGGCACAGAGAAAAATAAAGGACAAATTTATAAAATTTCAAAAATTGCATCAGATTTGTGGTATACATCTAAGATATCTAAAAATAAGATCAGTGCAGAAAAAGTTACAAATCCTACTTTTGTAAATGAGATAAAATAAATTTTTAATATTGAAAGTGGTGACAAGATGACAGATTCAAAAGTAGAGAATTCTGAATATATCGCAAAAACATCAACAAAATTAGAAAAAAAATCAATTTTGAAAAAAGTTTTAGTACCTCAAAAAGAAATTTCTAGAAAAAACAGAATAATTTTGGGAATTTTAGCCTTTGTTCTAATTTTGTTATTTTGGAGCTGGATAACTTATGGGAAGATAGTTGGTACAATGTTTGTTCCAACGCCTTCATCAACGTTTAGTGCGCTGACTAACATGCTTTCGACGGGGTTTTGGAGTGATATAAGTATTACTGTTTATCGAGTAATGACTGGCTTTTTAATTGCTTTGATTGTTGCTTTGCCATTAGGAATATTAGTTGGAGCGTATCAACCTATTGCAGCATTTTTTGAACCAGTTTTTTCTTTCGTTAGATACATGCCGGCTTCAGCTTTCATTCCTCTTTTTATTTTTTGGATTGGAATTGGTGAATCCGAAAAAATTGCAGTTATAATTCTAGGAAGTTTACCACAGCTAGTTTTAATGATTGCAAATGATATTAGAAATGTTGATCAGTCATTGATAGAGGTTTCATATACACTTGGAACGAATACTCTGAACGTTTTGTGGAAAGTAATATTACCTAAAAGCTTGCCTGATATTATGAACACTATTCGCATCGTTTTGGGATGGGCTTGGACATACGTTATTGTTGCTGAGTTAGTAGGAGCTTCATCAGGTATTGGGTTCAGTATTCTTCAAGCAGAGCGAACCTTTCAAACTGATAGGATTTTTGTAGGAATTTTAATTTTGGGAATAATTGGACTAATAGTCGACACGGTTCTAACACTGTTGAATAAAGTATTGTTTGCCTGGAATTTTTAGGAGGACTTGAATTATGGATGAAAGTATTGAAGTAAAAAATGTTTCAAAAAAATTTCATACAAAAAATGGAGATGTTCAAGCTCTCAGTGACATTAACCTAACAGTGCATGACAAAGAATTTGTTTCTATTATCGGCAGATCAGGTTGTGGCAAATCTACTCTTTTAAGAATAATTGGTGGGTTAGAAAATGCTTCGGAAGGTGAAGTTAAGTGTCATTCACGGGAAATCGATGGCCCAGGTCCTGATAGGGGAATGGTCTTTCAGCACTATAGCTTATTTCCTTGGATGACTGTTAAAAAAAATGTTGAATTTGGGTTAAGGCAAAAAGGAATTGATAAAAAAGATAGAGCTGAAATTGCTGAAAAATATATTAATTTGGTGGGCTTAAAAGAATTTGAAGAGTTATATCCTAAAAATCTTTCCGGAGGAATGCAACAAAGAGTGGCATTAGCTAGAGGTTTAGCAAATGATCCTGAAGTGTTACTTTTAGATGAACCATTTGGGGCACTTGATATGCAAACTAGAGAAGACATGCAGGATTTATTGCTTGATATCTGGCAAAAATCACCTAAAACCATTGTTATGGTTACACATGATGTTGAAGAAGCCATCTTGCTAGCTAATCGAGTTGTAATAATGAGCTCACATCCAGGCAAAATTAAGAAAATTTTAAAAATAGAACTTGGTGAGCAAAGAAAGTTTGAAACAAGACTAACATCAGAATTTCTAAAATATAAAGGAATCGCCAGCAAGTTAATTAGATCCAAATCATTGTAATAATAAACATTAATAATGCTTATTATTTTAAAGAAGGTTGAATGATTGGTAAAAAGCAATTTAATTGAGTTGAAAATTAATAAAGACAGAATTAAAAAAAATATTGAAAACTTAGGTCAGATTGGTTTAAGCAAACAAGGTGGCATAAATCGTTCATTAGCTTCCAAAGCTGACATTGAATCAAGAAACTGGATCAAAACTTATTGGCAGCAGAACTTTAATATCTCTGTGACGACGGATGCAGCTGCAAATTTATGGGGAGAATATCCATATTCAACCAACAAATCGCTAAAGCCATTAATTATTGGCTCACATAATGATAGTGTTCCAGAAGGCGGTAAGTATGATGGTGCACTGGGAGTTTTACTTGCCACTGAAGCTTTTCAAACGATGGTTGAAAAGCAAATCAAATTAAAACATCCGCTAAAATTGATTTCTTTAACTGGCGAAGAACCTAATCCTTATCAAATTTCTACCCTCGGAAGCAAAATAATTTCTGGAGTGGTTGATAAAAAGTATTTGGCAAAGTTTAAAAACATTGAAACTGGTGAACCGCTCGCAACGGCCATTGATCGTTTAGGTGGAAACTTTAAGAATTTAGAAAGTGCTCGCTGGTTAGATAATGATTTTACAGCTTTTATTGAATGCCATATTGAACAAGGCAGAAGGTTATTTGATAGTGGTGATCCAGTAGCTGTTGTCAAAAAAATAACTGGTATCTATCGAGAGTTGGTTGTTATTGATGGTGAAGCTAATCATGCAGGGACAACTGATCTTTTTCATCGCAAAGATGCACTTTTGTCATTAAGCTGGCTCAATGTTAAGCTGCGAGAATATTTACAGAGTCTGGAGAGTAATGAGCCTGTTGTTGGGACAATTGGTTTTGCTGAGATTGAGCCCAATGCTGCTAATATTATTCCAGGTCGGGTGCGTTTTAATGTAGATTTACGTTCCGGGGACTGGGGCTTAGTCGAAGAGGCAATCAGCTACTTGGGTAAATTGTTTACAAACCTGGAGAAAATTGGCCTTAAAGTTACGCGTAACGTAATCTTAAATCAAAAGCCAGTTGATCTTAATGCTAAGATCATTCAGACATTTTCCAATACAATCGCAGCTGACTCAAATCTTAATTTAAAGGTTTTTACTAGTATGGCAGGACACGACGCGGCTAATATGGCTCATATTGGTCGGTCAGGAATGTTATTTGTTAAAAGTATTGATGGTAAAAGTCATTGCAAGGAAGAGTATTCAAAAATTGAAGATATTGAAGTTGCTGGGAATGTGCTATTACAAACCATTTTGGACTTAGACAGGGAGTTAGATTAATGCAAAAAATATTATTGCCAAAATATTTATATACAAATGCTGGCTTTAAAACAGACTGGGCGATTCTAATTACCAACAATACAATCACAGATCTGGGACCACAAGCAGGTATGTTAAAAAAATATGCGCAAGTTCCTTCCTATAAATATAAGAATTTGGTTTTTGTCCCGGGAACAGTTAATACGCACAATCATTCTTTTCAGAGCTTGTTACGAGGAATAGCTATTGATCAACCTTTTTTAAAATGGCGTGATAATTCACTTTATAAGTACTCACCTAAAATGAGGTTGGAAGATATTTATAATGGTGCATTATTTGCTTATGCAGAAATGATGAGATGTGGTGTCACAACTGTTTGTGATTTCTTCTATCTCCATAATTTCGGCAATGACTCAGATGAAGCGATTATTCAGGCAGCTAAGGATATCGGTATTCGATTAGTTCTTGCTAGAACCATGTACGACTGGGATGGTGCACCTGATGGTTATTTAGAATCGATTAAAGAAGCAGTTGCCAATACTAAAAAATTAGCGGAAAAGCATCAAAGTGATCCATTAGTTACAGTTTTGCCAGCCCCCCACAGTTTACACGGAGCAAGTCCAGAAATGATTCAGGCTGGTCATAATTTAGCCCAAGAAATGGGTACTAAATTTCATATTCATGTTGCAGAGGAACCATTTGAAGTTAAGGCCACACTTGAGAAACATCACTTGCGAACAGTTGAATATTTGGACAAGTTAGGTGTTGTGGATTCTTCTTTAGTGCTGGTACATGGTGTTTGGCTAAATGATAATGAAATTAAGTTATTAGGAAACAAGCATGCTGCGTTAAATTATTGTCCATCCAGTAATATGTTTTTAGCGGATGGCATAACAAATATTCCTGCAATGGCGGCTAATCAGATTAACATCGCACTCGGCAGCGATGGAGCTTGTGGAAATAATCGAATTAGCGTTTTTGAAGAAATGCGAATGACAGCCTTATTGCAAAAGGCTGCCACACAGGATGCACTTTGTGTCAAATGCAAACAAGCTTTTGATATGGGCACAAAAAACGGAGCTAAGCAATTAGACATAAATGCTGGAGAAATAAAGCCGGGTGCCTTAGCTGATTTTGTTGGTATTGACTTAAATGATTTTTCGATGAAGCCATTAAGTAATAATTTAGAACAACTTTTACCTAACATTGTATATTCATTGCAGCCGACTGCGATTAAAACAGTGTTTGTAAATGGTGAGGAAACTGTTAAAGATGGCAAGTTAAGCAAAATCGATGAAGAAAGTATTATGCGAAAAGTTGATCAAACAATGAGTTATTTCGAAAGTATTGATTAATTCTAGAAAGGAAATGAATTTTTAATGAGTGGTGTAAAAAATAAAGATCAAGAAGTTTCTGAAATTTTAAGTAAGATCAAAATTAACGAAAAACCGATTGAATTGTCATTAGTTGATGATGAACTTCCTGCTTATCCGAAATTTGTTGAAGGAATTAGGAGGGCACCCTCGCGTGGGTTCCGCTTGACAATGGACCAAACAAAAGTTGCTTTGAAGAATGCTTTAAGATATATTCCACCAAAATTTCATAAAAAGTTGATACCGGAATTTTTGAACGAATTGTATACTAGAGGTCGAATTTATGGTTATCGTTTTCGGCCTGAAGGAAGAGTCTATGGACATCCAATCGATGAATATCAAGGAAAAAGTCTTGAAGGTAAAGCTTTTCAAGTTATGATTGATAATAATCTTGATTTTGAAGTCGGTTTATATCCATATGAATTAGTTACTTACGGTGAAACGGGAAGTGTTTGTCAGAACTGGATGCAATACCAATTAATCAAAAAATATTTGCAACAGTTAACTGATGATCAGACTTTAGTTATTGAATCAGGTCATCCGGTAGGGCTTTTCCCATCTGAATCAACCGCCCCAAGAGTTATTATTACAAATGGTTTAATGGTTGGCGAATTTGATAATTTAAAAGATTGGGAAGTTGCTGAGGAAATGGGAGTTGCCAACTATGGTCAAATGACGGCTGGCGGTTGGATGTATATCGGTCCGCAAGGAATTGTACATGGGACTTATAATACTTTATTAAATGCTGGGCGTCAAAAACTGGGAATTCCTTTAAAAGATGATTTAAAAGGGAAATTATTTATTAGTTCAGGTTTAGGCGGAATGAGCGGAGCACAACCTAAGGCTGCAAAAATTGCAAATTCTGTTTCAGTAATTGCCGAAGTAGATCTCTCTAGAGTAAAAACACGCTTGGATCAAGGCTGGGTGGACGTTTATTCAGATGATTTGAATAAGATATTCAAAAAGGTTGAAGATGCTTTAAAAAACAAAAAAGCTTTATCAGTTGCTTATCATGGAAATATAGTAGATTTATTGAAATATGTTATCGATCATGACATTCATGTTGATTTGTTATCTGATCAGACATCTTGCCACGCCGTCTATGAAGGAGGATATTGCCCACAAGGTATAACTTTTGAAGAACGTACAAAAATGTTAAAAGATGATCGAGAGAAGTTTCATAAATTAGTCGATAAAACTTTACACAAACATTTTGAATTGGTTGAAGAGCTTCATAAAAAAGGAACTTATTTCTTTGATTATGGGAACTCTTTCTTAAAAGCTGTTTATGATTCAGGTGTTAAGGAAGTATCAAAAAATGGTATTGACGATAAAGATGGTTTTATTCTTCCATCATACGTTGAAGATATAATGGGACCAAATTTGTTTGATTATGGATATGGACCATTTCGTTGGGTTTGTCTGTCTGGAAAGAAAGAAGATTTACAAAAAACTGATCAGGCTGCAATGGATTGTATAGATAAATATCGTCGCTATCAGGACTTGGATAATTACAAATGGATACGCGATGCAGAAAAAAATAAATTAGTGGTTGGGACACAAGCTCGCATTCTTTATCAAGATGCTGAAGGCCGAATTAGAATAGCGCTTAAATTTAATGAACTAGTGAGAAAAGGTGAAATTGGTCCGGTTATGATTGGCCGTGATCATCATGATGTTAGTGGAACAGATTCTCCTTTTAGAGAAACTTCAAACATTCATGATGGAAGCAATGTTATGGCTGACATGGCTGTTCAATGTTTTGCTGGCAATGCAGCTCGCGGAATGAGTTTAGTAACACTGCATAATGGTGGCGGGGTAGGAATCGGACGTGCCATTAATGGTGGATTTGGTTTAGTGCTTGATGGAAGTGAGCGTGTTGATGAAATTATTAAAAAAGCAATTCTCTGGGATGTTATGGGTGGAGTAGCACGAAGAAATTGGGCAAGAAATAAAAATGCAATGGAAACAACTCAAGAATTTAACAATAAATTCAAAGGTGAGGCTCATATTACTGAGCCGTATTTAGCAGAAAAAGATTTGATTAACAAATCAGTTGAAAAAACTTTTCCGAAAGCGTGATAAATAATGGAAAATTTATTAATTCTACATGCGAGCCAAATTGCAACTCCAATTGGGAATTCTATCAAGCATGGCAAGGAAATGAATCAAATAAAAATTATTAATGATGGTGCGATTTTCCTTGAGAATGGACTAATAAAATATATTGGCAAAACAGATGAAGTGATAGAAAAAGTTAAGAGTAGAAATATCTCAACCTTTGATAAGATCATAGACGCAACTGGATCAACACTTGTTCCTGGATTTGTCGATTCGCATACCCATTTCCTTTTTGCAGGATATCGACTCGATGAATTTTGTGAGAGAGTTGCTGGATCAACATATATGGAGATAATGGAAAAAGGTGGCGGAATCCAGGCAACAGTTGATGCAACGCGTAAGGTATCTTCAGCCAAGTTAAAAAAACTAGGTTCAAATCGATTGCAGGAAATGTTGCATCAAGGAATAACTACTGTGGAAGGCAAAAGCGGATATGGATTGGATAAGGAAGCTGAACTTAAACAATTACGAGCTTTTAGAGAATTGAATGTTATTCAACCGGTGGATATTTCAGTCACCTATCTAGGAGCTCATGCTATTCCACGTGAATTTGAAAACAAAACTGATGAATATATCGAATTTATAATAAAAGAAGTTTTACCGGTGATCAAGGAAGAAGAGCTAGCTGAATTTGTCGATGTTTTTTGTGATCAGGGAGTTTTTGATTTAGAAAGCTCTAGTAAACTGCTAAAATCAGCCAAAAAACTTGGATTCAAAATTAAAATGCACGCAGACGAAATTGCCAATTTAAATGGAGTTAAATTGGCTTCGGAATTAGATGCAGTTTCGGCAGACCATTTAATAAAAATTTCCTTAGCTGAAATTGATGAACTTAGCCGGAAAAAGAATACAGTTGCGACGCTGTTGCCTTGTACTGCTTTTTGTTTAAAAGAAAACTTTGCTCCCGCGCGCGAGCTAATTGATAAGGGCTGTGGGGTCGCACTTGCCTCAGATTATAATCCTGGTAGCTCCTTTACTTGTTCAATTCCGCTGATAGTTGCATTATCAAGCTTTTCAATGAAAATGACGATGAATGAGATATTAACTGCCTTAACCTTGAATGGGGCAGCTGCGTTAGATATTGCTGATGAAAAGGGCAGTTTGGAGCCTGGAAAGATTGGCGATATTGTCTTTTTAAACTATTCCGATTTTCGTTACCTATTGTACAATACTGGAAATAATATTGTTTCTAAAGTTATTAAAAATGGAAAATTGGTTTATCAAGCGTAAAAATTTAAGCCTAATTATAGAGGATGGATTATGCTAGACCATAGTTTATCCTCTTTTTATTTAATGAACAGGTGAGGAATATTAATGACAAAAATTATTTTAAGGAAACATAATTCATATGTTAGACAATCATGGCTAGGTGGGGAGACAACGGAAGTTTATCTTTATCCTGAGGATGGAGATTACCAGCAAAGAAATTTTGCTTTTCGTTTCTCCTACGCAACGATTGAGATTGAAAAAAGCACTTTTTCGAATTTAAACGGTTTTAAAAGAATTTTAATTCCAACTAAAGATGAGATTACTTTGATAAATAATTTACGAAGTTTTAAAATAAAAAAGAATCAACCGTATTTTTTTGCAGGGAGCGATCAGGTTCAATCATTGGGTGTATCGGAGGATATCAATTTAATCTATCGTCCTGAGTGGCAAGCACAGATGAAATTAATCAGCTTACCAGCAAAGTTTAAATTTGATGTTGAGATAGTCGGAGTTTTTGCTTTAAAGGGGAATTCTAAAGTGTCTCTTAACGATAATGAATTTCAGCTAAGAGAAAAGGATTGTCTAATAATTCAAAATTCTGACCATCAAAAGCTCCAATTCAAAGTGGACAATAAAGAATTGAATGGACAAGTAGCAATATTTTGTTTGAAAAGAGATGATTCATTTGAAAGTTAAGGAAATCAGGGATAAAAAGGATTTGGATGATCGTTTGTTAGCAGTAGATCAAACCTCAGAAGTCAATCAGAAAATTGCCAGGTACATCGAAAAAAAATATAATTTGATAGTTTTTATGACGGCTGATAATTTAAGCAATAAAATAGGTGTGAGTCAAGGAAGCGTTTCAAGATTCTGCACGAAAATGGGCTATAATGGCTATAATGATTTTTTACGTTATTTACAAAAAATTATTAGTTCAGAAATGACAATTAAAAAACGACATTTAATTATTAATAATGAAGATGAAAATGATAAAAACCTTAATATTTTAAATCAGGAAATCAACAACTTAAAGGAACTTCAAGAGATAACTCAAACTGCAGAATATAAAAATGTTGTTGAGATCTTAGCAAAATCAGATAAAATTTTTTTAATGTCAAACCGGATGTCTGAAACGCTGTTACCTTACATGTATTATATTTTTAGTCGGTTAAGACCCAACGTTTACAAGCTGGATTATGGTACTCCAGCTTGGGAGAATGTTGATTTAGAAGATCCTAAAAAAAGTTTGATATTTACGACGTTTTTTCCACGTTATTCAAGCTCTCTTTTGAAAAAAATGCAAGATTTAAATAATAAGGGCTTCAAGATTATTTCAATTACAGATAGTCGCTTGTCGCCAATAGTTAAATATTCAAAGGTTGCTTTAATTAGTCCAATTACAATTTCTTCAGTTTTCGATGTCTATAGTACACCGTTGCTATTAATAAATTTATTGATGCGAGATATTTCAAGCAAAATTCCTAATATTGATCAGCGATTAAATCGAATCGAGGAAATGAATAAAAATGAACATTCATTTTTGTTATAATTTATTCCTTCTATATTTTGCGGTATAATTTAAGCAGCAAATAATGGAAATGGGTGGTCTAAGTGGTTGAAGTTGTTGTCGAGCCGAAAGTTACAATAACCAATATTATTTGGAGTTTTGATCTGCGTGCGCAAAAAGTCAATTTATTATTGATCAAGCGGGCAGACCCGCCGTTTCAAAATTATTGGGCATTGCCCGAAACTGTCATGCGCGTTCACGAGGGTGCAGATCAGGCAGCTTTACGTTTAGTTCAGGAGAAGATTGGTTTGAAATTGTCACGTTTTCATACTGAACAGTTGGAAACTTTTACTAATCCGTTGCGTTCACCAACTGCTAAACGTGAGATATCTTTAGCGTATATGACTTTTTTGCCTGATATGCCAAAGTTAAATGCTGGCTATGGAGCAGTCGATGCTCAGTGGTTTGCTTTAGGTCATGATCAGCAACATAATTACACTTTTACCGGAGAACCAGCTGCATTTGTTTTGCCCAAACGGCAGAGTGAACTTGAGTTTTATCAAACTGCTCGGCACGAGCATTCTTTAGCGTTTGATCATGAATGGTTGCTAAAGATTGCTTGTTTGCGGATCAAAAATAAACTCGATTATCAGCCAAACATTCTGTTGGTTTTGGGCAAGAGTTTTACTTTGAAAACGGCCCGAGTTGTTTATGCAGCATTTTTAAAAATCAAAGCGGATCAAATTGATAATTCAAATTTTCGTAAAACTCATGCTTGGCTGTTTCAAGAAGTTGGGGTAGCAGCTAAACAGGGTCCGGGACGTCCAGCTCGTTTGTATCGTTTGCAAGTTTGACTTGCATTATTGCTTGGATCAAGGTAAAATAGATTTAATAAAAGTATAATTTACTTTTATTTTAGACAAATAAAGGTAAATTATACCTAAAAGGCACAGGCATTTTTTAAAATCTAACGTCAGACATCCTAAAAAAAACTAAAAAATGCCTTTTGCTGATTAGGGAGTGGTTTGAAGAAAAATAAATAGTTGTTGAGTTGGCAGTCAGATGCAGAGGAAAGAGAGAATGAGCAGCGAAAAAAATAATTTTTTTAGTTGGAAAAGTCCACGGCTGAGGGTTGAAGCATTAACTTTAGCAGCGTTACTGTTAGCAATTGATGTTGTTTTTTACAAATTAGCATTTGGTCCAGCTTACGTTGATTTTAATTTGGGTTTCATCAGTACAGCTTTGATGGGATATTTTTTAGGTCCGTGGTTAGCCGGAGGATTAGAAATGGCTTCGGATTTCATTGGGACTTTGCTGGGTGGTGGAACATTTGCTTTTCCATTTCTATTAACGGCTTTTTTAGGCGGAATAGTTTATGGAATTTTTTTGCATAAGAAGCAGCCAAGCATTTGGTCCGTTATTATTACTAACTTATTGATTTTAATTCCCATTAGTTTACTGATTGATTCCTGGTTGATTCATTTGACGTATCAAGTTGCTTGGAAAGTTCTATTTTGGAGTCGTTTAGGTCGTAATATCATCGATTTTGCGATTCAAACACCATTATTATTTATAGTAATCAAAGCACTTGATCGAACCCAGTTGCGGGAAAGATTTGAAAGTCGGATTACTAACAGTTTGACTCGTTAAGTTCGATTAGCTGCCAGTAACACAAAAGACACACGTTAGAAATTTCGTGTGTCTTTTTATTATGGAAATTTATTTTTAATTATTTATCGTGCAAAAATTAGAATTGATCGCGTAACAGCTGCTCAATTTCTGCCAAGCTGGCCTGACGCGGGTTAGTCGTTGTGCAACGATCAGTATAGACCATCTCAACTAAGGTTTTTAAGGCACCTTCAAAGCGCTGTTTAGTAACATGATTTGCTGATAAACGCGGCGTAATTTTGACCGCTGTCATCAATTTTTCGATTTGTTGGCAAAGCTGTTCAACTAATTCGGCATCATTCTGACCTTTTAAACCGATGAAACTAGCAATCTCAGCATAGTCTTTTTGAGCTCGGTAGACTGCATAGCGTGGAAATGGAGTCCGCTTGACCTTACCGGTGACAGCATTAAAACGAATGACTGGAATCATAGCACAGGCCACAGCTAAGCCACTTGGCAAGCCAAATTCGCCGCTGGTTTTATGAGCTAGAGAATGGGTTAGTCCTAAAAAACTGTTGGCAAATGCCATCCCAGCTAAAGTAGCTGCATAATGCATTTTTTTACGAGCAGCTTCGCCTTCAAATGTCGGATGAGCGGGATCATAATTATAAGCAGCCACCAAATTTTGGAAAACTAACTTGATTGCTTCTAGCGACCATGGACGAGTAAAGTCAGAACTCATGACCGAAACATAGGCTTCCAACGCATGCGATAAAGTATCCATTCCACCAGTCGCAACGACTGCTTTTGGCAAATGTTTGGTCAATTCAGGATCAATGATCGCTGTTTCTGGTGTCAAAGCATAATCAGCTAATGGATATTTGATTTTAGTCTGATTATCAGTGACAATCGCAAATGGCGTTACTTCTGAGCCACTTCCAGAAGTCGTTGGAATGGCAATCAATTGGCTGGTCAAATGATGATTAAATTTGACGACCCGTTCGCTGATATCCATCAATTTTTGTTCGATACTCATGAACAAATTGCGATTTGCCTGATAATCTTCCAAGAAACCAGCTTTTTGATCGAGAGAGTATTCGTAAGTAAAACGTGCTAATTTAGCAGCATTGATGACTGTTCCACCACCTAAAGCAATGATCGTATCTGGATTAAATTGAGCAATGACTTGAGCTAGTGCCAATGTTTGGCTGATATTAGTATCCGCAGTTACTTTATCAAAAATTGAAATTTTGACTGGCCGATCACGCAAGGCCAACTGCGCATTAACTTCTTCGATCAAGCCTTGATTGGAAAGATCTGCATCAGTAATGATCAAAGCTCGATTAATATTTTCGTGAACATCTTGCAGGTAAGATAGGGCATGCTTTTCATAAAAAATTTCTTTAGGCAACCGAATCCACTGTGGCCGGCTACGGCGTTTAGCAACGGTTTTGATATTTAACAGATCGCGAGTCGATAAATTATGTGACAATGAATTTTTCCCCCATGAACCAGTTCCTAAGGTTAGACTTGGCCGCAAAGCTGCGGTGTAAATATCACCGATTGCACCGATTGAATCCGGCTGGTTGATCAAGATTCGGGCAGCTTGAGTTTGATCAGCAAATTCATTAATGAAAGGATCGTCCTGCGAGCCAATTTGAATCGCAGCATTATGACCGGCACCTTGATAATTCAACAAGGCAGCCACAATTTTGATTGCAGCTTGACGATCTTGAGCTTTGTAGACCGACAGCAGTGGTGAAAGCTTTTCCGAAGAAAGCTTTTCACCAATATTTTTCGGATCCAATTCAAAAATTATGACATCCTTATCAGCTGGCAGGTCGATTCCAGCTTGTTCGGCGATCCACTTAGCCGATTTGCCAGCAACTGGACCATTAACTCCATGACGGTCGTTGAAAACAAAATCAGCTAATTTTTGGTAATCCTTTGGTGGCAGCAGATAAGCACCCTTGGCCAGAACTTTTTCCAGCCAAGCATCATAGACCGCCGCTTCGACGACAACTGAGTTTTCCGTGGCGCAAATCATTCCGTTATCAAAGCGTTTAGAGAGCAACAGATCTTCAACTGCTCGGTCCAAATCAACGGTATGATCAACATAAACTGCACCATTGCCAGCACCAACCCCCATCGAAGGATTCCCCGATTTCAAAGCCGCATTGACCATCCCCGGGCCGCCAGTTGCCAGAATTGAAGCAATTTTTGGATTGCGGATCAAAGCGGTCGTATTATCGAGACTGGGCTTTGCGATCCACTGGATAATATTTTGGGGAGCTCCAGCTTTTAAGGCCGCCTGATAAACGATCTTGGCTGCTTGGACGGAACATTTTTGAGCTTGGGGATGAAAGGCAAAGATAATAGCATTCCGAGTTTTCAAAGCTAGCAGTGATTTAAAAATTGCTGTCGATGTCGGATTAGTTGTTGGCACGATCCCGGCCAAAACACCTAGCGGAGCAGCAATTTCAATTTTGCCAGCAACTTGGTCATTATTGATGATTCCAACTGTGCGATCATGTTTGATGGTGTTATAGACATTTTCCGCAGCAAATTGATTTTTAATAACTTTATCTTCAAGAATTCCTCGTTGCGTTTCTGCAATCGCTGCCTTTGCCAATTCAAGTGCGGCTTGCGAAGCAGCTTGGGCCATTGCCCCAACGATCTGATCGACTTGGTTTTGTGAAAAGCTGGCATACTTTTTCTCAGCGACAACGGCTTTTTCGACTAATCCGTTAGTATAAATTTCAGCTTGCTGATATTGGGCGGCTTTTTCTTCAGGAGAAAGCGTCGGTTTAACTTTTTTGGTGACTGTCATTTAAATCCTCCTTAAAAAAATTTATAATTTTTATTGTGAAATTAGTCACTTAATGTAACTAAGACAAATAATAAACTAAAAGATTGTGAATTGCAACACTTAATCCATAATCGTTTTATTATTAAATTATAAAGCAAATTTATTTATTTTTCTCAAGAAATCGCTTACATAATAGGAACCGTCGAAAAAAGCTAAAAAGCAATTGACAACAATTTTGAGTATGTTAACATATAACGTGAAATATATCACAATAGAAGAAAGAAGAATGGTTAATGAAAAAAATACTATCGGTCAATTCTGGCAGTTCGTCGATGAAAATCAGCTTGTTTGAAATGCCAGCAGAGAAGTGCCTAGCCAAAGTTTTGATCGATTACTCCGATCGGCAAAAATGTAAGGCAACGTTGACACTAGCCGACCAGAAAGAAGTGTTTATTGATCATTTTTCTGAGGAGCTTCATCCAATTGCTTTGACGTTACAGCTTTTGATCAAACATGGCGTGCTTAAAAATAGTCAGGAAATCAGTGGGATTGGCCATCGAATCGTGGCTGGTGGAGAAGTGTTTACCAAATCAACTGAAGTTACGCCTGCAATGATGGATAAGCTGCAAGATTTGATCGAACTGGCTCCATTGCATAATCCGGCTAACATTGCCGGAATTCGCGAAGCTGGCAAATTATTTCCAAACTGTCGTCAAGTGGCCGTTTTCGACACATCTTTCCATACTAGTCTGCCGCCAGAAAATTATTTATATGCGCTCCCATTGAAATATTATCGCAAATATAAAGTCCGTAAATACGGTGCTCATGGGACCAGCCATCGCTATGTTGCTCAGCAAGCAGCTAAAATGCTGCAGCGACCGGTGACTGACTTGAAACTGATCACGTTGCATTTAGGTTCGGGAGCTTCAGCCGCAGCAATCAAAAATGGCCGCAGCCTTGACACCTCGATGGGTTTTTCACCGGTTTCTGGTTTAATGATGAGTACGCGCAGCGGTGACATTGATCCTTCGGCTTTGGCTTTTTTACTGGATCATGGGGCGTTCAAAGATGCTGACGAGTGCATAGAAATTTTAAATCATCACTCTGGAATTTTAGGAGTTTCAGAGATCAGCCGTGATATGCGTGAAGTTCAGCGGCAGTTATCAACTAATCAACAGGCGGCGTTGGCGGTCAAGATGTTTGTCAAGCGAATCTGTGATTACATTGGTGCTTACTGGCTGGAATTAGGCGGCGCGGATGCGATCGTTTTTACTGGCGGAATTGGTGAAAATGACTGCCTGATTCGTGATATGATCTGCCGCAAGCTGGAATGCCTAGGGGTCAGCTTTCAGCCACGTTATAATCAGAATCATCAGCTGCCGTTTGATTTTTCGACCGCTGGGAGCAAAACGCATTTGCTGGCAATTCCGACGAATGAGGAATTAATGATTGCCCGTGATACGTTTGCTTTGGTGGCTAAAGCTGCCGTTGAAGAATAATAAGCCTTTTAATTAGAAAATTAAAAAAGGATCGCCCTAGCAGTTAGCTAGTGGTGATCCTTTTTTAGTAACAGACAAGTTGGTTGTGCCTGTTTGATGATGGCGACGACGTGTGTATCTGGTTGTTCTTTTAAAGCGCCGAGATCAAATTCATAGCCATCTGTTAAACGTCTGACCCCTGAAATGCGTTCCTTGAACAATTTATGGATTGCCGCTGCCGCCTGATCATGGGCCTGAGTTTTTTCGACAGCAGCTTTCAAAGTGAAGCCAGAGTCTAAGTAAGATTTGATCAAGCTGATGCGTGCCATTGTATAATAGGAATACTTACGATGTTGATGGTTATCAGCACACTTGGCAGCCTTAATATAGCCGCGCTGTTCCCAATAACGCAATTTACGTTGAGAAACTCCGGTTGCCCGCGCAATATCGCCAATGCCCAGCAAGAAATTATCCTGTCGCATAATTTCCTTGATCCGCTCGACAAATTCTGGATCAGTTAAAAGATTATGTGTCAATTTTTTCATCCTTTAGTTGTTTTAAATTCTCACTCTAATTGTATATTCTTTAACAACTTTGTCAAGTAAGTTGACAAAGAAATCAAAAGGGACTATATTTATCGTCAGACTTAAATTTTTGAAATGTAAACAAGGAGGATCAAGTTTTGGCGAAATCACTTGATGCCAACGGCAAGCCTTATAATCGAACACTTTTGGTTGTTCTGCTGTTAGTTGGTACTTTTTGTACGGTCTTGAATCAAACGATTTTAGCGACCGCCTTTCCAACCTTAATGAAATACTTTGATATCAATGCTTCAACTGTTCAGTGGCTGACGACTGGTTTTTTGATGGTCAATGGAATTATGATCCCGATCAGTTCTTGGTTAATGGGACGCTTTAATTCGAAAGTATTGTATTTGACCGCCATGATAGCATTTTTTATTGGGACTTTGACCTGCTATCTGGCACAAAATTTTGCGACCTTGCTAACAGGACGCCTGATCCAGGCTTTAGGAGTTGGCGTAACTATGCCGTTGCTCCAGACTTTAATGCTGACCATTTTCCCGGCTAATCGTCGCGGCGCTGCGATGGGCTTAGCTGGCTTGGTAATCGGCTTAGCACCGGCAATTGGTCCGACGCTTTCCGGCTGGGTGATCGACAATTATCGTTGGCAGACTTTATTTGGGATGATCTTGCCGATCGTTGCGGTTGTCATTTTAGGTGGAATCTGGCTGATGCGCACCTTACTACCGGCTCGCAGTGAAAAATTAGACTGGCTATCGGCTTTATGGTCAACAATCGGTTTTGGCAGTTTGTTGTACGGCTTTTCGGAAGTTGGCGACAAGGGTTGGGGCAGCGGTCTAGTTTGGACGACGATCGTTATCGGTGTGATTTTCATCATGCTTTTTGGCAAGCGCCAACTGAATTTGGAAAAACCATTTTTAGAGCTGCGCGTCTTGAAAAATCCCGAATTTTCGATTGCGACGTTATTGAGTTCGGTTGCCATGATTGCAATGGTTGGCACGGAAATGGTCGTTCCACTGTATTTGCAGACAGTCCGGGGTGAATCAGCTTTCCACTCTGGCTTAACGCTCTTACCCGGAGCTTTAATGATGGGAATCATGAGCCCGATCACCGGCCAGATTTTTGACCGAATTGGAGCGAAAAGGTTGGCGGTTACTGGTTTGTTTTTGTTGACGATTGGAACAGTACCGTTTGCTTTCATTACGAAAACAACGCCGCATCTGTATGTCATTGTCTTATATGCTTTGCGGATGTTTGGCATTGCGATGACAATGATGCCGGTGACAACTTCAGGGATGAATGCTTTGCCGTTGCGGTTGATGAGTGATGGAACAGCTGTCAACAATACGATTCGTCAGGTTGCTTCTTCGATGGGAACCGCGATCATGATCAGTATTTTGACCAATGTTACTAAACAGCAAACGCCGGCTCACAGCTTATTGAAACAGCAGCCGCTGCTTTATAAAAATCGGGTTTTGGATGCCGTGGTCAACGGCTATCATGCAGCTTTTTGGGTGACAGTCATCTTTTCTTTGCTTGGCTTTTTGATCGCCTTTTTTGTCAGCGATCGGGTACCGCGTTCAATTAAAGTTAAAACGCACGCAAAGGAGGCTGAAGCCAAATGATTATTGGAGCTTTGATCATCCTGGCATTATTGCTTTTTATCAGTATGACTGCCATCAAGCCTTTTGGGCGGCGGATCACGATTAGCGTTGTGCTGGGAATTCTGTTGATAATCACGATTACGCTGATCGTTAAAAATGACCATGATCATTTTGGCATGCAGCAAGTCACTCAGACTCAGCAGGAAAGCTTGGTCTCTAGTGTCAGCTCACAGCAAATGTCGATCTTGCTTTATCAGCCGTTGGGCACGCAGCAAAAAGAAAAAATCTACTTATATAAGACTAAACAGCAAAAAAAGCTGCGCAACACCAGTGCTGATCCAGAAAAAAATCAGGTAAAGGTCAAGCATAATGCTGCCAAGTCAAGTTTACAGATCAAAACGACTCGCTGGCGGTATAAAAATAGCTGGGATCGATTCTGGTTTGGAATCGCTAATAACGGAAATCAGTTGGTTAAACGTCAATATACTTTTAAGCTTAGTCAAAATTGGCTGGTATTGAGTACTAAACAGGCTAAACAACTGCAGACCTTGTTGAAACAGAAACAAGCTCAGTTAAAGCAAGGAGCCCAACAGTATGCCACTGCTCAGGTCAAAGCGGGTTTGGCAAAAGCTGTGCAGAAGAATCCAACTATGTCGGCTAGTCAACGTCAGCAGTTGAGCCAAAAATTAGCGCAGCAAGCGGCCATTGTTTATCAAAAACAAGCCATTAGTCAATTGTTGAAACAGCTAGAAAAATAATTAGTTTACTTGGTTGATGAAAAATGTCTGGAAAACATTTTTCATCTTTTTTTATCCAGCCGATTATCAAATCAGCTTGATTGATATATAATAAATATATTACATTATTTATCTTTTTTAGAAAGGGCCAGTTATGAAAAATACATTGAGGGCAGCCTTATTCTTGACGCCAATCTTGGTGTTGACTTTAATTCAGACTGATAATCAGGTTGCAGCAACTGATTTGACGCTGAAAAACGTTGCTAGCCAAACAGCGCTGAGTTTGGAGCAGCAAGCTCAACTAGCCAAACAGCAACAAAATAAGACTGATTCGCTTTGGCAGCAGGCTAAAGCTGTGGTCAATAATTTGACTGCACAAGTTGCAAATCTTCAAAACCAGCTAAAGCAGCTTGATCAGGCTCAGTTAAAACTTTTAGGCCAAATCGATCAGGCCCAAACAGCAATTTCTCAGCAACAGGCAATACTTGTAAAGCAGCAGACGCAAGCGGCAACTGCCCAAAGTTCCCAAAAACAGGCGCAAAGCCAACTAACAGCGGCGCAAAATCAACAAACGTCAGCTGAACAGGCACTTACCAAGCAACAAGCTTTAGTTGCTGCTGATCAGTCAGCTTTGGATCAATTACAGCAGGCAAATTCATTAGATCAAGCTAAGATAACGGCAGCGCAAACGCAGTTAAGTACGGATCAAACCAAGTTGGGCACTTTGCAGACGACTGCTGAACAAAAAAATCAAGCGTTACAACAAGCGCAAACTGAACTTAAAAGCAAAACAGCAGCGTTGAATGAAATTTTGACCCAAGTTTCGCAGACTAAACAGCAAATCAAAACTTTGCAAACGGCTATTAAAGCTTATCAGGCGACGTATCAGGCTAACCAGCAAAAAATTTTTCAAATCAGGCTGGAGCTTGAATTATTACAGCAAAAGTTAGCTGTTGCTCAGCAACAAGCAAATCAGGCGCAACAAAACTATTTAGCTGCACAAAAAAAGTATCAGCAATTGCAACAACAACTAGCAGCTAGTCATGAATTATTGACGAAGCTTTCACAGCCGATAACGAATGCTAAAACTTCATCAGCAGCCAGCTCGTCAGCTAAAACCCAAATACCAGTTGATCGAGTGCTGAAAACGGCGGCTGAAACATCTTCATCCGCTCAAAGCACAAAACAGCAAGCAGCCAAATCAGACGTTAATCATTCACAACAAGCTAAAACAAAGGCTGCAGTCACATCAGCTAATTCTGCTAATTCAAATAAAAAGAGCAATTTTTTAGCGTCAAATTTTGACAAACTAATAGTTGCTTTACCAGCAGTCGCTATTTTAGTGGCGTTTGGTTATGATTTCTTTCGCTTACGCTAAGTTAATAAAAAAAAAGGGGTTGGAAAAATTCGATTTTTTCCAACCCTTTTTTGAAGTGCCTTAGCAAATTTTATTTTTTAAGAATAATCAAATTCATCTCGGCCAGCAGAAAGATCGGCGAAAACAGCCAATAAAATGAAGTTATAAGACAACTGCAATAGATGTTGATCAATTGCGGAACTGATGATCACTAACAATAATGCAATTAAGAGTGAAAAAGTCTGCTTTTTAGAAAATAAATAAATTAAGTAAAAAATTGCTGAGCAGACGATCATGGTGGTGATCAGGCCAGAGATAACCAGTAACCGGATATATGAAGAGTCAATATAAAAATAATCTTTTTGGATCGCAAAAGATAAATTTCCATTGCTGTGTTCAACTACATGCTGACCAAACAAAGTGATTCCATGATTAAATAATCCCCTTTGACCTAGAGATAGGCGTTTGGAAAGACAATCGTTGAGAATTTTAAAAAATTTTATTTGCGGGTCAAAGGACACCGTCAGTGCCAGAAAAATAATTAAATAAAAAGCAACCAGCCAACTTAGAAAATATGAGCCTAGCTGGCGCAGACTTTTTTTGACTGGCGTTGGGAAAAGGACAATTGCCAATAACAAAAGCATCATCACCAAATCTAACCGCGAATTGGTCAGTAAAAAGGTCAGGGCAACCAAAATAATGCTGATAATTTTTCCTGGAATTGATATTTGAAATTTGTGCCAAGTATAATAAGCTAAAAGCAAATAAAAAACTCGGGCGGCCAAATCGGTTGGTGTCAAAAAACCTAGTGAAAATCTTAGAACTTGAAAACCAGGTCTGCCATCCATAACTTGAGTCGGAATCACCTTAAGTAAGCTAGCTAAAATTATCAAACTGGCAGTTGGTAATCCAATCCAAAAGAAAGTCCAAATTATTTTTTGAAAATCAATTTTCCATGCGGTGACAGCAAAGATTGCGTAATAAAAAAAGTCTGAATCACCAGAACGTTTACTAAAAAAGTAAAAACATAATAAACTAATGATGACAGCTAAGCGTATTCTCTGGGTTAGATCATTTCGCAGCAGGAAAACTATTAGAATGAAAAATGCCACTAATTTAACTGCTAGATAAATTGTATACATTGGGAAAATAAAGGGTACAGCATAACTTAAATCAATCATCATTAGAAAAACAAAAGCAGCCAAGCATGTCAAATACAGATTGGCATATTGCGACTGCAAGCGTTGATAAAAAGACACGGTATTTCCTCCATTCACATTGGACATTCTGAGTATACAACAAATTAGTATCATTTAGAAAGTCTGTTAAAGTTGTCGGGTAGAAAAATATGTACTTTAGTGACGAATAGTTGTGAGTCTTTAGAAGCAAATTGAAAAATCAGCGATGTTAAGCTGAAAGTAATAGTAGCTTGACATCGGTACAAGGTAAAACTTGCTTTTTATCGTTTACAAATGTAAACTTAAAGTGGAGCTTAAATCAGAAAACTTTTTTGGGGAGGAAGAGCAATGAAGAAAAAAACAACAGTGAATAATCAACAGCATGGCTCAATGAACAAGGATCACGAAATGTCGATGAAACATGGGTCAATGAACAACATGGATCACGAGATGCCAATGGAACATGGCTCAATGAACATGGATCACGAGATGCCAATGGAGCATGGCTCAATGAACATGGATCACGAGATGCCAATGGAGCATGGCTCAATGAACATGGATCACGGAATGTCGATGAAACATGGCTCAATGAACATGGATCATGACATGATGATGCACGGTGGTCAGATGATGCACATGGGGAATCTTAAGCAAAAATTTTGGATCTCGTTGATTTTAGCTTTGCCGGTCTTGTTGCTGGCACCGGTGATGGGACTTGATCGTCCGCTTATTTCTTGGGAAGGCGGTGCCAGCAAAGGATTGGTGATCTTGCTTTTTGATGCTTTGCTGTATTTCTATGGGGGAGCGCCATTTTTAAAGGGGTCAGTTGCTGAAGTCAAAGACAAAAAACCGGCTATGATGACGCTGATCACTTTAGGAATTTCCGTGTCCTTCTTTTATAGCCTTTATGCGATTCTGATTAATAATTTTGGCCATCCCCAAACGTCAGTTATGGATTTTTCGTTTGAACTAGCGACGTTGATTTTGATTATGCTGCTGGGTCATTGGATCGAAATGAATGCTGTCATGGGAGCTGGCAATGCTTTAGATAAAATTGCGGCTTTGTTGCCAAGTACAGCACATTTGATCAATAAAAATGGGCAAACGACCGATGTCAAGTTGGCTGAGCTGCAGGAGGGTCAGCGGGTTCAGGTCCGTGCCGGCGAAAGTCTGCCGACTGATGGGATTGTCATGGCTGGTTCATCAACTGTCAATGAGGCTTTAGTCACCGGTGAAGCAGCAGCCGTGACTAAAAAGGTCAACGACCAAGTGATCGGTGGCTCGATCAATGAAAATGGTACACTGACGGTCAAAATCACCAAAATCGGTCAAAACGGCTACTTATCACAGGTCATGGAAATGGTTCAGCAAGCTCAGCAGGCTAAATCTAAAGCGGAGACGCGTGCCGATACCGTTGCCGGGTACCTATTTTATGCGGCCGTGATAGTTGGCTTGATCGCTTTTTTCGCTTGGCTGCCACAAGGATTAGCAACAGCTTTAAGTCGGATGGTCACTGTGTTAGTGATCGCCTGCCCGCATGCTTTAGGCGTTGCAATTCCATTGGTAGTAGCTCGTTCAACTTCGATCGGTGCTAAAAAAGGTTTGCTGTTGCGTAATCGTCAGGCGCTTGAAGCAACTAAGTCGTTAAGCCACATTTTCTTCGATAAGACGGGCACGCTGACGGCTGGAAAGTTTAAGTTAAATGCGCTGGTGCCAGCTAATGGATATCCAAAAGAACAACTCCTGGGAAATTTAGCTGCTTTGGAAGCAAACTCATCACATCCCTTAGCTCAAGCGATCCTGAGCGCTGCTAAAACACAACAGCTCCAATTGCCGACTGCGCAACAGGTCAAGACGTTGCCAGGTATTGGTTTGAGTGGCCAAATCAATGGCAAGCAGTACCTGATCGCTAATCTTGGCTATTTGACGAAAAAGCAGCTTAAATTCGACCAGCAGCAAGTTGAAACGTGGTCAAGCCGTGGTAATACGATCAGTTTCTTGCTGGATGATCAGGAGCAGATTCTTGGTATGATGGCTGCCGGTGATCAATTGAAAACCGGTGCGAGAGAGCTGGTTGTTAAACTTAAGAAACAAGGAATTACACCAGTAATGCTGACCGGCGACAATCAGGCCGCTGCCAAGTATGCTGCTGATCAGCTGGGAATCACTGATTATCATGCTGGCTTATTGCCAGCTGATAAACAGCAGATCATTGAAAAATATCAGCACGATGGCAAGCATGTCATGATGGTCGGGGATGGTGTTAATGATGCTCCAAGTTTGGCAGCGGCTGATTTAGGAGTCGCGATTGGTGCTGGAACTGATGTCGCTATCGACTCCGCTGACGTAATCCTAGTCAAATCAGATCCGCATGATATCTTAAGTTTCTTGACACTGGCTAAATTGACTAATCGCAAAATGATTCAAAACCTTTGGTGGGGAGCCGGTTATAACTTGGCCGCTTTACCATTAGCTGCTGGGATCTTAGCTCCAATTGGGATAGTTTTAGATCCAGCTGTTGGTGCTATTATTATGGCTTTGTCAACGATAATAGTTGCTTTGAATGCGATGACTTTGACGGAAAAAGCAATTTAAAAAAAATAAAAACTATAAAAGCTTCACCTCTATCTAACTCATGGTAGGGGTGAAGCTTTTTTTTAAGCTTTTTGTAAGCGATTACGTTTCACTTCTTCAATCTTACGTGTCAAGTGTAGCCAGTCATATAGAGTTGGTGTTCTTAACCAAACAATTTGAGGGATCTCATCATGTTTTTTATTATATTGATCAGTTACATATAGGTCGGTTTCTGGTCCAATATAATCGTCAACTTGAATTTCAAAATTCAAAAATTTTTTAAAAAGACGTTCGATAAAACTGTTTGTATAATATCCACCAGCAAAATCTAAACAGATATGGACAATATCTGTTTGAAAAATTTTAAATGGGCCTAAAAAGGCCGCTGCCATCAAATCAAAATGTAAACGTTCATAGCCATAAACTTGAGTAACATTTTTATCAATTTCTTTAATTATTTCTGCAACTGTCTGACTTAGACGTGGATGCAAGTTATATAAATAATCAAAGTTTTTATTGCTAATCTGTTCATTGACGATATTCTTGTATTTTTCTAAAGCTAGATATATGGCTAAAGTCGATGAAAAGTACAACAAAACTTGATCACTAACTTGTTTTTGCTGTCCGGTTAAATTTAAGAAATGACGAAGAATGATTTTTTTGATTTGTAAGAAATATTTCTGATGTTTTGTTTCAAGATATTTTGGCTGCAATAATTCAACCTTTTTTATGCCAATATGGTACAAGAATTGATTTAAAAATATATTTTCACTTTTGAGATATTGTTTTTGAATTGGCAGAGTTTGAATAATCTGACTAGTCTTATTATCCACTTGAGTGATCAATAAATTTTTAGGTACTACGTAAAATTGTTTGGAAGTTCGAAAATAAATTATTTTATAAATCAGTTTTAGTTTTCTTCGCTGTGAAGGATTTAAATGAGTTAATGAAATTTTTAGACTAACAGGATAAGAAAAATCAGGTCGAATTGGATCATCAAAGAAATCAAAAACATTAAATAGTAGATAACGGATTAATGTTTCGTTTAATTGGCGATTTTGTAAAAACTCATTTGCAAATTGAAGCAACTTATTTTTTTGTTGATAAAAACTGGTTCGATTCCAATTGAAATCAATTTCCATCTTTTTGTGATCAGGAAATTCGCCAGTTTTTAAAAACCCGATTGCTAATTCACGTTGTAATGAAAACTTAAAGTAATAGTCTTTGAGCTTGTTGAAAACCTTCCGATCAAGATTTTCATCACAGATGAGTTGATGGGACTCAATTTGGAAGCCATTATTTCCTGTTACTTGATAAATATCATCGTTTAAATTTTCTAACAAGCTGTTTAACCGATAGCTTGATAATCCTTTGCTTTCTTTGAAACTTTTTAATTGCAACTTACGTTCTGGCAAATTATCAATGATTTCTTGGAAGAGGATAATTTTACTTTGGTCATAATTATTTAATAAGTTGAAAAAATTCATCATTATCATTTCCTAGCTATTTTTTTGAAATGTTTAATTTCAGTTCCATTATATAAATAAACAAAAAAATATCAAGCAAAATGTTTTTCATTTTGCTTTTTTTTGAAAAAATAAAAAATCCAGCATGTTCATAGACTTGATAACATTAATTTAGAAATATTAAACCCATAATTAGATTACTCAAAATTGAATTGGTATTGCAAAACCAATTCAATTAAGAATAAAAAAATACACATTTTATGATAAAAAGACATGTTTTGGAGAAATAAGTTATGAAAAAATATAATAAAAACAACTATTTTGAAAGTGAACCTACTACACGAGTAAAACTTTATAAAGCTGGAAAAAATTGGGTCAGCTCAATTTTTACCAAAATCGGCTTAATCAAAATTTCTAGAAGCGATGATCTTCTGAGTTCCCAGTTTAAAGAACAGCGCGAAGTTGAATCATCTGAGACTAACTCAACTTTGAAAACAGCCAAAGTGTTGGCCTTTTTAGGTGCAGTTGCAGGTGGAGCAGCGATTACAAACACGAAGGCTGCAGCTGACACTACCACGGAATTGAGCTCAACAAAGACGCTGGCGACAGATTCAACTTTAGCAACTCAAGAGAGTACCCAAATTAATCAAGATACAACTTCTGAAAATAATTATGTAAATTCGACAAGTGAAATTGCTGCTTCAGAAAATCAAGCTTCAGAATCAGTTTCGCTGTCTGCTCAACAGTCGAGTTCAGCTTCTAATTCAGTGTCGCTTTCAAATGCTGAACAACAATCAGCAATGT
The DNA here is from genome assembly GCF_029916425.1 of Liquorilactobacillus sicerae. Lineage (GTDB taxonomy): Bacteria > Bacillota > Bacilli > Lactobacillales > Lactobacillaceae > Liquorilactobacillus > Liquorilactobacillus sicerae. Next base: position 36,188 of record NZ_JAHAVQ010000003.1, on the reverse strand, counting down.
TATCGTCATCAATTGTTGCTTCCGAGGCTAAGTCGACTTCACTAATTAATGAAAAAAGTGAATCAACAACTGAAAGTGAATCGGCAACAGAAAGTGGATCAGCATTGCAATCTTCAGCTGCAACTGATAGTGGGAGTGCAAATTATACTAGCTCAGCAGCAACTTCTGACGGTGCCTCATTAAGTACTTCAACATCAGAGACTGAAGCTGCTTCAACTTCTTCTGCAACAAGTGAAAGTGAAACACAGCAGACGCAAGTTTCTTATAAAACTTTGGTCAGTGCTTATGAGCAAACATTGGGAACAACGGATAGTGGCTTGATCAATGTGACGGCAGCAAACTTTTTGGATTATTTTACATTGAATGGCAGTGCTACTTATGATGCAAGCACTGGAATTGTTACTTTGACACAAGATGAGCAAGGTCAAGTTGGCAACTTTGCTTTAAATAGCAAAATTGATATGACTGGCAGTTTCACCTTGACAGGGCAAGTCAATTTAGGCAGCAAGACTTCAGCTCAAGGTGGTGCTGATGGTATTTCCTTTGCTTTTCATGATGGCAATACAACAGATGTCGGGAATTCTGGTGCCAATCTAGGCATTGGTGGCTTGCAAGATGCACTTGGCTTTAAACTTGACACTTGGCATAACGATGATCAGGCTCCAACCTATCCCGATGGAAATAAAGACGGTGCGCAGATTGCAGATGATAATTCCTTGGCTTTTGGCTGGGCTGCTGATCCGACTAGCGATCCACAATTTGGGGCATTCGTAAGTACCCAATCTGAGGAAATCGCTGGTCAATATAACGTTTTTACCGCATCACGTTGGTGGGCAACCACTGATGCAAGTTCTGTTCAAGCATTAAGCAGTGATGATTTGAATGGGCAATTTCATGATTTTGTTATTTCCTATGATGGAAATACAAAACTTTTAACTATAAAATATACAGAAACTAGTGGCACAGTGTTAACGTGGACAAAAACTATTTCGAGTTCAAGTGAGGCAATGGCGATGATCGTCAGCGCTTCAACTGGAGAAGCATCAAATTTGCAACAGTTTAAGATTACTTCCTTTGAATTTAAACAGGCCGCGACGGTCAATGTTGAGTACGTTGATCTCTCAGGAAATGAGTTGACACAGGGGACAGTGACTTATCCAGATGGTCCATATGTCTCAAATTCCTATCAAACAGAGCAAAAGGAAATTAGCGGCTATACTTTCTTAAAGATGGGTGATGGCTCATTAGCATCTTCGGGAACTTTGACAACCAGTGGAAATAATGGGACAGTAATTTATGTCTATGTTAATGAATCTGAATCAAGCAGTTTAAGTAGTTCGACCAGCACGAGCGCTTCGACTTCAACCAGTTTATCTGAATCCTTGAGTAGCTCAACTTCAGGAAGTGAGAGTAGTTCCAGCTCATTAAGTAGTTCGATTAGTGAAAGTTCGTCCGGATCCTCGAGTTCTTCATTATCAACCAGTGAGAGTACTTCAAGTTCATTAAGTGGTTCAGTTTCGAATAGTGAAAGCTTATCAGACTCCTTGAGTAGTTCAACTTCAAGCAGTGAGAGCAGCTCGAATTCGTTGAGTAGCTCAGTTTCAAATAGCGAAAGTTTATCAGAATCCTTGAGTGATTCAATCTCAGAGAGCGAGAGTACCTCAAGTTCACTAAGTGGTTCAGTTTCAAATAGTGAGAGTACCTCGAGTTCCTTGAGTGGTTCAGCTTCAAGTAGCGAAAGCACTTCAAGCTCGTTGAGTAGCTCAGTTTCAAATAGCGAAAGTTTATCAGAATCCTTGAGCGACTCAACTTCAAGCAGCGAGAGTACTTCAAGTTCACTAAGCAGTTCAACTTCAAGCAGTGAAAGTACTTCGAGTTCATTGAGTGGTTCAGTTTCGAATAGCGAAAGTTTGTCAGAATCTCTGAGCAGTTCAATTTCAGAGAGTGAAAGCACTTCGAGTTCGTTAAGCAGTTCAGTTTCAAATAGCGAAAGTTTGTCGGACTCGTTGAGTGGTTCAGTTTCGAATAGCGAGAGCTTGTCAGACTCCTTGAGTGATTCAATCTCGGAGAGTGAAAGTACTTCAAGTTCACTAAGTGGTTCAGTTTCGAATAGCGAAAGCTTATCAGAATCCTTGAGCGACTCAACCTCAAGCAGCGAGAGTACTTCAAGCTCGTTGAGTAGCTCAGTTTCAAATAGCGAAAGCTTATCAGAATCCTTGAGCGACTCAACATCAAGTAGCGAAAGCACTTCAAGTTCGTTGAGTAGCTCAGTTTCAAATAGCGAGAGCTTGTCAGACTCCTTGAGTGATTCAATCTCGGAGAGTGAAAGTACTTCAAGTTCACTAAGTGGTTCAGTTTCGAATAGCGAAAGCTTATCAGAATCCTTGAGCGACTCAACCTCAAGCAGCGAGAGTACTTCAAGTTCACTAAGTGGTTCAGTTTCGAATAGCGAAAGTACTTCGAGTTCATTGAGCGGTTCAACTTCAAGCAGCGAAAGCACTTCAAGCTCGTTGAGTAGCTCAGTTTCAAATAGTGAGAGCTTGTCGGACTCGTTGAGTGGTTCAGCTTCAAGTAGCGAAAGCACTTCAAGCTCGTTGAGTAGCTCAGTTTCAAATAGCGAAAGTTTATCAGACTCCTTGAGCGACTCAATCTCAGAGAGCGAGAGTACCTCGAGTTCATTGAGTGGTTCAACTTCAAGCAGTGAAAGCACTTCAAGCTCGTTGAGTAGCTCAGTTTCGAATAGCGAAAGTTTGTCGGACTCGTTGAGTAGTTCAGTTTCAAATAGCGAAAGTTTGTCGGATTCGTTGAGTAGTTCAGTTTCAAATAGCGAAAGTTTATCAGACTCCTTGAGCGACTCGATCTCAAGTAGCGAGAGTACTTCGAGTTCACTAAGCAGTTCAGTTTCAAATAGTGAAAGTTTGTCGGACTCATTGAGCGACTCAACTTCAGAGAGTGAAAGCACTTCAAGCTCGTTGAGTAGTTCAGTTTCAAATAGCGAGAGCTTATCAGAATCCTTGAGCGACTCGATCTCGGAGAGTGAAAGTACTTCGAGTTCACTAAGCAGTTCAACTTCAAGCAGTGAAAGCACTTCAAGCTCGTTGAGTAGCTCAGTTTCAAATAGTGAGAGCTTGTCGGACTCGTTGAGTAGTTCAGCCTTGGCCAGTGAAAACTTTAATAGCTTGAGTATGGAAGCAAACTCTTCTCAGCAACATTCACAAACTAAACAAAGCGAATTACCACAAACTGGCGAAGAAAGCAGCATAGGGTATCTTGGATTCTTAGCAATTGGCTTAGCTGGTTTAGTGGCTGGTGGCAATAAGAAGAAAAAAGACTAATTTTCATCCTATTTAGTCTAGACCTAGGAATTTAAATAAATGGGATCATGGTCAAAGTGATCCTGTTTTTTTATTGCAAAAAGTTTTTAATTTTACCCGTTTGTATTTATAATAAGCTGAAAGTATAAAATTTATTGATTTTATTTTTGGAGTATTAGAAACGGAGTGTATCTTGAAGCAACTTACCAAAAAGAAAGAATTATTTAAAATTATCTGGTCAAAATTGGCGTGGACTGGCTTGATTTTAGTCGTCTACGACCTGGGAAAAAATATTCCACTACCCTTTGTTCAGGTGAGCAAACTAAATAAAATGAGTCAATCTGCCAGCTTGTTATCCTTGTCTGGAAGTGCCACCGGTGCAAATTTGACCCAGGTCTCACTGTTCTCGCTTGGCTTAAGTCCTTGGATGTCAGCCATTATAATTTGGCAGCTTTTGTTAATGATTAAAGGTTTAAGTTTTGACAAATTAAGTAAAAAGGAAACGGATTTTTTTCAGTTATTACTGACGTTAGTGATCGCACTAATTGAAGCCTGGGGAATGATCGTTAGTTTACCGATTATTGTTACAGGGGTTTTAGAAAAAATTATCGTTAGCCTGGTTGTTGTTGCTGGCAGTTTTTGGCTAATTTGGCTGGCAAATATGAATTCAGTCAAAGGCATTGGTGGTTCGATAACCGTCATCTTGTTTGGTATCTTGGGAAATGTTATTCAACAAGTCACAGAGATCATCCGACCGCATACGCTAATCTTAGTCATTTTGATCTGTTCATTAATATTTTTGCTAATAATTAGTTTGACCGTGATTGTTGAGCAAACTGAATATCATGTCAAGATCCAACAAATTATGATTGAAAGTCACTTTAGCGATCAAACATATTTGCCAATTAAATTGAATCCAGGAGGCAGTATGTCGATTATGTTCAGTTTATCGTTGTTGATGTTGCCAAATTACCTTTTGCAGATTCTACATCAGCAATTTCCAGACAATTCAATTATTGTTTGGTTGATTAAAAATGTTGCCCTGACCTCTTATTTTGGTGTTTCATTGTATATCTTGATCTTGTTTGGGTTAACGCTGGTCTTTGGTTTAGTTAATGTTGATCCAGAAAAAATTGCGGAGGATTTGCAAAAAGCTGGCGATTATCTAATCAAGGTTAATCCTGGTAAGGATACCGAAGTCTACTTGCGCCAAAAGGTTTTACAATTGTCTGTATTAGGTGCAATTTATACGGTTGCTTTTGCCGGGGTACCACTGTTTTTTGGCGTCGGCCGCACTCAGTTGCTGAATGTATTGTTACTTCCCGGAATGTTGATGATGACTTGCAGTATGGTCTTGATGATTATCGAACAATTTAGAACGATTAGTTTGTTGCATGGTTATGCTGATTTGTTGGACTTTTCTCGAGGAGGAAATTAATGTTTTATTTTTTGCCTAGTTGGAAACAGGCCAGTCAAACGACCTGGGATGCTACACCGCAGCCTTGGTACTCTGCAGCGCATAAAATTGAATTTGATGATACAGTTAGCCAACTTCGAATGCTGCATGAAGCGCAGCAGCAGCCAAAGATCGTTTTGACTGCCTATTCACCATTTTTAAGGACTTTTTTACAACAACAAAAGCTTTTAGGGGTTGCTTATTATAGTGTATTTGATGATTTGCAGAAAACAACAACTATGCCAATGCGCTCATTGGATTTTTTGGATTTAAACTGGCCAGCAGACATTGAATTCAACTATACGCCGTTTTTAGTAATTGCTAGTTTGCATGATCGGCTCTGGGCGCGCATTGAGTTTGGTGAGGGTGGACGTTTATTGAAGATCGAGCGGCCAGTGAATGATCAGCAGACCAAGACCTATTTCTTCGACGATCGTGGCTTCCTATCAAGCATCAAGTTTTGGGATCAAGCGCGGCAAAGAGGCTCACATAAGTTTTTGAGTTCAACTGGTGAAGTTTGCTTACAGCTAGCTTTGCCGGCAAACACGGTTCGAGTTAAGGGAGCTTTAGGGCTTAAGCAGACGGAATATCCTGATTTGGATAGTTTGATTCAAGAAAGGGTCAGCAACTATTTGAGCAAAACATTGACACAGAATAATTTCTTGATGGTCGCGGCCAGCACGGAAAATCTTGCTTTGCTGGCAGCTGCCAATTTACCTCGGCAACGACTGGGATTTTCAATCTTTAGCAATCGACTGTCATTTGATTTGCAAACGTGCCAGCAGTTGGCTAAGGGCAAAGTTTGGTTAGCTGATACAGATCAAAATTATCAATTGCTGGTAGCAAAAGCTCAAGGGTTGCCGAATCCACCGCAAATTAGGTTGATGACTCCGTTTGATAGCCGGTTGAATTTGGGCCATAGCCAACAACTTAAGGAACTGAAAATTCTTTGGTTGTTTGATGGCTTGTCGCTTCCAGAACAAAAACAAGTATTTTCAGTTTTGTTAGCTCAAGTTGCCAAAAATCCGGCAATTCAACTGACTTTGGCCACTTATCGTCAGTTAGATCAAACGAAATTAGCCACAGAGTTGGGTCCGTTGATCACTCAGGCAAACTTGAATGATCAAGTAATTTTTGATTTTCAAAAATCAGCTTCAGACGAAGAAAATGATTTAACTGTTTCAGCGAATCAGCGCTTAATCAATTGCTTGCCAATCAAAAAAGAGACTGATTTGATCAAGGAATTGTCAGCTACTCGGCTGATTATTGACTTAGCGGCTAAGCCAAGCCTGTTTTTGCAGATTGCTGGCATCAGTGCTGGAATCCCGCAAATTAATCGCGTTGTGACCAGTTATGTCCAGCCTCAGCAAAATGGGTTGGTGATCAGGAGTTTGACCGAATTAACAGCGGCTATCGATTATTATTTAGTTGGCTTAAAGCACTGGAATCAAGCTTTAGTTTATGCAACTGAAAGAATTGCCGAGTTCTCTAGTCAGAAGTTATTATCAATTTGGCAGTCTTTAGAAAGTAAGTGATAATTTGGCAAATTCAAAAATCAAAGTTTTACAGCTTGGCTGGCAGAATTGGTCGCAGAATCTGCCAATACCGCCGCAGCTTGAATGGAACTTTAGTAGTCCGACTCAATTAGCTAGTTTTTCAAAAACAAATGCCACAGCCGATTTTTCAGTGCTCTTGCTGACAGCTGCTATTTCAAATGAAAACTTTTCACGGTTGATACCGTTTGCGCAATCATATGCTTTGCTTTATGATCGAAACTTAAAATTAACGGCTACTGAATCAGAATTTTTTAAACATCTTCCAGCAGTTGGCGTGTCAGTTGCTAATCCGCAAAAATTAATTAAAAAGATTGCCCTTAGTTTTTTTGCAAAACAAAGTGGTCTTAAATTAGGAATTAAAAGTTTGGAACTCTCGCCTAATTTTCACGGCAAAATCAGTTATCAAGGCAATCTTTCCTTAACAATTGCCGGAGACTTTGGCAAAAATTTCCGGCCACTAGCAACTTGGCGGAATAATGTTTATGTTGATCCCCAGCGCCGGTTAGAAGTTTGGTTGGAGTTTCAGAAAAGTGCCGATTGTCAGCTGCAACTGGTTTTTTATGAAAGTTCGGTAGGTAATCTGGCCGACTCTCAGTCAAAATGGATCGTATCTGAAAGTCAAATGAAGCAAGTGGCAGTTATTTCAAGGACGCATAATGATCAAGCAGCCACCTATTTGACTGCAATTTTATATGCTAAAGGTCAAGGTAAAATACAGATCGGTAATCTCCATTTTAGATGGACGCGCTTTAACTTTGGCAGTTTGATTTTAGGTGGGGAGAGCAAAAAGACGGCTGAGCGGCAGGAAGTTTTAACTTATTTTGATCCGGGGGATTTTAAACCACCACTGAATGTCTACTTTGCTGGTTATCGTCAATTGGAAGGCTTTGAGGGCTATCCGATGATGAAAGCCTTGCACGCGCCGTTTATTTTATTCAGCGATCCGCGTTTAGAAGGCGGGGCCTTTTATTTTGGCAACGCGCAGTATCAGCAAGTCATTATCCAAACGATTACGGCTAAATTGAAGGATTTAGGTTTCTCTAATCAACAGCTGATTTTATCCGGTCTTTCGATGGGCAGTTTTGGGGCTCTTTATTATGGTCGGTTGTTAAAACCAGCGGCTATTATTTTAGGCAAGCCGTTGATCAATTTAGGGACGATTGCTGAAAATCATCGATTATTGCGGCCAGATGATTTTGCAACTTCACTAGATATTTTGCAGCTTTGTCAAACAGTTTTGAAGGTTCACAGTCCGCAAGCCGTTGACCAGCAGATCTGGCAGCGGATTATGGCTGGTGATTTTCGTCAAACAAAAATTGCCGCTGCTTACATGAAAAATGATGATTACGATCAAGCAGCTTTTTTACAACTTAAAAACCGCTTGCAAAACCAGCGACCACTGTTGATTGGCAAAGGTTGGATTGGCAGGCATAATGATAACTCTTCAGCAATCATCAACTGGTTTTTAGCACAGTTTCGGTATTTTTTAGCAGCCGATTTTGGGAGAACGATGAATGAATAACCAAGTGATCGATTTAATTTATTGGCGTAATTTAGCTTCAACCTATTTAGCTGGTTCAACAGTTGAGTTCGTGCGGTCGGATTTGGTGCTTTTTTCCAATGCACTCATGCCACCGGGTAAAGTCATTACGACTTGGTATGCCAACACTAATTATCAAGCGGATCGTTTCAGTCCACAACTGCCATTGCTGGAACCGCGAAAAAAATATCAGCTGGTTTTAAGGGCTGCTAGTCAACCACAAGCTTCTTTGTATCTGCGGTTGGATTTTTATGACGCTTTAGGACAACTTTGTTATCAGAAGTTCATCAAAGGGTCAAAGGGAACTTTCACTTATCCACAACAAGCAGTCGATTATCGAGTTTCTTTGATTAATGCCGGCTGCCAGCAAGTTGAGTTTCACCGCTTAGAATTAGCAAGTGCCAAGACAGAATTGAAAAACAACGATGATTTCATTTTGACGGAAATGATCAACGCCAGTTTTCAACAGAAAACTTTAAATTTGCTTTGGTTAGAACCGGACAACCAAATTAATTTGCAAAAGGATCCGGCTTTTTCATCAAAAACTGATTGGGTTATTTTAGCAACAACTTTAAGTCAAGCAACTGGCTTCTTAGCTGAGCCGCTGCAAAAACGTTTGCAGGATTACTGGCAAAGATTTGCTAAGTTGATTTTTTGGGGGACGGGTCACTGGTCGAATCTGGCAGGCTGCTATTATGGACAACAATTTGCAGGGAGTAGGGTTAAAGTCTCAGCGGCCATTGAGCCAAAAGAATTTCAGCAGTTGACCAAGGAAAAATGGCCGGCAGTTGAACGTTATCATTTAGCCGACTTAACGGCTCCAATTATTTTGGTTGATCATAAAAAAGATTTTTTATTAGTGAATGAGGATCAAGATCATGACTAAACTGGAACTGCATTTTTTATGGAAAATAGTCAAACAAGTAAATCAATATCAAATAACTATGCGTCATTTAACTGATAACCAACTAAAAGCCAAAACCAGCTATTTTAAACAGCAGTTGCGCAATGGTAAAACCTTAGATGAAATTTTACCCGAGGCTTTTGCGGTTATCCGTGAGGCTGATCGGCGGGTTTTAAAAATGTTTCCCTTTGACGTCCAAGTTTTAGGTGGAATTGTTTTGCATCAGGGAAACTTAGCCGAAATGAAAACTGGCGAGGGTAAGACTTTGACTGCAACGATGCCACTTTATTTGAATGCTTTGAGTCAGCAAAGTACGTGGTTAGTTACTGCCAATGAATATCTGGCTAATCGGGATGCTAAACAGATGAGCCGAGTTTATAGTTGGCTTGGATTAAGCTGTGCTTGCAGTTCACCAGAGGATGCCAGTCAACACTTGACGCCGGCGGAAAAGCGTCAGATCTATCAGTCAGATATTGTCTATACAACCAGCAGTACTTTGGGTTTTGATTATTTAATTGATAACTTAGCTGGTAGTCAAGCTGAAAAGTTTATGCGTGATTTTTCCTATGTAATTGTTGATGAAGCTGATCAGGTTTTACTTGATAGCGCCCAGACGCCTTTAGTTATTTCGGGAGCACCAAGGGTTCAGTCAAATATGTATTGCTTAGCTGATGATTTTGTGAAGACCCTAAGCAAAGCGGATTATCAAATTGATGAAGAAAAGCGTAATGTTTGGCTAACAAAACGGGGTTGGCAAGCAGCTCGACAGTATTTTCAAGTTCAAAACTTGTTTGATGGACATTTTTCTGAGTTAATTCGTCATCTCAACTTGGCGTTGCGAGCCCATTGCCTGTTTAAAAATGGTCGTGATTATATTGTTTCACAACAGCAAATTAAATTATTAGATAAACGTAATGGCCGTGTGTTGGAGATGTCTAAACTCGAAGGCGGTTTGCATCAAGCCTTGGAGGCCGCTGAAAAGTTGCCGATCACGCCAAATTTACGGGCCATGGCTTCAATTACCTATCAGAATTTGTTCCGAATGTTTAAGAAGCTGGCTGGGATGAGTGGTACTGGCAAAACGGCTGAAGCTGAGTTTATTGAGACCTATTATATGAAAGTTATTCAAATTCCGACTAATCGGCCGGTAATTCGGCAAGACTTTCCTGATCGGATCTATCCGACTTTGCCAGAAAAGCTCTATGCCTCACTGGCGGTTGTAGAGCAGTTGCATCAGCAAAAACGTCCAATTTTAATTGTGACAGGTTCTGTTGGCTTATCCGAAATCTATTCTGAATTATTGTTGCAGGCGCAAATTCCGCATAACGTTTTGAATGCTCGCAATGCTGCTAAAGAAGCGTTGATTATTGCCGAAGCTGGCCAAAAAGCTGCTGTCACAGTTGCTACTTCGATGGCTGGCCGTGGGACCGACATTAAACTTGGACCAGGGGTAGCACAATTAGGCGGTTTGGCAGTGATTGGAACTGAAAGGATGGACAATCGTCGAATCGAGCTGCAGTTGCGAGGACGAGCTGGCCGCCAAGGCGATCCCGGCAGCAGTCAGTTTTTTGTGTCACTGGAAGATCAGGTTGTTGATCAGTTTGGAACGCGCCGCTTGAAGAAATATTTTCAGCAACATCAAGCGGGTGATCTTACGCAGCCAAGAAACTTGAAGGCTAGATGGATTAAGCATGGCATTCGGCGCGCACAGCAAGTTAGTGCCGATCAAGGCTATCAACAGCGAAAAATGACATTGGCTTTTGATGAAAGTGTCCGGATTCAGCGCCAAGCTGTCTATCAGCAGCGTGATCAATTGATTTTTAAGCAGCAGTCAGAATCGGTAGATGTTTTTAAGTTGATCGATGAATTGATTGATCAATTTGCAACTCAATCATCTCAGTTAGAACCAGAGCAAGTACTGCAGTTTGTTTTAGAAAATTTAGCCTATCACTTTGACCGCCAGCTGATTTCAAAAAAGCTAACGGATCAGCAGTTAAAACACCAGTTAAAAAACTTAGCTCATCAGCAAATAGTTACTAAGACGCAAAATTTATCGACCGCCGAACAAGAAAACTTTTATCGCTCGTGTGTTTTAAAAGCAATTGATAATGCTTGGATCGAAGAAGTTGATAATTTGCAGCAATTGCGGGCAGTTATTTCGAATCGCCAAATTGCTCAAAAGAATCCGATTTATGAGTATCATCAAGCTGCCGCCAATGCCTATTTGCAAATGCAGTCGTTAATTTTACACAAAATTGTCCAAAATTTATTATTAAGTTCAATTATTAAAAAACCAGATGGAAAACTTATTGTTTATTATTTATAGAAGTTGAGGTGAATGATTATGACGGTTTATAGTTTTAATTTAGGAATTGGCTGGGCCAGTAGCGGGGTAGAATATGCCCAAGCTTATCGAGCAATGGTTTTACGTGAACTAAAACAACCAGCCAAATTTGTTTTTACGGATTTAATTTTATATGAAAATATTGAGACGTTAGCTAAAAATATTGGCTTTCATGATTCGGAAATCATTTGGATTTATCAGTATTTAACCGATATCAAGTTGACTCCTAATAGTTATACAATTCAACAATTTGAATTAAATCTTCGTTGTCAACAGCGGCAAACTAGAATTGAACAAGTAAATCCGCAAGTTAGACGTTATCATTTTGATCATGAGGATCAGTTTGTAACTGTTTATTTGAAAAAGGATTCACCTCAACTAGTTGAACGGGCGGAATTTGTGTCGCATGGTCGCCTGATTCGCAAAGATTTTTTTACCTACACTAGAGTCATGTCAGAATATTATACTCCCCGCAATAATCAAGCTTATATTTATTTGCGTCGGTTTTTTAATCAAAATGGTTCAACTGCTTATGAGCAGATCTTGGATGGCGATCAGGAAATGTTTCGAATAAATAATCGCTTATTGTACTCAAAAGCCGAGTTCTTGAAGTATTTTCTGGAGAAACTTAAGTTAACTAAAAATGATATTTGTTTGCTAGATCGTTCAACCGAGATTGGCCAGATAATTTTTCGTCATCATCAACCAGCCAAGTTAGGAGTAGTTATCCACGCAGAACATTTTAGTGAATCAGCAACTGATCATGATAATATCCTGTGGAATAATTATTATGACTATCAATTTACTAACTCACAAGCAGTTGATTTCTTTATTACGGCAACTAAGAAGCAACAACAGCTGTTAACCAAGCAGTTTCGAACTTATTTAGGGCGGAATCCAAGAATTTATTCGATTCCAGTTGGTGGATTGCAGCAGCTGCAGCAGTCAAAAACGCCCCGTCGCCCAGCGTCACTGATCACAGCGTCGCGCTTGGCAGCTGAAAAGCACCTTGATTATCTGATTTCGGCGGTCGTTCAAGCCAAAAAGACGATTCCCGAGTTGGTTTTTGACATTTATGGTGAAGGTGGACAAAAAAACAAGCTGGAGCAGATGATCAAGTTAGTGCACGCTGAAGCATATATTCATTTGCGGGGGCATCAGGAGCTGACTAAGATTTATCAGCAATATCAAGCTTACTTATCCGCATCAACCAGCGAGGGATTTGGCTTAACGTTGATGGAGGCGGTCGGTTCGGGTTTGGCGATGATTGGGTTAAATGTTCGTTATGGTACGCAGACGTTTATTTTGGATCAGCAAAATGGTCATTTGTTGGATTATGCCCCAACTGATACGCCAGCAGTAATCGTCGCTCGGCTGGCCCAAGCTATTGTTCAGCTGTTTACCCAAGATGATCTGCCGGCTTTTCACCAGAGCTCCTATCAGTTGGCGAAGGATTATTTACTGCCACAAGTTGAATGGAAATGGCAGAGATTACTGGAGGAAATGACTAATGATTAATTTATTCGATCATAATAATCAAGCAGCCGCTGATCTATTGGCTTCTTTACGGCAAATAAATCAGGCCACTCCAACAATCTTTATTGAAGATGACGGCTGGCTGCCAGAACATACTGAATCTCCTTGGAGTTATTTTTGTGAACAAGGCAACAGTGGTCAGCCATTGTATTTTGATCGCTTGGCTTTGCCCGATCTGTGGGAAATTCGCGGTACTAATCATGCTGCGGAAATCTACGATGATGATCGGTTAGCTGGTCAAATCATTTATGCTTGGCCAGCAGAAAAGCGTTTGATCAAAGAGGTCAAGTGGTTTGATCGTCAACAAAGACTGCGTTCAGTCGATCACTATAATCGCTACGGGCGTCGGTTTGCCGAAACAATTTACAATTTGGCAGAACAGCCGGTCATTAAGACTTATTATACGCAAGATCAGCATGAAAAAATTGTTGAAAATTTAGTTACTAATGATATTTTGTTGAATGGTCAGTTTGGTGAAATCTTTAATTTTTCTAATAAAACAGCCTTTGTTAAATTTTATTTGCAGCAGCGAGAATTCGACTTAAGCCAAGTTCGTTATAACTCCTTATCTTTTCCGTTCTTTGTGAGTTTAAACTTGCCTGATAATGGCAACGATATTTTGTTTTGGCAAGAGCCGTTAAACCAAGCAATTCCAGCTAATATGAGCCAAATTTTACAAAATAAGGCGGTGCGGACAAAACAAATTATTTTTTTTGAAAAATCAGCTTACGAATTTGTTAAAGCTCATTTACCAGCAGAAACTAACGTTGATTTGCAACTACTGGGTTACCTTTATCCGCATCACCGGTTAAATCATGGCGGTCAGCAGATTTTGATTATGACTAATTCGGATCAATTAGAACAAATTGAACCACTGATTAAGGAATTGCCTGAATTTGAGTTTAAAATCGCGGCAGTGACCGAAATGTCAGCCAAATTGCAGGAGCTGCAACGCTATGAAAATGTTCGTTTATTTCCAAACGTTTCTCCAATTGTTACAGAACAGTTGTGGCAGACAGCGGATTTTTATCTAGATATTAATCACCAAGCTGAAATTAAAAATGCGGTCCGGACAGCTTTTGATAATAACTTGCTGATTTTGGGGTTCGAAAATATTTTGCATGCGCCACGCTATGTCGCTCAAGCCCATATCTTTAAATCAGCTGAGTTTCAACAATTAGCAGCCTTGCTTAAAAAATGCCGACTGGAGCAAAACTTTCTCCAAACTCAGCTTAAGTTACAGCATTTAACAGCCAATGAGGTTTCAACAGCCAGCTATCGAAAGTTATTAACGGGAGAACATCATGCCAAAAGATAAGAGTGATTTAATCAAAAAAGACATTGACCAGCGGCTAAAAGCTGAAAGAACCGCAAGTGACCGGCCTGCTAAGTCATCAAGTGCGGGACAAAAGGTTGCCCTGATCGTCAGCTTGCTGATAGCCTTAGGGATCGTTTTGTCACTGTTGCAAGTTTTGTTTTAGGAGGGATAAATTGAACGTTCATATCACTAATATTTATGGTCAATCAGCTGCCAGTACAGCGCTGATTGCTCAGAATATGGTTGCTAAAATTGCCCAGCAACTTGGAATCAGTGAAGCCGGGATCTACAATTATCCAGTTAAAAGCGACACTGCGGGGGAACTAACCAAACGGCTCGATGGAATTTTTGCCAGTTTTGCCCGTGGGGACATTATGATTTTCCAAACGCCGACTTGGAATGATCTGGAATTTGATCAGGCACTCATCAATCACGTCAAAGCTTATCGTGATTCAAAGCTGATAATTTTCGTGCATGATGTGATTGCCTTGATGTTTGAGTCCAATCGTTATCTGTTGCCGAAGTTGATTGCTGCCTATAATCAAGCCGATGTTATTATTCTCCCGAGTGAAAATATGCGCCGTTTGCTGGTGAACCATGGCTTGCAAGTCAAAAAGATCTTGATCCAAGGGGTTTGGGATCATTTATATGATTACCCCAAATGGCTCAAACCGCCATTTAACCGCCAGTTGAGTTTTATTGGCAATCCGCAAAAATTTTCTTTCATTAATGACTGGTCTGAAAAAAAAGTGCCAATCAGATTATATGCGGCTAAACCGGCTGAACCTAATCCAGCTATTAACTATATTGCACCTTTGCCAGATGTAGCTTTGCTGCCAGATCTCCAGCAAAATGGCGGGTTCGGTTTAGTTTGGGGGACAGATCATTATTGGCATGAGTACATGATGTACGCTAATTCTTTTAAATTGGGAACTTATCTCGCGGCCGGATTGCCGGTCGTAGTGGATGCCAGCAACGCTAACGCCGACTTAGTGCGACAAAATCATCTCGGCTTGGTCGTAGTTTCCTTGGCTGAAGCTGTTAGCCAAATCCAGGCACTATCAGTTGCTGAATATCAAGACTTGATCACCAGTGTCGACCACTTTGCTGAATTGTTGCGACAAGGATATTTCACAAAACATGTTTTGATCGACGCAATTTTTTATTTGTTGCAAGCATCCCAGACTAGTCAGCTTTATTCATTGCAGGCACCGCACCAATTTCAGCCCAAAATTTTGAGCCCCAGCGAGACTTTGACGCGCTTGACTACGACTTCGGTGTCATTGATTAATCTCAGCTTGGCTGACATTCAGTTGCTTTGCGGTGAAGCTAGCCAGTCGGTTGCTGATTCAGCTTTGGTTCATACGCTGTTAAATATTGTTAATCTCCCTGCTGGTCAGCAGGTCTTAGTTGGCTTGCCAAATCTTTTAGCAATGTCTGCCGATCACCAGTCGAGCACCGCAAAATATCAAGGAACTTATCGAACATTTTTTAATGCCGTTAATTATGGGGATGGTCGGCTTAGTCAGCCGTTTGCTAATTTTCCATTCAAAAAAGCTGTTGAAATTTATCACAGATTTCAACAGCTTTGGGAGAATCAGGATCTTTTGATCATCAGTGAAAAGCATTTAAAAACCAGTTTAGCAGCTAATGCGGCCTCAGTTACAGAAATCATCTACGCGACCGATAACCCTGCGTCACAACTTGACAAAATTATAGCGGCTGCTAAGCAGAAACTGGTCTTGGTGTTGTTGGGACCAGCCGGACATCTGCTGGCCGAGTCTTTAATGCTGGCTGGTCAGCGAGTAATTGACTTAGGAGCTCAGTTGGTTGAAGATTATGAGAACTTTTCTTCGAATCTGCCTAATTAGGCCCGACTGAAAATGGCTAACCAATTAAGTTAATTCTAATTGCCATAGACAATCTCCTGAATATGTTTGGTGATTTTGGCAATTCTTGGGAAACCGCTAAAGCCGCTTTGATTGTGACCATGAGTCATAACGACCAACAAGTAACGTTGACCATTCGGCAAGGTGACGATCCCGGCATCATTGTTGGTGTCATCGAGAAAGCCAACTTTGTCTTGAACGGTGGTGCCTTTCATTGCTTCAGCTGCTCCAGTTGGAATACCTTTGCGGTAGACTTGTTTTTTCATCAAACCTAAAATATAATTGCGATCACTTGAATTGCTGAAAACGCCAGTACCTTCAGCCAATTGTTTCAATAAATAAATTAGACTAGTGGCAGTTGTTTCTGCATCCTGTCCCTCAACAAAAACGGGTGAGTACCAACCTTGATTTGCAATAAAGCTATTGATCGTGCTTAAACCGTAGTTTGAAAGTTGTTCATCAGCATAATCATTTTGACTATAAACAATCATGTTTTCAAAACCGCTCTGATTAGCAGTTGTCCAGCTAAAATTACCGGCTTGTTTTTCTTTCATCAAAAAAGCCGTAATAAATAATTTGAAGGTACTGGCGGCAACTTCAGCTGTATGTGCATTAGCTGAAACAGCCAATTTGCCTTCTTGATAAACGGCTGCATTCGAGCTTTTAGCTGCTTTGCTGCCGGAAACAGGGCTTAAATTGTAGAAACTAACGCTAGCTGTTTTATCAGCCGTAACAGTATCTAAATATTTTTGCAATTTTTGCTTGATTTTTGTCTGTTTAGTTTTAATCGTTTGCTGATTTGATTTTGAATTTTCGTTTGATGAAGCTGCATTAGCAGTATCAGCTGATTGGTGATTAACTTGTTGGTTGGTACGATAGATTAAGATCCCCACAATAACAGATAGCAATAAAAGTAGATAAAATAATTTCTTTTTCATAAGTGATATGCACTCCCAGGTACTTTGACTACTCCCTTTTTAGTAGCGAGTCCTTAGTGCAAAAATCAAGTTATATTCTATAACTTATCATATATTGCTGATTATTCAAAGAAAATGCTTATAGTAAAATTAATTATTCAATTAATTTCGTCAATTTTTTTTACCCAAAATATCTCTGAAAATTCATTCAAATTTCAAATTTGATTTACAAACCGCAAATCAGCTTAGCTTATTAAAAATTATTAAGGCATTGGTTACTTTGATTGTTGGATTTTATTCGAACAACTTATCTTAAAAATATAAAGTATTACAGAAGAAATTAACAATAAGCATTTGGAAATCGAGGGAAAGTCATGAAAGATCAAATTGAAGCGTTATTAATTCTAGCTAAGAGTCTTGGTCCGCAAATTTTGAAATCTGAGTTTCAAAAAGAAGAAGATGAAGGCAAACGTGCAGTTTTGCGAGCCCTATATCAATATGTTACTGATGAATAGCCACAGAAAATAACAAGATTTAAAAAATACTAACTGATTTTTTGTTGTACGTGAGCTTTTATGCTATATTAAATGCAAGCAAAAAGACATGGGGATGGATTAATGAAATTTAAAATTGCACTAGCCCAAGCGCCATCAACTGAGAATTATCTTGAAAATTTAAAAACTGCACGAGATTATGCTACGCGAGCCCAGCAGGCGGGAGCTCAGTTGGTGGTTTTTCCAGAATTGTACATGAGTGCTTTGACAACGAAGGTCGACTTAGCGACAACTTTGAAATATTCTCAGCCATTGAATGGCAGCTTTGTTAATGGCATGCGTGAGTTAGCTGATGACCTGCAGCTGTGGATCATTTTTGGGATGCGCCAAGCTCCTAATGATTCTAAAGATCAGCGAGTCAAAAATGCGGTTATCGTGGTTGACAACGATGGTCAGATTCGCGGAACGTATTATAAAACCCATCTTTATGATGCTTTTGGAGCCAAGGAATCACTGACGGTCGCACCTGGCAAGCATCTATTTAAACCAATTGAGACTCCATTTGGGAAAATTGGTCTGTTTGTCTGTTATGAGCTGCGTTTTCCAGAGATTGCTCGTTATCAGGCTCTGCATGATGCTGACTTAATTATTGTCCCAGCTTCTTGGTATCGTGGCTCACTCAAAGAACATCATTGGCAGACTTTATTGACAGCTCGGGCTTTGGAAAATACAGTGTATGTTGCTGGTTGTAATTTGCCAGCTGTCGATAAATGTGTTGGTGATAGTTTAGTTGTCGATCCTTTTGGGGTGCCGATCGCACGGGCCGGAGCAGATCCTAACTTAGTTGTCACGGAGATTGATTTAAAACGAATTAAAGAAGTTCGTCAGCGGGTACCTTCTGCTAAGCAACGGCAGCCAAAGCTTTATTAGTTAGCTTAATGACAACTGGATCCTTAGAAACTAAGTTGAGAAAACTCAATATGCCAGTAAAAAAGTAAGGGATAAGCGTACGCAAAAGTCCAAGGTAAACCAACCTTGGACACAAATTAGCATGTTTCAGAGTTCTTAAACTTCATAATTCAACAAGAACCGCCAGTTTTCGAGATTTTCCGAAAACTGGCGGTTCTTTTGAAACTCTGAATAATCCAGGTTGTAAAAAGATTATGTTGATCTTGGTTGGTAACGGCCTGGTTCTTGGTTATCCGTAATCAAATAACGCTGACACGAATATTGAGATTCTTAAGGGTACTTAAAGATTATTTTCAATTAGCATAATACTTTTTAAAAGATTTAGTCGGCTCTTTTGGCGGCCTGCTGTTTGAAAGTTTCATCTAAAAGATCATCTAAACGTTCCAAAGTATGGACTGTTGGCCGTGAATCAATCAAATATTGCAGCTGAAAGATAAAAATATCGTAAAATTCACCTAGTTCTTTGTGATCGATCAAATCGGTGTCATTAACGATCTGGCTCAGCCATCTGAGGTCCTCGTTAACTGTTTCGTTTAAAAAACCATAATCAACATGGTGACTACGGATAAATTTGATATCTTCACGAATTCGTTCTGCAAGCTTTTGCAAAGTATCTTGCTGTAAGTTATTATTATTTAACATTTAACGGCACCTCCATTGAATACATTTTATCATGTAAGACCCTATTTAGATGAAGAAAAGTATTTTAAAAACCAGTTTCTAGTTTTCAAAACTTATCTTAAGAATCGAAAGTAAATATTTGCTGCTTGAGTTAATTTAACTTTAGAATAGTAAGTAAAAAGCCTTTTTTCTTTAAGTTTTTGTGTTAAGAAACAGCCTAACAAAATTTTAATTTTTTATTCACAATTTTGCGTTATAATGAACTTTACTGTGCTTATCATGATGTTAAAGATTAATTTCAGTTAGGATGTAGAAAATGAAAACAATGCAAAACAAAAGAGTAAGGCTATTCTGGCTGTTTATTTTTGGCAGTGCAAGTTTTTTGCTATTGAATAGTCTTTTTTGGAATGCCGGATCAACGGTTTTATCGCAGGCAACCCGACCATCGTTTTTATATGCAGCTATGAACATTGCGCGCGCCACGACTTCGCTGGCTCTACCGCTCGTGGTGATCATGCTGGGCCTTGGGTTAGCAAAACAGCGCTTTTCGTTCAAACAATTGGTCAAACAGTGGCTATACCTCGTCTTGTTTGCGGTTGCTTGGCTGTTGATTGCCTTATTTGGCTTCCAGAAGTATAGTCTTAGTAATTTTTACTCGGCCTTTTTGCCACTGACGCGAAATGCTTACCCGGTGATTAGCGGTATCTTTTTAGCTCAGGTCTTACAACCGGCGTTTGGAAAGTTACTTCTGCGGCAACCGCCCAAACGTGTCTTGACAGTTTTTGGCCTGCTGGCAGTTTTGCCGACTATTTTTCATGCGGATCTTTTTGGTTTTGGCAGTGGCAATACCGTGCTCTTTGGCGGTTATTTATATTTGCTGGGAGTTGCTTTACGTCATTTCTTAGCAGCTCACCAGTTGCAACAAACTAAAAAGCTCTGGCTAACAGCAGCTGGCAGCTGGCTGATTTCTGTTGTTTTGAATGGCTTGATGCCGGCTATTTCTTATGCCAAATATGTTAATTTTTCAACAGCTGATCGATTTGCCAATTCAACCTCAGCCTTTAATCTCTTGGCAGCCGTTTGTTTAGCTATTGTTTTTTGGCAAAAGTTCGAACCAGTTGTCGAACGTTTTTCCGTTGCCCAACTGTTTCAAGTCAAAGAACTAATGCTAGGAGCTTTGGCGCTGAGTGATGGCTATTTGCTGTACAGTACGATTTTAAACATCAACAATAATTGGAACAGCAATCATCTTGGTTCGATCAAACTGATCTTTGCGCTGGCAGAAGCCATCATTTTTCCGTTACTCATTTGGGGTTTGAATTTTGCTTTGCGCTGGCTGGCAGCAAAGATGCTGCAACCGCAAGAACATTGGCTGCAGCAGCAGACACTCGCTGGTTTGCTGGATCAGGTGACCGACTTACCGCAGCTGCTGAAGAAGTTCTGGTATAAACATCGGCGTCAGCTGCTAGTTTTTGGCTGGTTCTATTTAGTGGCAGCATTTTCCATGTTAGTGATGAATACTAGCTTCCAGATTAGTCCAAGTACCGCTTTGACCAGTAATATTTTTGTCTATACTTTGTTTATTCGCTTCCCAGTGATTATTTTAAATGTCTTGTTGCTGACAGCACTGTTTATGATCCTCAGGTTTATTTTATTCGATAATTACTGGACCGCTTTGTCGATTACTTCATTGTTTTATCTGATTTTTTCTTTGATTAGTCGCTCTAAATTACAAATTCGGGATGAACCAGTTTTGCCGAGTGATTTGACGATGCTCAAAGCAACCTTTAGTCTTCTGGGAATGATAAATATAGCTATTGTAATTGTTGGGGGAGCAGCAATTATTTTGGCCCTGGCAGTGGCAATCTTTTTTGACCGCCGCCACCGCGTTACGCATCGCAGCTGGCAGAAGAGATCCATTTGGTTGGCAATTAGTTTGCTGTTTTTGAGCGGAACTTTTTTCTTGAATCATCAAAACTCACCGGTTCAAGTCGTGTCATCGCTGATCGGCAATGAGCCAATGTTTTACAATCAGCCAGTTGGCGCCCAGAAAAATGGGGCCGTTTTACAGTTTTTGAATAATGTCGACGTTAAAGTTATGGACAAGCCAGCGGGCTATAGTCGTGCAAAAATGCAGCAAATTGCCCGCAAATATACAAAAATGGCCGCTCAGATTAATCAAACTCGTAAAAATAATCCTAGCAAGCAGACTTTTATTTTCACCTTGAGCGAAAGTTTTGCTGATCCTGAGCGGGTGCCAGAGATGACGATTAACAAAGATCCGATGCCGTATCTGCGTAATTTGAAGCTTAAAACGACGTCCGGTTTAATGATGAGTTCTGGTTACGGTGGTGGGACGGCCAATATGGAATACATGGCTTTGACCGGCCTATCAATGAGTAACTTTTCAGCAACGTTACCAACACCGTATACCCAAATCGTTACTAAGCTGAAGAAAGCTCCTTCTTTTAATCAGAGTTTCAGTTATTCAACGGCAATTCATCCTTACTTAGGTGTTTACTACAATCGCCAAGAAGTTTATCAAAAGTTTGGTTTTAATCGTTTTTATTATCTAGGCAGTAAGTATAAGATTAAGCAGCAGCATCGAATTGATCGCAGTCAGTATTTATCTGATCAAACTGCCTATGATAATGTCCTTGATCAAATCAATCGTAAATCCGGTGGGCAGTTCATTAATTTGGTCACAATGCAAAATCATTATCCATACGACAAAAATTATTATAACAGCCGCGGCTTTAGTGTCAGCGGGCGGGCGGTTAGCGATAAGACTGCTAAAACCAGTGCCGAAGATTTTGCCACCGGCGTTAGTTATACAGACGAATATCTCAAAGCCTTCATCAAAAAACTAAATCAGATCAAAAAACCGATCACTTTAGTCTGGTATGGTGATCATTTGCCAGGAATCTATAGTGGGGATTCGATGAGCAAATATGGTTTGCAGCTGCATCAAACGGACTATTTTATTTATTCGAATAAATATGCTCGTCAGCACGGGATGGGAATCAGTAAGAATCAATCGTCTAAAACGAATTATGTCGATCCATCAGATTTTATTGCCATGTCGCTGGAACAGCCTAACTCAAAGGTTTCAGCCTACAATGCGCTCCTAACCAAAATCCACCAAGATTTGCCAGCAATTACAGTCAACTCTTTCAATAATGGGACCAATAGTTATAACTCAAATGCCGAATTTGTCAATTCACACGGTAATGTTGTCGCCTATGATTCATTGTCAGCTAAGCAAAAGGAACTTTATCACGATTATCAATTAGTTCAGTACGATATAACGGCGGGCAAGCAGTATCTGGCTAAAAGCAGCTTTATGACTAAAATAAATTAGCGTGCTTCAAAATCGGTCGAACAATAGTAAAAATAAAAAACAGCTAGGTTAATTTTACTTAATCTAGCTGTTTTTTTTGGTTTAGCGAGCCCCGGCTTGATGGTAAATTAGCAAAGTTACCTGTGCAGAGGGGCAGATTGGCAAATTTTAACACCAAAAAATTACAAGTTAACTGATTTTTTTAATGATTTAATAAAGAGTAACAATTACTATTTACAAATCAACTGAGTTTGTTATAATCAAATAGTAATAATTACTATTTGAAAGGGAGTTTTGATTTTGAAGCAAAAATTGTTACATATTTTCAGTTTGTTAGTGGTCTTGTTGACGGTTGGGATTGGTTTGGCCGCCTGCAGCAATTCATCCAGCAACTCTAAGTCTCAGCAAAAGATTCAGGTCGTTTCGTCAGTTGATTTTTATGGTGAAGCTGCCAAACGGGTTTTGGGTGATAAAGGGTCGGTAACTTCAGTAATCAATAAACCAAGTATCGACCCCCATGAGTATCAGCCAACCAGTGGAGTTTCCAAAGAGGTCAGTCAAGCTGATGTGATCATCTATAATGGGATCGGCTATGATACTTGGATGAGCAAGTTGGCTAAAAATAATAAATCAGCTACGGTCGTTCGAGTCGGCGAGGATGTCATGAATAAAAAGACGGGCGATAATCCGCATTTGTGGTATAACACCCAAACGATGCCCAAACTGGTCAATTACCTGGTAAAGAAGTTCAGCAAACTGCAGCCGAAAAATAAAGCTTATTTCCAAAAAAATGCCCAGATTTATCTCAAACAGCTTAACCAGATTTCAACTAAAGTTCAGTCTTTAAGCAAAAATAGCAACCAGCAATTAGTTGACGTCAGCGAACCGGTCTTCGATTATGCCTTAACTGAACTCGGCTATCGTGAAAACAATACTGATTTCGCTGCTTCGGTTGAAAAGGGAATCGATCCATCACCAAAGGATATTCGTCAGATGCAAACCGACATCAAAGAACACAAAATTGCTTTCTTCGTTCAGAATACTCAAGCAACCGATAAGACAGTTGCCAACTTAGTCAAATTAGCTAAGAAATATAATGTCCCAGTCCTTTCAGTTACCGAAACGATGCCAAAGGGTAAAGATTTTGTCCAGTGGATGCTAGGCCAATACCGGCAGTTGAGCAAGATTCAGCAGCAAAAGAGTTCAACTAAGTAACCTTACCCATATTAATTAGTAAAACATTGAAGTAATTCCGTTTTCTTAGACAAATGGTGGCAATTAACAAGTCAGATATTGATACGTAACTGGCTTGTTTTTTGTTGTATTTTTAGCTGCATTTATATCTCTATCATGGTGAATTCCACAGCTAGGACAAGTCCATTGTCGAACATTTAGAGTATGCTTGCCATCATCAAATCCACAGCTACTACAGATTTGAGACGTTTTTCTGGGATTAACAATGACTAATTGTTTTCCGTACCATTCACATTTGTAAGCTAATTGGAAACGCAGTTTCCTCCAACTTTGATTAGCAATTGCTCTGGCAAGTTTGTGATTTTTCAGAAGATTCTTGGCTTTCAAATCTTCTATTTTAATCACGTCATATTGCTCTACTAGTTCTTTTGTTAAAGCATGTAAATAATTATTCCGTTGGTTGGCAATTTTCTCATTGTACTTTGCCACCATATGCCGTGCCTTCAGATAGTTTTTAAAGTCACTAAGCTCTCTAGGAATAAGAACTTTATCGTGTTTATCCCAAGCTATTTCTTTCTGAGCTTGTAGTCTTCTACGGGCTAAACGTTTTTCCCAGTAATGTTTCTTTTTACTAAGTAACTTATCAAACCGAATGCTTGGATATTTTACGCCTTCACTAGTAATCATTAGGTCAGAGACCCCCATATCAATTCCTACTGAATTTTTAGTTTTAGGTAAAGTCTTAATTTCCGTGTCTACCAATAAGATTGCATAATATTTATCAGTAGCCGAAAGTCGAATGGTAACATTTTTAATTTTACCTATTACTTCTCTACCAGATTTAAAACAGACTGTGCCAAGTTTAGGAAGTTTTAGGTGGGTACTATCTAGAGCTTGAATATTTTTGTTAACAGAGTTGCTTTGATAGCTTTGTTTAGGAAATTTTCTTGACTTAAATTTAGGGTATCCAACATGATCTTTAAATAGTTTCTGATAAGCATGATTTAAGTCTCTGCTGACATGTAATAATGAAGTAGACTCTGCTTCCTTTAGAAATGGATATTCCTTTTTTAAAGATTTGATAAGATAATTCATGCCAAATTCATTAACATAATTACCACCATTATCATATCTGGATTGCTGCATATTTAGTAATTGATTCCACACAAAGCGACAATAACCAAAATTTGCAATAATTTTTTGTTGTTGCTCCTGATTAGGATAGATTCTAGTTTTAATTGCTTTCAGTGTCATCCAGTCTCACCTGCTTTACTTTTTGCTCATCAATATATTTTTTTACTGCTTTTTCATTAGTAGTACCAATACTTTCAACATAGTAACTTGGCGACCAAAGATGCCTGTCTTTCTTTTTCCAGTAGCTTTGTTGAAGCTCAGGACATTTTTCAAACAGTTCTTTAGCACTGATACCTTTTAACCATCTAACAATATTAGTTACAGAAAGCTTTGGTGGAGCGCTAACTAATAAGTGGATATGATCATCTTTACCAATTTCCATATGAGGAATACTAAACCCATATTTTAAAGCAATTCTATTAAGAGATTGTTTTAATTCTATTTCAACATTTCCTTTTAACACCTTGTTGCGGTATTTAGTTCCCCAAATTATATGGTAATTAAGATTATATACAGATGTTCTACCATACGTTAATCTATTATTGCCTTTCATAACAGCAATTATAGCACAATTAAACCACACTATGTGTACCAAAATCAAAAATAATAGTCAATTCATCACGTCCTTAAAAGAACGTGTTTCCTTGACTTAAAACAAAAAAGTACCCCACGACCCATTAAAATGCTTGTTTAATGGTCGTGGGGTACGCGGCAGGCAGACTAATCAGCTAGTGATAGTAGTTATTGACCACCAGCTTAGTTGTCAGCAACAATTTTTTGTACGTTTTTGTTTAAGCGAGTAATTAAATGCGGTGCGTCGGTTTGGAAGTCTTGAATAAACGAAGCAGATTCTGGCTGCAAGGTGCCAACTTGTTGATCAGTGATATTAAGAATGGCTATTTTTTTATCACTGACTTGCCAGTTTGCACTCCAATAAGGTCCTTCTAGTGCATCGACTACCATGTCACGGACATTTTCCAAAATGGCTGCTAAAATTACTTTTTCCGTTGTGTCATCCGGTTGTTGATGAGCCAAGTTCCACTGCAACTTAGTTTGAACCTCAGCTAAGTTGATGGGTTTTAAATCTCCTGTAAAGTCCATTATATTACCTCCCTCAAAAATTTTGTTTTATCAAATGACTGAGCAGCAAATATCAAAACAGTTAATTAAACATTCCAGCGCCCATTCAAGTGGCGGCTGAAAAAAGGTTGGAACAATAGGAAATAATAAAGTTTGCAATTCCTATTCAAAAGTGTTACTTTTTAAATAACAAATATATTTTAAAGCTGTTCTAAATGTTTGTCAATTTAAGTTACTGAAAGAATCAGACACTAAAATTTAGGAGGAATATAATTATGTTTAAAATTAAATACCTGGACGGACAAGAAAAACGTGAGATATCCTTTAAATCTGCAGCTGATTTTGTTGCTGATCTTCAACTGGAAGTTCCTTCGCTACAAGATTATTACAAAGTAGTTAGTGTTACTGACAATGGTCAGGAAAATACTGATTTTCAAGGCCAAAGCATTGCTGAATTATTCAATTATTATCTGCTGCAAAACTAAACAATTAAACCAGCAAGCCAGTCTTTAAGGCTGGTTTTTTTTCGGCATTTTTTGTTCATCAGCTAAGTCACCGCAGATCGCTGCCATTTTTTTCATCAAACTTTTGCGCCAGTTATAGATAGTCTGACGGGTGACACCGCAGCGTTGGGCGATCTCCGCCATCGACAGATCCTGTAGTCGGTAGCTCAGGTATAATTGTTCGTTCGGGGTACAGGTTTGCCACAGCTGCTTGGCCAGCTCACCAGCCAGGAGATCATCAGTAAATCGGTCTGCGTGCGGATCGGAAACTTCAAAAGGATTCGAATCTTCATCACTTTCCTGCGCTTTTTCTAAGCTGAAACTGTTGACTTTGACCCGCTGTTGCCGGCGCAAGATGTCAAGCAGCCGCCATCTGAGCAGCTGAAAATAATAATTGTTGTTGTAGTTTGCAGCCTGACCCTGCTGGGCTTTGGCTTGACGAGCTTTGAGTAAAATGATTGCACCTTCTTGCAGCAAATCTTGGTAGAGATCTTGTTGCGGGGTGACACCAATGTTTTTCAAAACGCCACGCAAAAGCTGGTAATCACTAGTTGAAAAAAATTCATTGTCGGTTAATAAAGAGTTAAAAAATTTCATAAATGATCGCTCCTTGTTAAAAAAGTTAATAATTCTCGGCCAAGAACCCTTTTAGATTAACTAATTTTTTAAGCGCTAACAACCTAGAGATAATGGGGTTTTAGGCTAGAGCAAAATTACTTGTTGCAAATTTATTTGCAATAATATATTATGTTTTTATATTAGTTTTTAAATAACTAATATAAACTATGTCAAACAAGGAGTGGTGAAAGGTTATGGTTAACTGCCCAAACTGGGGATTTGAGCAGCTGCTTCAAAAGCTTCAACATGAGGCGTGCTTCGATCAGGATGCCAGAATTGCTGGCAAAACAACAATTATGGTGATTGATTGTCATAAACAGGCGATCAATCTACGTTACAAATCATTGATTATTGATCTGCATCAGGGATTGATTGTCACTAGTAAGACCACCAAATGTTTACTTAATCAGTGGATAGCAAGTAGTCCATTTGGTTTGTCGATTACCCGGACCTATCAGCGTTTAAGTCATGGAAAGGTTAAGTCATTGCCCCACGTTCTCGGTGAAATAATGTTCGTGCCAATTGGAGGAGCCACCCAATACTCAACCACTTGGCTGGGGATGCATTATTTGATCGATAAGTATTCTTATTCCAGCGATGGTTGCAACTTGAACTTGACGCTCGATGAAGTTTTTCAGCGTCCAGTAACTATTTCAATACCAGT
Source organism: Liquorilactobacillus sicerae (assembly GCF_029916425.1). GTDB lineage: Bacteria > Bacillota > Bacilli > Lactobacillales > Lactobacillaceae > Liquorilactobacillus > Liquorilactobacillus sicerae. Next base: position 8,797 of record NZ_JAHAVQ010000003.1, on the reverse strand, counting down.
TTGCAAACATGTTTTTGAAAAGCAATTAAAAGATGCTCAGAGTGTGTTGATGGAACAGTTTTATGCCTGGCAATGCTTGGCAGATCAGTTTCAAAATTTACCACAGACCAAGATTTATCAGAACAGTCTTAAAAATATCGATCAGATGAAGTTATTCTCACCGCTGAGGCTGGCCAAGGAAATTCGGACGGGACTAATTACAATCACCCTAGAGTCAGTTTATCAAGGGAAGGTTAAGTTAGAAGAAGTCGAAAGAATCAGCCGTGAGATCATCCGGAGACAAGATTTGTTAGACTAGTGTGGATGGCGGATTATTTTAACTAAAAATGAATAAGATTTTGACAAAAAGCTGACCAAATATGGGCCAGCTTTTTTAGCTGGAGATTTTATCTCGTAAGTAAATAATCAAAAAGGTGCAAAGATTCAGCTAAATGGCTGATTAAAGTTGATTAACAGCCCGGTTGAATTTATTAGTTGACAATTTGCTTGGTAATTATTTTGACGTAAAAATGAATTTTTAAAGTTTTAAATTCGACTTTTTCATAAAAATGAATCAAAAGAGAAACATTATGCCGATATTAACACGTTTACATAATTAAGATTCCACTTTTAAGTATTTAATTATATTTAAATTTGCTATTTAATTAAGTTTAAGATTTTGTTAAAATGAACTTAAATGTTTTAACGGCGGGGGGGACATAGAATGCTGGAGTATGATTTTGGTGATGAGCAGCAGTCAATGACTTTAGATAAAAAGCAAATTGAGCGTCGTCATATTTATCATGTGATCAAACGTTTATCGGACATTATCCTGAGCGGGTGTGGCTTAATCCTGCTTTCACCATTATTTTTGACCGTGGCGGTGGCCATTAAGTTGGATGACCGAACGGGTTCAGTATTTTATCAGCAGGAAAGGGTCGGTCATAACGGTAAAAAGTTCATGATGTACAAGTTCCGGTCAATGTGTGTTGATGCTGAAAAGAAATTAAAGGAATTGCAAAAGTATAATGAAGTCAAAGGTGCCATGTTTAAGATGAAACACGATCCACGTGTGACCAAAGTTGGCCGGTTTATCCGACGCTATAGCATTGATGAGCTGCCACAGCTATTTAATGTTTTGGTGGGCGATATGAGTTTAGTCGGTCCGCGCCCGCCGTTGCCACGAGAAGTTAAAAAATATACCAACTATGATAAACAACGGTTGTATGTGGTGCCGGGCTGTACTGGTTTGTGGCAGGTCAGCGGCCGGAATGATGTTGGCTTTCATGAGATGGTTGCGTTAGACTTAAAATATATTAAAAATAGCGGATTATTGTACGATTTGGACATTATGTTAAAAACAGTCAAAATTATGGTGTTCCCGAATGGGGCATATTAATAATGGTGGTAAATAATGAAAGTGGAAGTTTATGTAGTTAGTCATAAAAAATATAAAATACCAAAGAAAGATGGAATTTACATTCCTATTCAAGTTGGAAATGGTGAAGGGATTCCTAATTTTTTAAGAGACAATTCTGGAGAAAATACTTCTTTTAAAAATAATAGTTACTGTGAATTAACAGCACAGTATTGGGCATGGAAAAATAGAGATGCGAATGTAAAGGGATTAGTTCATTATAGACGGTTATTAGTTGAAAAAAATGTTTTTTTAAATAAATTTAATTATAATTTAGTCTTAGGAAAGAATGATATAGTTAATATTTTGAAAAAATATGATGTTATTGTACCCCAAAAAAGAAATTACTTTGTTGAAAATCTTCGGAACCATTATAACCATTCACATAAAAAGATAGGCCTTATTACAACAGAACTAGTACTTAAGGAAGATTATCCAGAGTATTTTAGAATATTTGAAGAACATTTAAAAAGTACAAAATCACATATGTTTAATATGATAATTGCAAAAGCAGATATATTTGATGAATATTCAAATTGGCTTTTTGAGGTATTGCGAAAAGTTGAAAATAAAATCGATATTTCGAACTTTAGTGAGTCTGAGCAAAGAATTTTTGGATATTTAAGTGAATTATTACTTGACGTGTGGATTAAGAAAAATGGTTTAACTTTTTATGAATTTCCTGTGGGGTTTGTTGAAGGAGAAAGTAAATTAATTAAGGGATTTAAAATGTTGAAGAGAAAATATTTAAAGAGTGAGTAAAATAATGATTAACTATATAAAAGCATCTGTAAAAAGAATGAGTTTTGATATTTTTATTCATGAGAAAACGAATAATTTAAAATTGAGAAAAGTGATTGAATTTTTACTAGTTCCAGCCGGATTTATATATTTGATTATACTTTATTTGAAAAATATATATTATGAGTATATTTCAAATAATTCTTATATAAATGAGTTATCGGTTGTATCAATAGTTAAAGACGAAGGCGCTTACCTTGAAGAGTGGATTGAATATCATAGATTGATTGGAATTAATAAGTTTTATATATATGATAATGAAAGTGATGATCAAACTTTTACAATACTTCAACCATATATAGAGAAAGGAATTGTGACTTACATAAAAATAAAGGGGAAGGTGAGACAATTAGATGCTTATAATGATTCGTTAGATAAATACGGCCTTAATAATAAATATTTAATATATTTAGACGCTGATGAATTTATTTATTGTAGAGATAATCTAAAAAATAAAATCAATAGTTTAATGGTAGATAGAGTGGCATGTTTAAAGGTGAATTGGCTTATTTTTGGTTCTTCTGGTTTTGAAAAGAAGCAAAATGGTTTTGTTACACAAAATTTTATTTATAGAAGTGAATATGATTTTGAAAAAAACAGTCATATAAAAAGTATATGTAATCCCCGAAGAATAATTGGATTTTTGAATCCTCATTATCCTATAATTCTCCCTAAATTTAAATCTATTAATACAAAAAATCATGAGGTTAAAGGTGCTTTTTCTGCTTTTTCTGATAAATATTTTAGAATAAATCACTATTTTACAAAGTCTAAAGAAGAATTTATAAAGAAAAAAGGCAGAGGTATGGCAGATAATTTAAAAATTAGAAGTTTAAATGATTTTAAAACACATGATAGGAATGAAGTATTAGATCAAGGTATGTATAAATATAAAGAGAAATTAGAAGAAATTGTTAGAGGGTGTAATAGTAGCAGTGGAAGATAAAATTTGCGCGGGGATTGTACTATATAATCCAGAATTGAATTTACTAAAAAAAAATATTAATTCTATTTATAATCAGGTTAATAAAATAATAGTAGTAGACAATGATTCTTCAAATAAAAATGATTTAAAAAAAATCTTAAGTAATTTAGAAAAAGTTGAGCTGCATTTTGAAAATGAAAATAGAGGGATAGCGTTTGCACTCAATGAGATACTTAAAATCGCAGTTGAGGGAAACTATAAATGGTGTTTAACATTAGACCAGGATTCAATTTGTGATAAGAACCTTATTAAAAATTTTAAGCCATATTTAAGTAAAAAGAGAATTGCTTTAATTAGTCCGTTTATTTTAAACAATGGTAAAATCTCTTTTGAGGAATATTTAAAACTCAAGTTACCTAAATTTAATGAAATTATTAATCCGATTGATTGTATTACATCAGGAACTTTAAATAATGTTGAAATAGTAAATTCGATAGGTGGATTCAATGAGTTACTTTTTATAGACTTTGTGGATACTGAATTAAATTGTAAAGTTTTAGAAAATAATTACAAAATTTTAAGAATCAATACTACATTTTTAATTCAACAAATGGGAAAAGCAAAGCATATTCCATTATTTAGATTTTTGTATAAATTAACAAAGAAAAATATTTTTAAGAGGATGAGTGTTGTAGCGGTTTATACCAATGAGAGATTATACTATTCATCAAGAAATAGCAGATATTTGAGAAGAAATTATGAGAATCATGGTTTCCGAACTAGTTTTATATTTATGTTTATGTATTATTGTTTCTTTTCCATTTTTTATCCATATAGTAGAAACAGAATTGAGATGTGGAAGAAAATATTAAAGGGTTTTTTAGATTTCAAGAAAATGAGTAGGTAGTAAATAAATGTTTGCAATTATGCTGTTCTTTATTATTATTGGTTTTCTCTTAAAAAAACCGAAAATCATTTTTTTTGTTGATACAATTTTTTTATCAATTCTAACTAGTTCTTCAACTAATGTTCCAGACTTTTTATCATACTACAGTATTTATTACAATATAAAAAAAGACTTTTACTATGAAACAGGAAGTGGGTGGTATTATCTGTGTTTAATGGGTAGAAGTCTTGGAATAGGTTATGCACAATTTAAGGGAATTTTAGTGTTCATTTCGCTGGTTTTAATATATGTAACTTTATTATATTTTTATAAGAAGGATAACAATTTTATATGGAGTCTTTACTTGTTATATCCAGCGTTGATTGATTGTATTCAAATTAGATTTTTTATTGCAGCTGCAATTGGAATTTTTGCTATAATATTCTTAAGTAAAGATAATTTGAAAGGTTATTTAATGTTTATAGTTTTAATTGCATTTGCAGGAACAATACATAGCTCTGTATTGTTTTTTATATTACTACTGTTTGTTAATATAGTTGATAAATTAAGTAAATCTAAACTATTCATTATAATCTTAGTGGTGGTTTCTGCAACTATTTATTTTTCGACTATTGGTGAGAAAATTTTAGAAAGTGCGATATCTATTTTTGCGAATATGAGACAACAGTCCTATCTTGTCTCAAATAATAATATGTCAACTATTGAGTTTATGGTGTATTTTATAATTATTATTAGTTTTGTTTTGTTCAGTATGTATATGAAGCTAAACTTTTTTAAACTAAATCCAAATATGTATTCAAAAAAACTAGATAGACTTTTTTCAATAATTTTCTTTTTTAATATTATGACGTTATTGCTTTTGCCAATGCTTAAATTTTCATCAGATTTTATCAGAATTCAAAGACCAGTCTGGATTTTAATGTATTCAGAAATTCTATTTTATATAGCAAATTCGACTAAAAAAATTTTTTTAAAAAGAATATCTTTAGTTGCTTTTGCTATTATTAGCTTTTTTCTTCTTCTTGGATATTATGCACCGTTGGTTTTGCCAGGCTTTTTTAATTTTTAAAATGAACGCTTTGGGGGGATTTATTTTGTGTCAAGTTGCTATATTGATGTCATCATATAACGGTTCTAAATATATTTCTAAACAAATTGACTCAATAAGAGAGCAGACTTATGATGATTGGGATTTATACATTAGGGATGATGGATCGAATGATGATACTTGTAACATAATAAGAGAGTATTTATTGAAGGATAGAAGAATACATTTTATTGAGGAATGTGGATTTAAAAATGTTGGACCTAAAGTTTCTTTTTTTTCTTTGTTAAAACAAATTGAAGCTGATTATTATTTTTTTTGTGATCAAGATGACTATTGGTTAAAAAATAAATTAGAGGAGGAATTAAAATTTTTGAAGATCCAGAATTCACCTTGTTTAGTATATTGTGGATTAAAATGTGTTGATGAGAAACTTGAAAAAATTTCAAGACCGTTTGAAAGATTAGTTGGATCACTTAATGGAATAAATTCTTCTGGAAGATTTATTGCTAACGATATACCTGGATGTGTTATGGGCTTCAACAATAAGCTTCGAGAAATATTTTTATATACTTATGATTATTCAGATATTATGATGCATGATTGGTGGCTTTGTTTGTTGGCAACTGTGTTTGGAAAAATTATTTTTATTCCCAAAAAGTTAGTTTTATATAGACAACATTCTAACAATACTATAGGTGCAGGATCAAAAAAAAGCTTAATAAGTAAAATTTTTAACAAAGAAATTCAAAAAAAGCAAATTAGTTTTGTAAAAGGAAGTGTCTTACAAGGTAATACGTTTTTGATGCAATACTTCAAATTTATTTCAAAATTTGAGAAGATATTTTTAACGGATTTTTTTAAAAGTTATAGTGGAAATAGGCTTGAAAAAATTAGATTTCTGATTAAGTATAAGCCTGGTAAGGCTTATTCTTTCAGAACTTTGGTTTACTATCTATTATTTATTAATACATCATTTTAATAACTCATTATGTATGGAGCTTTATAAATTTTATAAAATACTTTGGAATGGAGTGATTTTTACTTGAAGTTTATTTATGGAATTGTAATTGTGATTTATAATTTTCCAATTACAAAAATAAGAGAAATGGTAAGCTTTTTTGAATATATTGGGAGCCCAGTTGTATTAGTAAATAATGGAGTTAAGTTAGATTTTGCGGGTAATAAAAATGTACACGTAATTAATTTAAAAAAAAATATGGGAATAGCATATGCTCAGAATAAAGGAGTTAGTTTTCTAGAGTCGAAATTTAGCATTGAATTGGTTTTTTTTATAGATCAAGATTCTATTGTTGATACAGATTTCTTTAATAACATGATTAAAGTTTGGAGAGAAATAGAAAATGTGGATTCAAAAATAAGTCTTTTAAGTCCACAAATCTTTAACATTGGGACATCCTCCTTTGATAGTGTACCAGTGATTAAACAAAAGAAAATAGAATATTTCAATTTTGATACCAGTATTTCTTTCATAAAGAATGTTTTACCAATTTCATCAGGTTCACTTGTTTCTGTTAGAATATTTGATTTTGTAGGTAAAAATAATGAAAGACTTTTTATAGATTGTGTGGATTTTGATTTAGCTTTAAAATTAATCAGTTTGGGGTATGGAGTGTATTCAACCAATAAGTGTGTTTTAAAACAAACTATCGGGAATACACGACAAGTTACTATATTTAAAAAGCATTTTTCAGTAAGTAACCATCAACCATTTAGAGATTACTATGCTGTTCGTAATACAGTGTATTTATTTAGAAATTATAAAAATTTTTTCCCCCAACTACCTGCGTTATTGGGATATTTTCTAAAAATACAAATTTTATCAGTTCCTTTTGAGAAAAATAGGATAAAAAGGACTTTTTTTATTATTAAAGGTTTTATTGATGGATTTACAAAAAAGTTGGATGTTAATTAGGTAAAATAAAAATATCTGGATTTTGAGGGGAATATAAAAGTGAAAAAAAAATTATTTATATTTGTTGTCCTGCTTATTCTAAGAGTGGAGGACCTGAGTTATTGCACCAATTATTGTTTTTTTTAAATAGGCTTAACAAAAAAGCTGTTATTGCTTATTTTGGAATAGAAAATGATAGAAAAGATTCACCATGTAATGAAGATTTTAAAGAGTATTTGACTAATGGAAGTTGGATTTCCATAAATGAAATTGAAGATAAAAAAGAAAATGTTTTAATAGTTCCTGAAACTAACATATCGCTATTAAAAAATTATCAATACATAACAAAAGTGATTTGGTGGTTAAGTGTGGATAATTTTTTAAAAGTAAATAATTTCTTTTATAATTTGAAAAATATTTCCATTAAAAATGCTTTTGGCAAAACAATTAAAAAGCTTTTAGGAGAAAATAAATTTTTAATTAATAATGCAGATCTAAATTTATGCCAATCTTTCTATGCTATTAAATTTTTAAAATCGAATCACATTGAGAGCAAAAAAATACTTTATCTTTCTGATTATGTTAATGATTACTACTTAAAAGAAAGCAACAATATAGATCGTAACGAGACAAAAAGAGATAACATTGTTTTTTATAATCCTGCAAAGGGGTTTAAATTTACCAAGAAAATAATAAAACAATCAAATATGCATAATTTGAAAATAAGGTGGGTAGCTATTAAAAATATGACAAATTATATGATTTTAGAGAACTTTAAGAGAGGTAAGGTGTACATAGACTTTGGAAACCATCCTGGCAAAGACAGACTGCCAAGAGAGGCAGCAATTCTGGGCTGTTGTGTAATTACTGGTAAAAGAGGTTCAGCTAAATTTCAAGAAGATGTTGCAATACCGCATTGCTACAAATTTGATGACAAAAATATTGAAGTGAACAATATTGTAAATAGGATTTATTACTGCTTAAACAATTATAGTAAAGCCAGTAATGACTTTTTAAATTATAGAAATAAAATAAAACAGGAGAAGACAAAGTTTCTTGTAGATGTGAAAAGCTTTTCTAATATTATTGATTCAATATAAAAATTAACTGGTCAAATATAAGTATATTGATTATTTTTGTAAGGAGTTAATTTCAAATGAAAGGTATTATTCTCGCTGGTGGCAGCGGAACACGTTTGTATCCGATCACCCGCGGTATTTCAAAACAACTGATCCCGGTTTATGATAAGCCGATGATCTATTATCCACTGTCAACGTTAATGTTGGCTGGAATTCGTGACATTTTATTGATTTCAACGCCTGAATACACGCCATTATTTGAAAAATTATTAGGTGATGGCTCAGATTTTGGCATCAACCTGAATTACGCAGTTCAAGAGCATCCGAATGGTTTAGCTGAAGCATTCATTGTTGGACGCAAGTTTATCGGTCAGGATTCAGTTTGCTTGATTTTAGGCGATAATATTTATTATGGCAGTGGTTTGTCAAAAATGCTGCAGTCGGCCGCCCAACAAAAATCTGGAGCAACAGTCTTTGGCTATCATGTCAATGATCCTGAACGCTTTGGGGTGGTTGAATTTGATGATCAAAGGCACGCAATTTCATTGGAAGAAAAGCCAACTAACCCCAAGAGCAATTATGCGGTTACGGGTTTATATTTCTATGACAATCGAGTCGTTGATTATGCAGCAAACTTGAAACCCTCAGCTCGGGGAGAATTAGAAATCACTGATTTAAATAAGATCTATTTGGAAAATAAAGAACTAAACGTTAAGTTGATGGGCCGTG
>NZ_JAHAVQ010000039.1 GCF_029916425.1 Liquorilactobacillus sicerae | reverse complement strand
CGCCTGAACTTAATAGTTCTTTTGGCCAAAAATTGCGAGAAAAATTTAATGATCAAAATACATTTGTTTGTACCCTTATAAATGGCGCAATGAAATATTTGCCGGAAGACGGTGATTTTATTCGTCATACCTATACAGCTATGAATACCAGGATTGGTCAAGGATCCGATCAAATTTTTCTCAATCGAATTATCAGGACTGTACAACAGTAGACGAAGTTTGATTGTGTGCACAAAATATAAAAATGGAGGTCGTTAATATGAAAATTGGAACAGCTCGTTATTGCATTTCGCCCAGTTATCGTAAATTTTATTTGTTGGGTTACAAAACTCCGGTTCGGAATAATCCTGCTGCCGGTATTCATGATGATATTTTCTGTAATGCATTGCTTTTCGATAATGGCAATCATGATCGTGTTTTTGTTCTTTCTGCCGACCTGTTGGAACTTGAAGATGACATGGTCGAGGAAGTTAAAAGCAAATTGAATGAACTTTATGGAATTTCACGCGACCAAATAATTCTCTGTGTTACCCATGATCATAGCTCTATTAGGGATTTTCATAAGCATTGGGAGACGGGTCATTTCAACCAGCAATACTATGATTTTCTGATTGAAACAATTATTAAGGCTTTTGAAAAATGTTTAGTTAATCTTCAAGTCGCAACCGCAAAATATGGAAAAGAAGTTATTACTGGCTATTACAGTAATCGCAATCATCCAGGAGAATTGGCCGACAATCAGATTATTGTCATCAAATTTTATAACAAACAAAATGAAGCCTTTGCCTGCCTCTTGAATTGGGCTACTCATTCTACTGTCCTTGGTCCGGACAATAATCAATTAACGGGTGATTTAGCTGGCCAAACTTGTCAAAAGCTTGGAAAACAATGGGGATATTATCCGTTAATAGTTGTTGGTGCTGCAGCAGATTCCAGTAATCGAAACGATCGGCAAGGAAAAAATTTTGCCGAGTTGGAGCGAGCTAGTTCCGGACTTGCCGAGAAGATTATCGGTATTCCTATTACAAAGCAAGTTGAATTTGGCTCAATTGTTTTTCAAACCCTTAGTCATTCAATTC
>NZ_JAHAVQ010000399.1 GCF_029916425.1 Liquorilactobacillus sicerae | reverse complement strand
CGAAACGAAGACTGTGAATGAAACCATCCATTATATCTATAAAGATGGTAGCAAGGCAGCCGATGACTATGTGGCAACGCCAGTTGAGTTTACTCGGACAGTGTCCACAGATGCAGTCACTGGTGAGCAGACATATGGGGCATGGTCAGCAGATCAAACATTTGGTGCAGTGACTAGTCCTGATCTGAAGGGGTACACACCAGATCAGACAGCAATTGCAG
>NZ_JAHAVQ010000398.1 GCF_029916425.1 Liquorilactobacillus sicerae | reverse complement strand
CGAAACGAAGACTGTGAATGAAACCATCCATTATATCTATAAAGATGGTAGCAAGGCAGCCGATGACTATGTGGCAACGCCAGTTGAGTTTACACGGACAGTGTCCACAGATGCAGTCACTGGTGAGAAGACATATGGGGCATGGTCAGCAGATCAAACATTTGGCGCAGTGACTAGCCCCGAACTAAAGGGGTATACACCAGATCAGACAGCAATTGCAG
>NZ_JAHAVQ010000397.1 GCF_029916425.1 Liquorilactobacillus sicerae | reverse complement strand
GGACAGTGTCTACAGATGCAGTCACTGGTGAGCAGACATATGGGGCATGGTCAGCAGATCAAACATTTGGCGCAGTGACTAGCCCCGAACTAAAGGGGTATACACCAGATCAGACAGCAATTGCAGCACAGACAGTGACCGGAGATTCGACAGATTTGGAGTATACGGTTGTATATACTAAGAATGCACCGACAGTCACTACCGAAACGAAGACTGTGAATGAAACCA
>NZ_JAHAVQ010000396.1 GCF_029916425.1 Liquorilactobacillus sicerae | reverse complement strand
CGAAACGAAGACTGTGAATGAAACCATCCATTATATCTATAAAGATGGTAGCAAAGCAGCCGATGACTATGTGGCAACGCCAGTTGAGTTTACACGGACAGTGTCTACAGATGCAGTCACTGGTGAGAAGACATATGGGGCATGGTCAGCAGATCAAACATTTGGCGCAGTGACTAGCCCCGAACTAAAGGGGTATACACCAGATCAGACAGCAATTGCAGCGCAGACAGTGA
>NZ_JAHAVQ010000395.1 GCF_029916425.1 Liquorilactobacillus sicerae | reverse complement strand
GTAGCTTAATTTATCAATATCAAGCTTAAAAAAGGATCTAGTTTACGCATTTTTACAGTATATGAAGAAAATATTATTTACTAATAATAAATTATGTTATAATTTTAGATGTTCAAATAGGGTGTACCCTGTTTGAACATTGAGTGGTATAATTATTTCTCTATCAAAAAACTAGTAATATCAATAAATACTACCGTAAGTGATTAGACTTGAAATGTGTTCATTTTCTTTTGAC
>NZ_JAHAVQ010000394.1 GCF_029916425.1 Liquorilactobacillus sicerae | reverse complement strand
TACAACAGTGATTGCTGCGAACACCCATCTTCTACCTTTTTTGTACATTTTATAATGCAACTTTTCCATCATATTCCCTCCAAATATCCTTGCGTATAATCAGATTGCGTACACCCTATTTGAACATTTAATGGTAGCTTAATTTATCAATATCAAGCTTAAAAAAGGATCTAGTTTACGCATTTTTACAGTATATGAAGAAAATATTATTTACTAATAATAAATTATGTTATAA
>NZ_JAHAVQ010000393.1 GCF_029916425.1 Liquorilactobacillus sicerae | reverse complement strand
GTAACCTCACTTTCAATAGATTAATTATCATATTGAAGCGAGAAAAAAGCACGCTAATTATTAGCGCACTAAAAGCAACTACTGGTTGCAGGAAATATTCTATTGTAAACCAGGGGCTAAAACTTACAAATAACCCCTCAAAAACATTGTTAAAATAGCCCCTAATATCTATAATGTAGATATTGGGGGCTATTTATTATAATATTTGATTTATAACGCATATTAAGTCACTAGTTTTTCCGGGAAT
>NZ_JAHAVQ010000392.1 GCF_029916425.1 Liquorilactobacillus sicerae | reverse complement strand
GCCAATATAGTGCATACTATTTAAATGTTTTGTAATTAGCTAAATTTTTCTCTAAATTATAAGATGATCTGTTTTTTTGCGCTACAAAAAAAATCAGTTCTGATTTTTTAGGGTCTATAAGTAAGTTATGACCCCTGACACATGAGGAAAATATCATTGGTGTTTTGTTTTTGTAAAGATAAAAAATAAAAATGAAATTCCTGTTAGCATAAAGATTCCACCAATATACCATTCTTTTAATAACACA
>NZ_JAHAVQ010000391.1 GCF_029916425.1 Liquorilactobacillus sicerae | reverse complement strand
TGTGTTATTAAAAGAATGGTATATTGGTGGAATCTTTATGCTAACAGGAATTTCATTTTTATTTTTTATCTTTACAAAAACAAAACACCAATGATATTTTCCTCATGTGTCAGGGGTCATAACTTACAAATAACCCCTCAAAAACATTGTTAAAATAGCCCCTAATATCTATAATGTAGATATTGGGGGCTATTTATTATAATATTTGATTTATAACGCATATTAAGTCACTAGTTTTTCCGGGAAT
>NZ_JAHAVQ010000390.1 GCF_029916425.1 Liquorilactobacillus sicerae | reverse complement strand
GCCAATATAGTGCATACTATTTAAATGTTTTGTAATTAGCTAAATTTTTCTCTAAATTATAAGATGATCTGTTTTTTTGCGCTACAAAAAAAATCAGTTCTGATTTTTTAGGGTCTATAAGTAAGTTTTAGCCCCTGGTTTACAATAGAATATTTCCTGCAACCAGTAGTTGCTTTTAGTGCGCTAATAATTAGCGTGCTTTTTTCTCGCTTCAATATGATAATTAATCTATTGAAAGTGAGGTTAC
>NZ_JAHAVQ010000038.1 GCF_029916425.1 Liquorilactobacillus sicerae | reverse complement strand
TTAAGTGCAACGCTAAAACAAAATAAAGGACTCACAAGGGAAATCCAAATATAATAAGTTTGTCTATAACTTAAAAAAGGAAGGATTTCTATTATGAGCCACTATCAACATCTTACTATAAATGACCGTGAATTGATATTGGAGGGTCTTGCACAAAGTAAAACTATTCGTGAGATAGCCCGAAAATTAAAACGTGCTCCTTCTACAATTTCTCGTGAAATTAAACGGCATAAGAGTGTAAATACTGGAAGATACTCACCAGATAAAGCCCAAAATGATTATAAATTTTCTAAAAGCAAATGTGGTCGCAAAGCAAGACTCATGGAAGATCCATCCTTGTTTCAAAAAATCAAACATCTTTTCTTAGATTGTCAGTGGTCACCAGAAGAGATTTCACAACGCTTATTGCTTGAAACAGGCAAAACAATCATAAGTTTCATTACCATTTATCGTGGGATTTATGCAGGTTTATTTGATAAACCTGGCTTAAGTCAAGGAAACCGCGGCGCTATTCGCAAATTACGTCATCGAGGTAAGCCTCGTCACAATAAGAAGTATGTCGAAAAACGTGGTAAAATTCCAATCACTAATACTATTCATGAACGTCCTGAAGCTGTCAACAGAAGAACTGAGCTTGGTCATTGGGAAGCTGATACTGTGGCAGGAAAAACAGGACAATCTTGTTTAGTAACTCTCGTTGATCGCAAATCGCGATTTTTAATTGCTAGTAAAGCAACTAAAAAAGTTCAGCACCGGTGACAACCGAGTTGATGGCAATGTTTGAAAAAATTGGTAAAAGCAAGCTTAAAACCATTACACCAGATCGCGGCAAAGAGTTTTCGAAACATGTTCAGGTAACAGATTTGCTTGGTATTCCATTTTATTTTCCTGATCCACATGCACCATGGCAACGTGGGTCAAATGAAAACACCAATGGACTTTTACGTGAATACTCACCTAAAGGACAAAGTCTAGATAACAAGACAAACGATGAAATTCAGGGAATAGTCAACAAATTAAATTTCCGTCCAAAAAAATGTTTGGATTGGCGCACACCATATGAGGTCTATTTTGGTAAAGTGTTGCATTTAATTTGACAATTCAAG
>NZ_JAHAVQ010000389.1 GCF_029916425.1 Liquorilactobacillus sicerae | reverse complement strand
ATGATTGGGGTGAAGTCGTAACAAGGTAGCCGTAGGAGAACCTGCGGCTGGATCACCTCCTTTCTAAGGAATAATACGGAAACCTGCACAGTTGAAACTTTGTTTAGTTTTGAGAGGTCTACTCTCAAAATTTGTTCTTTGAAAACCAGATAATATCTTTTTTAATTTTTATTAAACCGAGAACACCGCGTTTTAAAGAGTTTAAAACAAGAAAAAGTTCTTAACGCAAACTCATAGCCGTTTTACCGTTA
>NZ_JAHAVQ010000388.1 GCF_029916425.1 Liquorilactobacillus sicerae | reverse complement strand
TGAAAAAAATTATTAAACAAGGAAAAGAGAATAGTACTACAAAACAGTCAAAAAAAATAATCCGCTAAAGGTTGTTAAAACAACTCTTTAGCGGATTTTGTCTTCAAAAAAGTGTCAAAGATGGGATTATACAAGAGGCCAACCGACAATGCAATAAAAATGTCGACTTCTGTCAAGGAATTTTGCTTGACTAGCTAAAAAAATTTTTTTCTTGCTTTTTAAATGCTTATCGGGTAACATAAGTATGTTCTG
>NZ_JAHAVQ010000387.1 GCF_029916425.1 Liquorilactobacillus sicerae | reverse complement strand
CACGGCCCATCAACTTAACGTTTAGTTCTTTATTTTCCAAATAGATCTTATTTAAATCAGTGATTTCTAATTCTCCCCGAGCTGAGGGTTTCAAGTTTGCTGCATAATCAACGACTCGATTGTCATAAAAATATAAACCCGTAACCGCATAATTGCTCTTGGGGTTAGTTGGCTTTTCTTCCAATGAAATTGCGTGCCTTTGATCATCAAATTCAACCACCCCAAAGCGTTCAGGATCATTGACATGATAGCCAA
>NZ_JAHAVQ010000386.1 GCF_029916425.1 Liquorilactobacillus sicerae | reverse complement strand
TCGTGGCGATTATTCCGGACAGGTACAGATTTATGGTCAGGATGAATTAGGACAATTAGCACAGGCTGTTAATAACTTATCAATTCGAGTTGAGGAAGCACAGGAAGCATCGGAAGCTGAACGTCGATGCTTAGATAGTGTTTTGTCACATATGTCAGATGGAGTAATTGCCACTGATCGCCGTGGTAATGTGATTATCATGAATGAAACTGCTTCAGAGGATCTGGACATTGATGCTAATATTGCTGAAGGACA
>NZ_JAHAVQ010000385.1 GCF_029916425.1 Liquorilactobacillus sicerae | reverse complement strand
TCTACTTCGTTATTACATGTCAGCAGAGACTTAAATCATGCTTATCAGAAACTATTTAAAGATCATGTTGGATACCCTAAATTTAAGTCAAGAAAATTTCCTAAACAAAGCTATCAAAGCAACTCTGTTAACAAAAATATTCAAGCTCTAGATAGTACCCACCTAAAACTTCCTAAACTTGGCACAGTCTGTTTTAAATCTGGTAGAGAAGTAATAGGTAAAATTAAAAATGTTACCATTCGACTTTCGGCTACT
>NZ_JAHAVQ010000384.1 GCF_029916425.1 Liquorilactobacillus sicerae | reverse complement strand
AGTAGCCGAAAGTCGAATGGTAACATTTTTAATTTTACCTATTACTTCTCTACCAGATTTTAAACAGACTGTGCCAAGTTTAGGAAGTTTTAGGTGGGTACTATCTAGAGCTTGAATATTTTTGTTAGCAGAGTTGCTTTGATAGCTTTGTTTAGGAAATTTTCTTGACTTAAATTTAGGGTATCCAACATGATCTTTAAATAGTTTCTGATAAGCATGATTTAAGTCTCTGCTGACATGTAATAACGAAGTAGA
>NZ_JAHAVQ010000383.1 GCF_029916425.1 Liquorilactobacillus sicerae | reverse complement strand
GTCGAACATTTAGAGTATGCTTGCCATCATCAAATCCACAGCTACTACAGATTTGAGACGTTTTTCTGGGATTAACAATGACTAATTGTTTTCCGTACCATTCACATTTGTAAGCTAATTGGAAACGTAGTTTCCTCCAACTTTGATTAGCAATTGCTCTGGCAAGTTTGTGATTTTTCAGAAGATTCTTGGCTTTCAAATCTTCTATTTTAATCACGTCATATTGCTCTACTAGTTCTTTTGTTAAAGCATGTA
>NZ_JAHAVQ010000382.1 GCF_029916425.1 Liquorilactobacillus sicerae | reverse complement strand
CGGTTTGATAAGTTACTTAGTAAAAAGAAACATTACTGGGAAAAACGTTTAGCCAGTAGAAGACTACAAGCTCAGAAAGAAATAGCTTGGGATAAACACGATAAAGTTCTTATTCCTAGAGAGCTTAATGACTTTAAAAACTATCTGAAGGCACGGCATATGGTGGCAAAGTACAATGAGAAAATTGCCAACCAACGGAATAATTATTGACATGCTTTAACAAAAGAACTAGTAGAGCAATATGACGTGATTAAA
>NZ_JAHAVQ010000381.1 GCF_029916425.1 Liquorilactobacillus sicerae | reverse complement strand
CTTTCTTTTTCCAGTAGCTTTGTTGAAGCTCAGGACATTTTTCAAACAGTTCTTTAGCACTGATACCTTTTAACCATCTAACAATATTAGTTACAGAAAGCTTTGGTGGAGCGCTAACTAATAAGTGGATATTATCATCTTTACCAATTTCCATATGAGGAATACTAAACCCATATTTTAAAGCAATTCTATTAAGAGATTGTTTTAATTCTATTTCAACATTTCCTTTTAACACCTTGTTGCGGTATTTAGTTC
>NZ_JAHAVQ010000380.1 GCF_029916425.1 Liquorilactobacillus sicerae | reverse complement strand
TTACATCACTGAAGGATCTTATCATCATCAAAATGTTCACTTTGTCCATTTGCTACAAACTTATCCTTGCTTTTGCCCTGCTTGTCATCGAAGAATGCTGCGAAATGGTTTTAAACTGACTAAAGCTTTCGGTTTGCCTTCGGCTGGAGTTACTAATATTCTTTGTATTCGCAAACAAAAGTTTATTTGCCCTAAATCCAAAATGTGTCCCCAAGTCATCACCCAAATTGCTAAAGTTGCTGGCATTCAGCCTAA
>NZ_JAHAVQ010000037.1 GCF_029916425.1 Liquorilactobacillus sicerae | reverse complement strand
TTTGAGAAATGACTGATTCTTTTGGTAAATTACTGAAATTAGTGATTCCAATAATTAAGAATATAAACATTCCTGATAGTAACAAAAAACCTGCTAAATCGAATTTACTTTTTATACCTAATGGCTTAAAATTTGGTAAAAAAAAGCAGACAACTGTTAACGACAAAATAACGATCGGTATATTAGCAAAGAAAATCCATCGCCAATTAAGGTAGTGCAAAATCAAGCCACCGAAAGTGGGTCCTAAAATTGGGGCCAAAACTACTGGTAACCCAATAATTGACATCAAACTACCCAGGGCGATGCCCTTTGAAGCACGAACAAGCAAAATACTTAATACAGGCACAATTATTCCAGTTGCAATTCCTTGAATCAATCTGCCAATGATTAATAAGCCAACTGAAGATGATGTAGCAGAAACAAAGGAACCAATTCCAAAAATCAAAATTCCAGTTAAATACAACCATTTCCCATTTACTTGGTCAATCAACCAACCGGTGATTGGAACAAAAATTCCAATTGCCAAAATGTCTATTGTGGTTACCCACTGCATAACGTTCACAGTCGTATTTAGAGCATTAATCATCTTATTAATTGCAATATTAGTCATTGTAGTATCAAGCATTGGTGCTAAAGCTCCAAGAACGAGTATGAGAGCAATAACTATAACTTGTTTTCTATTTTTCATAATTACGTTTCCTTTTAAAAAATTATTTTTGATCTGTCTTGTTCCAAACAATAATCGTCCCATCAATTCCAACGATTGTAACTAGGGCGATAATTAAGTGACTAATTAGTAATGTAGAGCCATAGTGAGCTAATAAATATCCAGGAATTGACCAAGGAATGAATTGGCCAACCATTCTAGAAGCAAAAATAACATCAACAATCAAAGCAATCAGTGAAAGTGAAATTGGTAATAATAAACTTTTGCACTTCGATACAATTAATGGCCACAAAAACGATAGACATGCATTACAGCTATACGCCAAAAGAATTTTTCCGAAAAATAAACTTAAAAAATGAGGATTAGGTATTAAATTAAATTTTGCAATCCCCACTAATAAGGAAATTATTATTGTAGATAGTAGAATAATAAATTCAGAAAATTCAATTGCTATATATTTGCC
>NZ_JAHAVQ010000379.1 GCF_029916425.1 Liquorilactobacillus sicerae | reverse complement strand
GTTCTTAACGCAAACTCATAGCCGTTTTACCGTTAGGTAAAATTAGGTTAAGTTATTAAGGGCGCATGGTGGATGCCTTGGCACTAGGAGCCGATGAAGGACGGCACTAACACCGATATGCTTCGGGAAGCTGTAAGTAAGCTGTGATCCGGAGATTTCCGAATGGGGCAACCCAGTAGCTGTAACAAGCTATTACCGCTAGTTGAATTCATAGACTAGTTGGAGGTAAACGCAGGGAACTGAAACATCTAAGTA
>NZ_JAHAVQ010000378.1 GCF_029916425.1 Liquorilactobacillus sicerae | reverse complement strand
GTTCTTAACGCAAACTCATAGCCGTTTTACCGTTAGGTAAAATTAGGTTAAGTTATTAAGGGCGCATGGTGGATGCCTTGGCACTAGGAGCCGATGAAGGACGGCACTAACACCGATATGCTTCGGGGAGCTGTAAGTAAGCTGTGATCCGGAGATTTCCGAATGGGGCAACCCAGTAGCTGTAACAAGCTATTACCGCTAGTTGAATTCATAGACTAGTTGGAGGTAAACGCAGGGAACTGAAACATCTAAGTA
>NZ_JAHAVQ010000377.1 GCF_029916425.1 Liquorilactobacillus sicerae | reverse complement strand
AGCTGGTGGCTTAATCTTTAATTTTTTTGATCTGCTGGACCATTGATAATTCTTCATTAGTTGGTACAACTAAGATTTTAGCAATTGAATCCCTGGCTGAAATCACGCCTTCTGTTTGCTGCCGATTCGGAAGTTTGACACTTTTTAAAATAAAATCCTCCATAAAGCCTGATATGACTTTATTTTTTTGTCAATTTTTCCCTTTTAATTTGTAGTACTTTGTGGTACTCTATAATTAGAAAGGATGTGAATCACATG
>NZ_JAHAVQ010000376.1 GCF_029916425.1 Liquorilactobacillus sicerae | reverse complement strand
CATGTGATTCACATCCTTTCTAATTATAGAGTACCACAAAGTACTACAAATTAAAAGGGAAAAATTGACAAAAAAATAAAGTCATATCAGGCTTTATGGAGGATTTTATTTTAAAAAGTGTCAAACTCCCGGAAAATAACAGAACATACTTATGTTACCCGATAAGCATTTAAAAAGCAAGAAAAAAATTTTTTTAGCTAGTCAAGCAAAATTCCTTGACAGAAGTCGACATTTTTATTGCATTGTCGGTTGGCCTCTTGTATAAT
>NZ_JAHAVQ010000375.1 GCF_029916425.1 Liquorilactobacillus sicerae | reverse complement strand
GTCGTTGATCGTCTGCTGAACATGTCTGACGAACTGAGGAAAGCTTATAACTATTACCAACAGCTGTTACATGTCATTCATCATCAAGATACTGAATCCTTAAGTAATCTATTAAATTCAGCTGCTGGAATGCCTGAACAAATAAAGAAAGCTAATCGAACACTGCGTAAACATCAAAGTGAAATTATCAACAGTTTCAAGACCTCGTTTTCAAATGGCCCAGTAGAAGGTACCAATAATAAAATCAAAGTCATTAAAAGGACCGCATACGGATTTAGAAATTTTGAAAACTT
>NZ_JAHAVQ010000374.1 GCF_029916425.1 Liquorilactobacillus sicerae | reverse complement strand
TCCAGATCTGCCGAATCACCAGTCACTGTCTGCGCTGCAATTGCTGTCTGATCTGGTGTATACCCCTTTAGTTCGGGGCTAGTCACTGCGCCAAATGTTTGATCTGCTGACCATGCCCCATATGTCTTCTCACCAGTGACTGCATCTGTGGACACTGTCCGTGTAAACTCAACTGGCGTTGCCACATAGTCATCGGCTGCCTTGCTACCATCTTTATAGATATAATGGATGGTTTCATTCACAGTCTTCGTTTCGGTAGTGACTGTCGGTGCATTCTTAGTATACACAACCGTGAAATTCAAGTCGTTTGAATTATTATCGACATTTT
>NZ_JAHAVQ010000373.1 GCF_029916425.1 Liquorilactobacillus sicerae | reverse complement strand
GTCGTTGATCGTCTGCTGAACATGTCTGACGAACTGAGGAAAGCTTATAACTATTACCAACAGCTGTTACATGTCATTCATCATCAAGATACTGAATCCTTAAGTAATCTATTAAATTCAGCTGCTGAGATGCCTGAACAAATAAAGAAAGCTAATCGGACACTGCGTAAACATCAGGCTGAAATCATTAACAGTTTCAAGACCTCGTTTTCAAATGGCCCAGTAGAAGGTACCAATAATAAAATCAAAGTCATTAAAAGGACCGCATATGGATTTAGAAATTTTGAAAACTTCCGCTTACGAATCTTATTATCTTTAAAAAACAGCTACGTCAGCTTAAATTATCATTATTACATCAAAAAA
>NZ_JAHAVQ010000372.1 GCF_029916425.1 Liquorilactobacillus sicerae | reverse complement strand
GTCAAAAGAAAATGAACACATTTCAAGTCTAATCACTTACGGTAGTATTTATTGATATTACTAGTTTTTTGATAGAGAAATAATTATACCACTCAATGTTCAAACAGGGTACACCCTATTTGAACATTTAATGGTAGCTTAATTTATCAATATCAAGCTTAAAAAAGGATCTAGTTTACGCATTTTTACAGTATATGAAGAAAATATTATTTACTAATAATAAATTATGTTATAATTTTAGATGTTCAAATAGGGTGTACGCAATCTGATTATACGCAAGGATATTTGGAGGGAATATGATGGAAAAGTTGCATTATAAAATGTACAAAAAAGGTAGAAGATGGGTGTTCGCAGCAATCACTGTTGTA
>NZ_JAHAVQ010000371.1 GCF_029916425.1 Liquorilactobacillus sicerae | reverse complement strand
GTTCACCTTTGGCAACTTTTATTTATGCAGTGGTCATTGCCGGCTTACTCTATTTTTCTAATTTACGCATCCCAGCAATTTGGGTTCTTACTACATACATTAGCGGATTAGCAGTTGGCGAAATATTAAAAGTTGCAGTTGGTCGTGTACGGCCGACTGGCCATTTGGCTTCCGGATATGCTTTTCCATCGAACCATGCATTAACAACTTTTATTGTAATTACAATTATTTTTGTTCTAATTCTGCCAAATCTTTCATCAACTCGTTTACAAATTTGGTTTGGCTGGGGAACGATAACATTTGGTCTATTGTTATTGGAAGCAGTCATATATCTGCAGGACCATTATTTAAGCGACGTGATCGCTGGAGCAGCTCTAGGA
>NZ_JAHAVQ010000370.1 GCF_029916425.1 Liquorilactobacillus sicerae | reverse complement strand
ATTAAAGTCCAGTAATTGTTTAAACTGGCTTTGTTTTTGAATGGTTGTTTGTATGGACAATCAATTAATGTTATTCAGAGTTATATCGTTTCAATAATTAAATAACTGATTATAATAAAGACATGGGTATCGGCTACCGATATCCAAGTGTGAAAGATAACTTTTAGATCGAGACTTGTTATAGCACCCAACTTTAAATGGTTGGATGCTATTTTTATTAGTATAAGTTTCTCTTGTTATCTGTCCATAAATAAACAGTTATGAATAGATTAAGAAAAAGCCGCTGATGATGTTGGAAAATCTATTTCAAAATAAATCAATAAAATGCATTACAAAAAGTATTGATAAAAATGATTTTTGTATTTGTTTAATAAAAAAAAA
>NZ_JAHAVQ010000036.1 GCF_029916425.1 Liquorilactobacillus sicerae | reverse complement strand
CAGCTGCTAGGGTCTTAAAAATACCATGAATAAAATTAATAGCACTGTGTGCGGCCAGACCTTGAAATTTATTTGGCGCGACGAGATAACTTATTCCCTTTTGAATCGATAGTTGTTTAACCATTTGTTGATCAAAATCTTTGACAGTATTCAAAACGGTACCGACAGCCGTCCCTCCGATTGGCAATTCGAGTAAAGTTTTTTTATTAATTTGCAAATAATCAAAATTGTGTTTGATCTGACTGGACCAACCACTAATTTCCTGTCCAAAGGTAATTGGTGTGGCATCCTGAAGATGGGTACGACCAATTTTTACAACATTTTTAAAATCAAGTGCTTTATCGTTCAATGAATTTTCCAAATGTTCCAAAACAGATAACAATTTTTTTACAGCATCATAAGCAGTAATTGCCATCGCTGTGGGAAAAGTATCATTGGAACTCTGCGAGTGATTAACATCATCATTTGCTTGTAACGAAACCTTAGGATTAATTTTAGCCGCCAAATGAACTATCACTTCGTTCACATTCATATTCGTTTGCGTTCCACTACCTGTTTGATAAACAACTAATGGAAAAGCATCTTGATATTTTCCCGCCAAAAGTTGATCAACTACTTCAACAATTAAATCAGATTTTTCTTTACTAATTTCACCATTTTTTTCGTTAACCACTGCAGCTGCTTTTTTAATCTGCAATAGAGACTCAATTATTTCAAAAGGCATTCTTTGCCCGATTTTAAAATTTTGTCGACTTCTTTCAGTTTGAGGTCCCCAAAGGGCACTTGCAGGAATTTTAACTTCTCCCAAAGTATCTTTTTCGATTCGATATTTCTCGTTATCCATTTTTAAAAATTTCTCCTAACTAAAATTTTGAACTAATCATTTTTTGATTATTAAGTAAAAAACAGCTTACTCAATAAACTATATTTTTGGAGTCAAAACAAACAAAACATGTGCGATCGAATTTGATCGGTTTAAGAATCGATGTTTGACATATGGAGGAATTCGCACAACATCGCCTTCTTGCAAAGAATATTCCTTAGCGTTCATTTCGACTTGTGTGGTGCCGGACATAACGACTGCCAATTCCTCTTTATCTTCATGAACATAATAAGACTTGGTAGTCACAGAATGAGGTTTTAGATCCATCATCAAGAGTTTGATATGAGTCCTCATAAAATCAGGAGTCAAAATATCC
>NZ_JAHAVQ010000369.1 GCF_029916425.1 Liquorilactobacillus sicerae | reverse complement strand
TGTCGAGAGTGGCTCACAAAAAGGTTGGGTTGCCTCTTGGCTGATCAAAAAAAAGAATTACAACTCCAAAAGTGCTGGTCGTTTAGCCGAAGCAACAATTGTTCTTGATCCTGGACACGGAGGAGTTGACTCCGGAACTCAGGCAAGCAACGGAGCAATGGAAAAAACATATACTTTGAGAACAGCTTTAAAAGTTTACAAATTACTTAAAGCAAAAAATGTACATGTAATCATGACCAGGCATACGAATAAACCCGTCGCGCTGGCTTCGCGACCAGCATTGTCAAATCGAGTTAAAGCCAATATTTATATTAGTTTTCACTTTAATTCAGCTGGTGAACAGTACGCAGCCGAAGGTTATGAAGTTTTTAAATATCATCAC
>NZ_JAHAVQ010000368.1 GCF_029916425.1 Liquorilactobacillus sicerae | reverse complement strand
ATTCCACTCAAGCCGATCGCAATTGCAATTCCAGCAGAAGAAATTGGTGAAAGAATCAAAACAGCAAAGATAATTCCCATTAAAGGACCCATAATCAAAGGCTGCAGATCGGTCAAATCATTAATAGCATCACCAATAGTTGTAGTAATTGAATGAACGTAAGGGAAAAGCAGGCGCCCAAGGCTACCGGCAATTCCAAGAACGAGAATCGGTGACAAAATAACCTTCAGCTGGCCCAACCTGTTTTGAATTAATTTAATTAGCAAAACAGAAATTACAAGCGTAATACCGATATTGATAATATCACCCGGGCCATTAATTAAAAATCCTCCCTATGAACTGACAACGGCACTTCCAGAACCCATAAAAGCGGCCAAAGCCA
>NZ_JAHAVQ010000367.1 GCF_029916425.1 Liquorilactobacillus sicerae | reverse complement strand
AATAAACGAGTGATTTCTCGATTATCCAATGAATTATTTTGAATATTATCTTGTATTTTTAAAGCCTGTTTCTTTTTAAGATCTGCCAAACTGCCGACAACCTGCAAAAAGGCTGCTACCGTATCCAATGAGGTAAAGAGCGGAACGCCGTTTTCAATCGCAGCGTCCCTGATGGCCTGGCCATCGGACTCCAAGGCTTCATCGGTTTTTAGTCGGTTAATGACAATTTGCAATTTGCCCTGTCGCATGGCTGTGACGGGGTTTAGTTGGTCTTCGGCTATCTTTCCCAGCTGTCTGACCGGTAAATGCTTTTCTCGCAGAAAGCTGCTTGTCCCGGCCGTTGCCCACAGGACATAGCCTTATTGATCTAAACGTCTGGCCAG
>NZ_JAHAVQ010000366.1 GCF_029916425.1 Liquorilactobacillus sicerae | reverse complement strand
ACGAATTTCTGTTTTAGATAGGCATCGTGTTTCGATAGGCAATATCATAAAAAAAAGAAATTTCGACGATTCAATTGCTGCTTCGATAACCCAGTTCAGTTTATTATTTTTCTGTGGTGTAATGGGTTATTTGGCTTTTAACTCATCTTTTAATAATTCTTTAATTTGGGTGGTTGTCTTCACTTTTCCGTTTTCTTTTGCCAGGGTTCTCGCTTTGGCAAATCTTCCAAGCTCTTTGGGCGATGCATTGATATCTGCTAAAAATATTTTTAAGCTTCTTGATGAAAAGCCACTATCCGAATTATCCGAAAATGAAGAAATTGCTTTGATTAAGCAGGGACATTTTTCAGACGTAGATTTTTCATATCCTTTACGTCCGGACA
>NZ_JAHAVQ010000365.1 GCF_029916425.1 Liquorilactobacillus sicerae | reverse complement strand
AACCGTTTTGGTTTTATATATCATGAACAAGTTCTGACAAAACAACATTTTTATGGAGTAGATTTGACTGGAGCAGATTGGGCAAAAGTCAGCGAAGGCCTTGGCGCTGTGAGTTTCACTGTTAAAACGATTGCTGATATTGATCAAGTTTTTGCTAATATTAAAAGTCTTCAGGAAAATGGTAATAAAAAGCCGATTGTTGTTAATGCCGTTATCAAAGAAGATGACCCATTTCCAACGGACTATATGCCGCTTGATCCAAAGCTTTATGGGCAGGATGCTGTTGATCAATATGCAAAAAAGTATCATTTTGATTTAGCAAAGCAGCCTTCGTGAGGTGAATTACTTCGTTCTAGGGGTGATGATTTATAGTTTAAAAAAGTA
>NZ_JAHAVQ010000364.1 GCF_029916425.1 Liquorilactobacillus sicerae | reverse complement strand
TATATATAATGTCCTTGCGTGGATAAGGATCTTCAATTGAAGATAAGTAATATTAGTTATCCATTTTTTGATTTGATCGTGTTTTTTGAATTAAATTAAGACAAATTTTTACGTATACGAAAATAAAATACAACAGACTGAATATTTTATGATAACCGAATGTAACTTTATACATTTTATCAGGAGCTGGATTAGTTTCAAACTAACTTTGACTCCATAAATTTTCAAAAAGACTGGACTCCGGACGGTCATAATAAACTGGCTATCAAAATAGATTTGTTTGATTTGTGTATCGATAATTATTTTATGCAAATCTAAAAGAGAGTCGCTTTTGACAAATATAGTCAAATTCTTTCTATAATATTATTCTTGACCTAAGGTCTCA
>NZ_JAHAVQ010000363.1 GCF_029916425.1 Liquorilactobacillus sicerae | reverse complement strand
AATTGTGGATTGCCTTGCTCTTTTAAAGAACGCAAAATAGCTGTGTTCAAGCCCTGACGGGTTACTACAGAATCATCTGAAAGCGGCATTTTTGTCATGACTTGATCAACAATATTTTTGATTAATTGGCTGTCAAGCGGTTGATCAACTTTGTCATTGGCGTGTAAAAGCACTTTTTCTATTTGTTCGTCCTTCAATTCAGAGATACTTCCATCGTCTTCCTTGATTTTAATGGCGGTTAATGTTGCTGGTGAATCATTATCTTGGTTTATCATTTTATTCAACTCCTTTATCTTTTTGATTAACGCCAATAATAACGGATTCTCCAACAAGGTTCAATCTAAAAAAGTGTCTTAGAGTTAGTTTTTTTGAGGCGAAAATATAGA
>NZ_JAHAVQ010000362.1 GCF_029916425.1 Liquorilactobacillus sicerae | reverse complement strand
CTCAACTGGTGTGTATCAATTTTGAAAAAGAAGTAAACAGGAGCACCTATGCAAGAGCGGTTATTGCTCATGTCGAGCAAATAAGCATTCCAAGTCTGCTCATCGGAGGGTGATGTATGTGCGCTATCACCTGCCAACATCATTGCCATCATCGACTGCCTTGTAGATTCACTTATGGAATCACCTGGAAATCCGTCCTTACCGGTATTCATATTCCACTTACCTTTTCTCAATCGCTCCATCAACGAATTGAGCCCACTGTAGTCATTCTTTGGATAGAGTGAAACCGTCTGTGAGTTTCCCTCGTCCGAAAAAAGGCTTTCCAGCTTGTTGCCATATTTTTTCAATAGCCCTTCTATCTCCAGAATCTTGCGCATCTCTGCGAC
>NZ_JAHAVQ010000361.1 GCF_029916425.1 Liquorilactobacillus sicerae | reverse complement strand
GATCAAAGATTCGACTATCACTGACAATGCCAAAAAGACCGTTCATTTTTCGTCGGATAATGTTAGTGTGAATTCGCCTGACAACAGTGTCTTGATTAAAATTAACGCAAGTGCAAAAGAACCAAAAAAAGCTGTTAAAATTGCTAATGCCTTATCAAAGTCGACCAAAAAGATTCTTCCCAAGATTCTTCCGGCTGCCGGAAAAGTTATTGTTGCTCAAAAAGCTTCCGAGACTATCGAGTGGGTTGGACCGAGCACGAAAAAATATACTTTGATTGGAGCTATTTTTGGGCTGGTTCTATCAGGAGTAGTACTCCTTTGGAATGACGTAAAGGATAAGCTTAAGTAATGTCCGCTTGGCTGATATTTTTTTCTCTGTTTGTTAA
>NZ_JAHAVQ010000360.1 GCF_029916425.1 Liquorilactobacillus sicerae | reverse complement strand
AGTATAAGTAGTGCCATTAGCTCGCTTAGTAACATCTTCTTTTGTAACAGTTACAGTATCATCATCATAAGTCTTTCCACCAACCGTTGATATTAAAGCAGTTGAAGATGTTAAAGCCGGGCTGCTATAAGTGCCATCATTACGCGCGTAATCAGCAATTTTATAAGTCGAATCCATCGTTGTTGTTGAAGTAATTGTTGCATAATTGGACATATTTAACGATCTAACATCGACCCAATAAGTCTTGCCGGCGGTCATATCAGTTACTTTCGCGTACTGATAGCTCCCACCGGAAGTTCGCTTGGTTGTATCGATTTGCGTTACTGCAACCATATTTCCAACATAATCCGTGATTGAGCCATTAGCAGTTAAAGTTGACGCAGAAGTC
>NZ_JAHAVQ010000035.1 GCF_029916425.1 Liquorilactobacillus sicerae | reverse complement strand
GTAAGTTATGACCCCTGACACATGAGGAAAATATCATTGGTGTTTTGTTTTTGTAAAGATAAAAAATAAAAATGAAATTCCTGTTAGCATAAAGATTCCACCAATATACCATTCTTTTAATAACACAACAATGACTCCTGAAGTGATAAATACTATCGGCATAATAAGTGAATATTTTGCTCCTTTTTCTCCAGACAAGTATTTTTGCCAAGCATATTTTAATCCAAGAGAACTAGAGTTATCGAACTCTCTTAACTTATTTAATGCAGATACACTGCACAATACCAAGAAAAATATTGGCAGCATAAATACACCTAAATGTATTAGATTAAAAAAGTTACCAATTAGTAATGAACAGACTAGTAAATCAATAACTATAAGATCGCGATAAATTGGTTTTATTTGTCTCGTAACTTCTTCCTTTTCCAAAAACTCACGCATACCTGTATCCTCCTTTAACAAAGTATCTAGTGAAATATGGTAATAGTCACTCAACTTAATCAAGCTAGCAATGTCAGGATAAGTTTTTTCATTTTCCCAACTAGAAATAGTTTGTCTAGTAATAAAAAAATCTCTAGCAACTTGTTCCTGAGTAAGATTCAATTCTGTTCTTGCGTTTTTTAGACGATCACCAAATTTCATATATACCCTCCTGATTTCAAAATAATTATGCTGATGAAACGCAAAAAGAGCAAGCATAGAATCATTGCTTGCTCTTTTATAGGCGTTATTTAATAGTTATAGACCCTGATGTTTCTTAACTAAAGACAGCAATAATCATTTTGGTGATTAAATAAATAATTGCAATTACCATCATCCAACCAGTACTGCGCATAAATTCCCAGACATTAGTTTGTGCTTTTGCGTTTTTGGTAATAACTATGCTTTTTTTTAGTGAATCATCACCCTTGATCAAACTATCTAAGGTAATGTCGAACAAATTGCTGATTTGCACTAAACGATCAATATCGGGATAAGTACTCCCAACTTCCCACTTAGAAATTGCCTGACGAGAAACATTAAGCGTTTCTGCAAGATAATCTTGCGTCCACTGTCTTTTTTCTCGTTCTTCTTTTATCCGTTGCCCTAAAGTCATAAGCGTAACCTCACTTTCAATAGATTAATTATCATATTGAAGCGAGAAAAAAGCACGCTAATTATTAGCGCACTAAAAGCAACTACTGGTTGCAGGAAATATTCTATTGTAAACCAGGGGCTAAAACTTAC
>NZ_JAHAVQ010000359.1 GCF_029916425.1 Liquorilactobacillus sicerae | reverse complement strand
GTTAAGACCGGAAAATCCCTTGCTATAACTGATAACGCTTACATTTAATAAAGAATTAAAATCTAATTATGAGCAAACGAACAAAGATTAAAAAAACACAAGTTGAACAACTTTTAGACAAAAACAATATCCCTTATCAATCTTTAGAGATTAATGTTTTGAATCAAACAAGTGCAGAAATTAAAAAAACGTTGGCCCAAGCAGGAATCAATAAAGAATCTTTGATCTATAAGACGCGAGCCTCAAATGGCGATATAAGCGGACCGGTCATTGCTGTCCTGCCAATTACAAAACATTTGGATGAAAAAAAGCTGGCAGCTGTTTCCGGGAACAAGCGTACGGAAATGATTCCTTTAAAAGACCTGCAAAAGACAACCGGATATGTGCAT
>NZ_JAHAVQ010000358.1 GCF_029916425.1 Liquorilactobacillus sicerae | reverse complement strand
CACGATCCGAAAAATCAGATAATTGCTTTCATCATTTGATTTTCATTATAGAAAAGTAAAGTGACAAACATAAAAATATAAATAAAAATTGGAATCCAAATATAGTTAATGTCTATCATTGCCACTGTTCCACTACTTTGTTTTTGATTAGCCACGTAACCAGATAATTGCAATAATCCGGCAGTAATCATACCGCCAAGTCCAAGGCCCATATTTACGCCAAAATCATCCGTAGAAGCAAGAATCCCTTCTGCCTGAATTCCCATACTGACTCCGTATCTAATTGTATCGGCAATCATAATAGAAACTAAGCCAACAACCATACCGTTTCCAATCGAGTTTAGGAAGATACCGAAAAAAAGACCATCTAACAGATGATAATAAACGCCG
>NZ_JAHAVQ010000357.1 GCF_029916425.1 Liquorilactobacillus sicerae | reverse complement strand
CCTATGCCACGATTACTTCATCTACAGCAATGAATCAAACTGCTCAGATTTATGAAGGTTCAAGAAACGATGGAATTTATACAAGCGGTCCGGCATATACCAGCGCGGCGACAATGGTCGCCAATGGTAGCGCCTCAACTTATAATGGCGATTCGGTCACAATTCTCAAATCGGACGTTACTAAACGTTCTAACGGATTGATTTACACCTATTATCAGGTAAAAGACGGTTCGTCCACTTTTTGGATCGATTCAAGGGGTGTAACTCAAAAGGTTTTGAATATAAGTACAAGTGGCCTAACAACAGCACAGAAAAACTGGTTAAACAATATTGCTCCTGCGGCAGCCGAAGTTGCTGATTCCAATGGCCTTTATGCTTCTGTCATGGTAG
>NZ_JAHAVQ010000356.1 GCF_029916425.1 Liquorilactobacillus sicerae | reverse complement strand
GTTGATAACATGGGAGCTTTTATACTTCCAATCAATAAGCTTCGTTACCAGTTTTTACAAACTATTAAAAAAATTATCAGAAGGAAGTGAAAAGATTATTGTTCCTAAGCCAGATCAATGATGCTTGTCTTCTGAAATGTCGTTTTCAATATCTTCGATAACGGTTTCCGCTCGTCCACGTAAATAAGTAAAAGGAGAAACTTCTTCAACTGTTTTATGGCGCAGTTTGTAATTCCGTTTAGAAGTCTGAGATCTTCTTGAATAGATGAAGAGAGTTAAAACGAAAATGAAAATAAAGAAAGTTAGCATGATCATCACGTAAGCACTTAGGCTTATTCCCTTGATTCCGCTTGGGATAAAGGTCGAGACAAACACTGCCAGTGAACTAATC
>NZ_JAHAVQ010000355.1 GCF_029916425.1 Liquorilactobacillus sicerae | reverse complement strand
GTGTACCAGCGTTTCCATTATCTAAGATTTCCGAAGGGCCTGTTGAACAGTTTGTTGACACGATTGCCTTTTCTAGAGACATCGCTTCAATAAGTACAATACCAAAGCCTTCAAATTTTGAGCTGAATGCAAACAGTTTACTATGTCTTATCCAGGGATAGGGGTTTATTTGCAATCCAAGAAAATGTATATATTCATTCAATTTTAATCTTTTGCATAAATTTTCCAACTCTTTTCTGCTCTTTCCCTCTCCGATAATATAGAGTCTCTCTGTAATCTTATACTCTTCGATCAAAATTTTGTATGCTTTAATAAGCGTCGTCAAGTCTTTTTGACTCTCTTCTAAGCGTTGAACGGCTAGGATATAAGGATGCTTTGCCAGAGGGGAATCT
>NZ_JAHAVQ010000354.1 GCF_029916425.1 Liquorilactobacillus sicerae | reverse complement strand
GGTAGGCAGAAGGGGCACTGGTAAGAGCACATTTCTTGAAAGTATAAAAAAGCAATTTCAAAATGAAGAAAATGTTTTTATGATTAAACAGTTCCAGTCGGCTAGTGAAACTGATGATTATTTGAGTGAACAACAAAATAGAATTGGAAATTTATGTATTGAAAATTGGGTTAATAAATACGAAGTTGAATTATATCAAATTAAAAATCATTATCAAAAAACCTTCATAAGGAAGAGCTGAACAATTATATAGAACAGTTAAAAGAATATGGAAATCAAACTGTTACAAATGGCGAAGCCAGCAAAGTTAAAATTTTCAAAGAAAATGTATATGAAATATTTGAACATCAACAATTAAAAAAAGGTGAAAATGAATTATTAGATGTAATTAAT
>NZ_JAHAVQ010000353.1 GCF_029916425.1 Liquorilactobacillus sicerae | reverse complement strand
AAATCTTTGCAGGCTCAGGTTAATCCGCACTTCTTTTTTAATGCTATCAATACTATTTCGGCTTTGATGAGAACTAACGCTGTTCAGGCTCATAATTTATTATTGGAGCTTAGTACCTATTTTCGAACTAATCTTCAGGGTGTTCGCGAAACGGAAATTACTCTAAAACAAGAAGAAACACATGTTCAGGCCTATTTGTCTCTGGAACAAAGTCGTTTCCCGAATAAGTATGATGTTAAATTTTCAGTTAAAAGTAGTGAAATGAATTTATTGCCACCTTTTACGATTCAAATTTTAGTTGAAAATGCCATTCGTCACGCTTTCTCCGGCCGTAAGAATAATAATCGCGTCTATGTCATAGTTACCGAAAAAGAACACTATTTAGATATTCAG
>NZ_JAHAVQ010000352.1 GCF_029916425.1 Liquorilactobacillus sicerae | reverse complement strand
CAATAGATAAACTGATTAAGTTCAAAATGAAAAAAATATTAATCAGGTACATTTTTATAGTTTTAATTAATTTATTTTAACTAAGGATAAATTTAAGATATTAATATTCCATACTAACGGACCTTTCTAATCATAAGAATCAGAATTGCTCCGACTAAACACATGATGCCTGCTGCTGGAAACATTAACCTATAACCAAGTGTGCCGATAATTATCGAAGCAACAATCGGTCCAAAAACTTGACCAAGCGAATTAGCCAAATTAACAATCCCTAAATCTTTGGCTGCATTATTCGGGTTAGGCAAAACCGACACGTTCAACGCTTGATCAACTGAGTTATACATCCCCATAGCTGCGCCACTCAGACCAGCATAAACAAACAATGTCCACGGA
>NZ_JAHAVQ010000351.1 GCF_029916425.1 Liquorilactobacillus sicerae | reverse complement strand
ATTCAGTGGTGACCAAAAAGGAGTTCGACAGTATCGAACATGCTTCGGATTTTGCCAATAAATATTTTAAAAATCATGATCAAACAGCGATTTACAGTATTTACGAGATTAAAAACTAATTAGATATCGAAAAACACCGGTTCAATGTATACCGGTGTTTTTTTATTCTCAATTATAATTTATTATTATTTGCAAATTGTTTACTTTTTAACAAATAGCTTGTAAAATTATTCACAGGGAGAGTTCGGAGGTATTCAATATGGTAGATCGTTTAAAGGGAAAGGTCGCTATCGTTACTGGTGGAACGCTTGGAATCGGTTTGTCGATCGTCGATTTGTATTTAAAAGAAGGGGCCAGGGTGATCTTCACGGGTCGTCGCCAAACAGTTGGCGA
>NZ_JAHAVQ010000350.1 GCF_029916425.1 Liquorilactobacillus sicerae | reverse complement strand
CCAGAAAGATGTCAAAACGATTTATGTTGAGTCTTTGCCAAGCAAGGAATTGGAGAAGCCTATATGAATCGTTTGGAAAAATCAGCTGGCGGCCAACATTGTGGATTGTAATGATAGTATAGAAAAGGGTTCTTAAAAACATGTCTAAATTTACCGTAATCAATCATCCATTGATCCAACACAAATTGCGAATTTTACGTGACACAATTACCAGTACGAAGGATTTTCGTGATCTGGTTAATGAAATTGCGATGCTGATGGCTTATGAGGTCAGCCGTGATATGCAGTTGGAGGATGTTGAAATAGAAACACCTGTTGCTCATGCGACAGTTAAACAATTAACTGGAAAAAAAGTTGCCGTTGTACCAATTTTACGAGCTGGTTTGGGAATGGT
>NZ_JAHAVQ010000034.1 GCF_029916425.1 Liquorilactobacillus sicerae | reverse complement strand
GCTTTAATGTCGACTAAACCAACCGGTTTTACTTTTGCATGATTTAAAACAGGCAGGTTGTCTACAGCTTTTCTTAGTAAATTCGAATCATGATTGAACTTTACATTATTACCTATTTGAAATTTTAATACCATATTAATTCTCCTCAAAATCACCAGCATGGAGTTTATTAATTACAAAAATAGTTCCAATAATCGCCATGGATGCTGTCAAAATTGATTCAACTAAAAAAGTGTTTTTAATTGAATTGGAACTAGCAATATTTCCAATCACTCTAAATATATATGGTGATAGGGAATATCCCAGGTTCGCACCAACCAATAATAACGATGTTGAAAATGTCCTTGAAAAATTAGTTGGCACGGTTGAAATCCGATTGAAAATATAAGGCACGAAAAGAGAAAAAGAAATGCCATTTAGAATGCATCCAATAGCGGAAAATAAAACGTTATTTGAAAGAGCTAATACTATACAGGATAAAGAAATCAGCATCACTGAAACAGGAAGTGTAAATTGATTAAGTAATTTGAAAATGTTTCTGAAAGAAAAGCCGGTCAACATACTAGCAATCGACATAATGCTAATAACGTTCGATGCTTCGGTAGCCGAACCATAGCCTCTAGATGTGAACAGTAAAGCTAATTCAACCTGCGAAGCCATATATATTCCCACCATGATAAATAAGAATAGGATATAATTTATTACTTGAATGTCGATTTTCTGAATTCTTTTGACCGAAAATCGATCAATATTTTTTTTATTTTCTTTTTCGGGATCAGGGACGAATAAAATAAATAATACAAAAATAGGTAAAATAACTGCATAAATCCAAAAAGTGTCTGGCCAGTCAATTTTTAATAATTCTCCGGCGGCAAAAGTTAATATAGCAGTACCTAAACCCTGGAAAGCACTTTGAAAGCCTATAAGTTGAGCTCTTGTATCTCCTTCAAAAAAATCACTAATCAAACTTACTGCAAGTGAATTGAATAGACCAAAACCAATTCCTAAACCAGCTCGAGAAATCAATATAACTATAAAACTACTGCTAATAAACACTGGGACTAGACCAGAAATAAAAGCAATGGTCAGGCCTAATAATACGGTTTGTTTAGAACCAATTTTTTTAGAAACAAAACTACTTAATAGAACAAAAACAACAATCAATAATGATGGAATTGTAGTTAACATTTCCACAGACGACAAAGGTTCGTTGGAAAAAGTTTTCGACATCGCTGGAATATTTCCGGTAATTGCTCCCGCGGAAGTCAGGACCAACGAAATTGATAACAAAGAGAATTTCATCAACCAACCTTTTTTCATATTAATTCCTCTCTTGTTTTTGTATAAGTTTCATTAATGATCAGATGATCTTGACGCCAATGCAATCATATTGGAAAGTATCGTAA
>NZ_JAHAVQ010000349.1 GCF_029916425.1 Liquorilactobacillus sicerae | reverse complement strand
GTAATATGCGCTTCAAAAACTTCCGCCTCTTCTTTACCGAGATTTTTTTCAGCTTTGGCTTTGATTTTTTTTAAATCATCTTTAGAAGAAGAGAGCGCTTTGTCTAAACGAATTTCCTCTGCATCAATATCTTTGATTTTTTCGTTATAAGGAAAAGCCAAACTTGGATCAACCAATAAATAACTTTTAGCGATCCCAACACCATCCGATGCCGCAATTCCAGTTAATTTTTTCGTTTCAGCCATTGTTTACCTCACTTGAATTTTTTGATAACGAAAATTTTTGATCCGTTTTTCAATAATCACAAGAAAATGAATTTTTTATGATTATTCCTAACAAACGTAAAACTATCTCTATAGCAAACAGCCAATCAAGAAATCTCCGTTTTCAATAAT
>NZ_JAHAVQ010000348.1 GCF_029916425.1 Liquorilactobacillus sicerae | reverse complement strand
CATTTTATTGTTAAATATGATGAAACTCTGTTATCGGATATTTTAAACAGTGCAAATTCGCTCAACGCTATTTCCCAACTTCAAATTTTGCAGGATTTGCGTTTGTTGGCAGAAGGCCAACAAGTTTCATATGCAGATATTGTGCCAGTATTAATGCGCTTTGTTGACAGCCATTCAATGCTTACCAATTCTGCCCTGTATCGTGTTGCCAACAACTTGAAAAAGTTTGTTATGCCAGATTCCGATGAAGAAAAGGCCTTGAAAGCATTCTATGACAAGTTGAGTTCTAGGCAACTTGCACGTTTGGGTTGGAGCTCTAAACCTGGTGAATCTAATGATGATCAATTAACGCGTCCGTATGTTTTGAACGCGGCGTTGTATGCAGGGAATGACAA
>NZ_JAHAVQ010000347.1 GCF_029916425.1 Liquorilactobacillus sicerae | reverse complement strand
TAAGATTCATTAAGACGAACCAAATTCAAATATTCAATCACTGAGTTTCCCATATAATATTTAAAATTTCTTGAAAAATAACTGGTGGATAAGTTGAAGTGTTCGGCAATTTTCGCAACCGTCAAAGCTTCTTTTGAATGTTCTTGAATAAACATGATTATTTCATCCAAGCGTTCAAACGGCTTGTTTGCTGTAGTTAAATCATTTGGTGTTTTTACGATACTGGAAAAATTTTTTGTGAGCAGATAGAGAATCTGAAATATTTGAGATGTCTCGCCAAGCTCGTCCAAAGAACTCGTTTCATGGGAAGCAAATTCGAAGAAATTTTTCAAAGCGGCTTCTAATTCTGTTAAATTCTGTCGATTCTTTGTCGTTAATAATTCCTTGTCAGGAATT
>NZ_JAHAVQ010000346.1 GCF_029916425.1 Liquorilactobacillus sicerae | reverse complement strand
GGATGATATATTTTTGGTTACGCCTAACAGCCAGGAACCGGTTGCTGAAATCGGCGACTCAACCGATAAACGCAGAATTAAAATCTATTCACAAAGAAACGCCGTTGTTGTTTTTACGACTAATCCGCTTGATCCAGAGCGTGAGAAGCAACATGATTTTAATGCTTTGGCAATTGAATGCCAGACCCTGCCTGATGCAATCCACCATCAAAATTTCGGCGATATCATTTTGCCAGCTGGTAAAACAGCTGTTTATAATATTGCTTATCAATACGAACACTAAAACAGTTTAAAAAGCGCCGCGAAAAAACAGTGCTTTTTTTATCGCGAGAAAACATTTAGAACTAAAAATTATTGCCAATCAATTTAACCAACAGCAGCATAACTAAATAAATA
>NZ_JAHAVQ010000345.1 GCF_029916425.1 Liquorilactobacillus sicerae | reverse complement strand
AGTCGAGTTAACACCTAAATAATGAACTAACCATCCCAATAAACCAAACAAAAGTCCAAAACCTAAACGATATGGAAATTTGCCCTTGGTACGACTTCCATTGTTGCTTGGTTTTTCCATAATTTTTATCCTCCTAGGTAACAATTACAAATCACCAGTAAAATTTAATCTAATCATGCGATTAATTTTTAATATTAAATACCTGCTAATTAAAAGGTTTTGACTCAAAATGACGTTAAACACTTCACTTTACCAAGTCTCTTTATCGCAAAAACGATAGTATTATTAAGTAATTTTCAGTTATTTATTGTACTTTCTAAGTATTTTTTTCAATTACTTAAACCACAAGGAATCACTTGCAGCTCTCTCCGATGTAAAAGGACCTGGAATTGTTGATA
>NZ_JAHAVQ010000344.1 GCF_029916425.1 Liquorilactobacillus sicerae | reverse complement strand
GGATTCTTTTTTGGCTGGATAGCTAAAAGAAATCTCAATGCCATTGATAAAATATGCGCATTCAAGTCGCTAACGGCTAGCAATTTAGTCACATTTGGTCAATTACATATGTTTCTCTATATATCTGATACGATGTTTTTTGGTGGGAATGGATAAAGCATCGTTTCCAACTAAAATTCAATAGATTCTAGTAAATGGTAATGAAAATTAAAAGAAAAAGTATTTTTTTATCTTAAGTTTAATTGTTGGTATATCTTTTTTTGCAATTTCGGCGCAAGCAGAAATACAAGGGAAATATTTTTGGGGTTATTTCTACTCAACAATGGAATCTAAAAAGATAATTTCAGAAACAGATACAACTAATTCATCATATAAGACTTATGCGATAGCTATTGGCA
>NZ_JAHAVQ010000343.1 GCF_029916425.1 Liquorilactobacillus sicerae | reverse complement strand
AAGAACAATAATGCGATTAAAAAAGTAATAAATCCAAATAAAGCGGCTAAATAAATTGTGATTTGGCTGATTGAGTCGGCACCGGATAAATAAACGTAGCTTGTTTTTTGGAGAAAAAAATTAGCCAGTGCGACAATTCCTGCTAACAGGCCGGGAACCATAAACCATCGCAGTGATTGCGTCTGTGCCTCTGTTTTTGTTTCTTTTGCTTGAAGGATAATTCGATTATGGTCAATTCTTGCCTGGATCTTGTCTCCGCCATCCAAATATAATTTATCAAAAGCTTTTTTTGGAATCGAGATATTTATCTGCTCGTTTTTATTCATTACTTAATTCTAATTCAATTAACGAATTCCTATAATCTCAATTATTTCTGCAGATGGCGTAAAATATTTGCA
>NZ_JAHAVQ010000342.1 GCF_029916425.1 Liquorilactobacillus sicerae | reverse complement strand
ACCTATTAGAACGGGATTATTTTTCGTTCTCCGATTGAGAATCTCGATCACACGGCCAACTTCTTGGCTACGCCCAATAACCGGGTCTAATTTGCCTTTACGTGCTTGTTCGGTGATATTGATGCCGAATTGTTCGAGCAAACCATTTTTTTTCTTATTATTATTATTTCCGCCGGTACGTCCAGGGCGTGCTTGAGCTGAACCATTATTTGCCTGTTGCATATTTGCCATTTGGCCGTTCAATTGACGAAAAATATCATCAACATTAAAATTACCAAAAACGAAGGGATCGTCATTATAATCAGCCATTTTTTCCTCCGTCAAATAAAGTAAAATTTCAAACATCGGAACTATTATCGATGTTTGACCTTTATTGACCTTTGCAGAAAATTATACACC
>NZ_JAHAVQ010000341.1 GCF_029916425.1 Liquorilactobacillus sicerae | reverse complement strand
ATTGTTTACTGGATCGCGTTCTTAAGAGAACAGATAAAATACGCAAATGCCGAAGAACTAGTTGATCAACTAAAACAAGACCAAATAGATAGTTTGCACATTTTAAACAAATCGCCAAAAATCGAAAATTATTTTTGATTTATTGAATTATTGATTAATTATTAATTGATAAGCAATCCTGGCGTTGTCTTGATATTCGTTAACGTAAATGATGCCTCGTTTTTGAAATGATAGTTTTTCACCAAGATGCTGCATGGCGTAATTAAGGCGGTGAGTATCAAAACGAACCTGATTAAAGCCAAGCCTTTCTGACTCTTTAATTAACAGTTGAAAGAAAATTGTTGCCAGATGTCGGCCAATAAATTGATCGGAAATTGCGATTCGGTGAATTGTTGTATAG
>NZ_JAHAVQ010000340.1 GCF_029916425.1 Liquorilactobacillus sicerae | reverse complement strand
AAATACCAGCAAGAACACCAATTAAAATGTAGACGACAAGTAAAGTAAAACTCATATTTACTATATTAGCGATAAATTGATAGCAGGGTTATTATTTTTTTCATGAAGATTAATAAAAATATATTTTTTTGTTATGAACTTTATATATTCATAATTGTGATTATTTTATCGATTCAACATCAACGAACTTGATAAAATCTAATAAAGCGGTTATACTAGCTTTACTATTGTCTAGTAGTTCAGTGGTAGAACGCCGCACTGTTAATGCGGATGTCGCTGGTTCGAACCCAGCCTGGACAGTTTTCAAAACAGCAATTGATTTTGCTGTTTTTTATTGCCAAATTTTGTCCATTTTTGCTTTGTTAGCCAAAAGAATCTTCAAAGCTGCATAATCGATAAT
>NZ_JAHAVQ010000033.1 GCF_029916425.1 Liquorilactobacillus sicerae | reverse complement strand
TTTCAATAATCTCATGAAATGAAGCCACTTGATGTGTTTTTTGTTCAAGAATCCTAAACAGTAACAGTGCCATAAAACAAATTAGAAAATGTGCTTCAATTCGTTCTTGTCGTTGCAAGTAAACTGGTCGACCTCGTAGTTCTCCTTTCATAATTCGAAAAGTCTCTTCGATTTCCCAACGGTTACGATTGACTTTAATTAATTCTAAGGGATCATCTTCTAAGTCTGTGCAGATCGCATAAAAGCCATCATATTTGGCTTCTTCTTGCTTTTTTGCAAGATCAGTTGCGTAGTGCTTTTTATCGGCTATTTCACCATTTTTAGTAATTGCAGTTTCTTTAATAAATCTTTTGGGATCATTTTGATGAACGCCCTTTAAGGAATTAGGATGTTTAGCTTTCAGTTCAGCTCTTTCAAATTGGCGCTCACGGATTGTTTGTTGATAAAGCTTATATCTCGGTGAAAAAGTTACAACTAAGTGTTGTTCAAACCCAGTGTCATCTTTGATCCAGCGTTCCTTGAAAAAAATTAAATTCTGTTGACGAGCAGCCTGTTCGTCTATTGTGCTCAAATCAATTTTTTGATCTCTGGGTTTAAGATGCCAGCCTTGAGGATCAAGACACCAATCTTTTAAGTAACGTTTTAACTTTTTGATAGACTGCGTAGTAATGAAAGACCGGTTTTTAAAGCTATTGTAGATTCGATTACTTTTGGAAGATAGTCCACCATCAGTAACAACGATAATTTTATTCAAATCAAAATCTTTAAGTACTTTCTTTTCTAATTTTTGAAGAGAAGGTTGTTCATTATCTTTACCAGGAAAAATTGAAAAAGCTAATGGAATGCCAGAGGCATCCATGAATAACCCCATTTGAACAATTGGATTAGGTCGATTTTCTTTTGATTTACCAAATTTACGAAATGCATCTTCTTGTTCAATTTCGAAATAATAATTTGTGCAATCATAATATAAAATACTTTTCTGACGTGGAATTAATTTCAAGCTATGATTATATACTTGAGCTTGAATAGTATTACTTTCTTTTTGAAGTACGTCTAAAGCACGGTAAAGCTGATGCTGATCACAATTCATTTTTTCTAATAACGATTGTGATGCGATCAGTGAATTTCTTTTGGAAGTTGGTTCCAAGACTCGAAGATAAATTAGTTTGGCAAAAATATCATTTAAATCAAATTTTATAGCATATTTCTTTTGAATTTGGTTGATTACTTTGGGCAGATCTAGCTGATGATACAACCTCTGTAAAAATAGATAGCCAATATTGAAAGAACGTTGTTGTCCGCTAGCAATCTGTTTATTTGGATGATATTTGGCAATTATTGTGGATGACTCAACACGCTTTTGTAGAGTAAGCTTATGAGCATACTTTTTGGCCCACTCATAAGGATCGACGTTAGGATGTTGTTTTCTAATCTCATTTTCATTGCCTAATGACTTAACAATACGTGAAGTAGATTTACCGTTTAGGTCGCGGTAACTTTCGATAATAGCGTAAGAAACAGAATTGCGAGAGACATTTTTGCGAACCTTCATGTGATTCACATCCTTTCTAATTATAGAGTACCACAAAGTACTACAAATTAAAAGGGAAAAATTGACAAAAAAATAAAGTCATATCAGGCTTTATGGAGGATTTTATTTTAAAAAGTGTCAAACT
>NZ_JAHAVQ010000339.1 GCF_029916425.1 Liquorilactobacillus sicerae | reverse complement strand
TTGTTGATCAATATCGGTCAACATGTCACCGGCATTCATAGATAGTCTTGCTTCTGTATAACGCATTGCCGCCGGCGGATCGTTGTCGATCGAACCATTATTTCCGTTCATATCGATTAGCGGTTCCCGCATTTTCCAATTTTGGCTAATGCGCAATAAAGCATCATAGATTGATGAATCACCATGTGGGTGGTAATTACCCATTACGTTGCCAACTGCCTTCGCTGATTTTCTATAAGCATGTTGATAGGTATTTCCATCCTCATTCATAGCGAAGAGAATTCGTCTTTGGACTGGTTTTAAGCCATCTCTAATGTCTGGAAGAGCTCGTTCTTGAATAATATATTTCGAGTACCGACCAAACCGCTCGCCCATAACGTCTTCAAGACTCAGTTCTTGGA
>NZ_JAHAVQ010000338.1 GCF_029916425.1 Liquorilactobacillus sicerae | reverse complement strand
GTACAAAGAAAAGAATTCCGGATATTTAAACATGATTAACAATTATGAGCATTTAGTCGCTGATGAATTTTCAAATTCTGCTTACCGCAAGTTTTTTGTTTTGTTGTTGGAAGAAAAGCAGACCCTGGCTTTTCATTGTACGGCTGGTAAAGATCGAACAGGAGTCGCTTCGATGCTCTTTATGGAAGCGCTAGGAATTAGCGAAGATCAGATTAAGCACGATTATTTGATTACCGATCGCTTGTCGACCAAAATTGTCGGCGACAAAATAAATTATATGAAGAAAAAAGGCGCTAGTGCTGAAGAAATAGCTAATATTCGCTCATTATGGACTGTTAATATTGATTATTTGCAAAGAGCAATTGATACTGTAAAATCATTGTCTGGTGATCCAATTACCT
>NZ_JAHAVQ010000337.1 GCF_029916425.1 Liquorilactobacillus sicerae | reverse complement strand
AAACGATTTAGTTATCATTGTCAGAAAAGTTTCAGGTTATGCTCAACGGTAGGCCTATGGGCGCCTGTTGCTTCTCGGAACTATCTTGTTTGATATCAATACAGAGGTTATGAGCCGGGTTTTGACGCCATCGAAAGATAAATTTATTTCGAAAGCGGCCAAATCCGTAAAAAGTCGTGTTGGCTTGATAAAGGATTCGCTTCCAGAAGAATTTACAATTTTGGATTTAAAAAATCAATTAACAAAGGAACTCGCCGATGGTGATAGCGAATTAAAATTAGAACAACATGATTTAAGGCGTGTTCAGGAATTGCGTAATAATAAATTTTCTACTTGGGATTGGAATTGGGGAAAAACGCCAAAATTCGAATTTAACAATCGACAGCGTTTTATCGGTGGCAC
>NZ_JAHAVQ010000336.1 GCF_029916425.1 Liquorilactobacillus sicerae | reverse complement strand
GCTTATGAGTATCGTACAATCGATGCTTCAGCGGCAAAAATTGTTGAAACTGCAAAACGCACTGGTGCGCAAGTGGTTGGCCCAATTCCTTTACCAACTGAACGTGCTTTATACACTATTTTACGTTCGCCTCATAAGCACAAGGATTCACGAGAACAATTTGAAATGCGTACACATAAACGCTTGATTGATTTGGTTAACCCAACTGATAAGACTGTTGACTCACTTCTTAAGTTAGACCTCCCAGCTGGTGTTGCAATTGAAATCAAGCTTTGATCATTTAATAATTTAAGGAGAAAGTCATGACAAAAGGTATCTTAGGCCGAAAAGTCGGTATGACTCAGGTTTTTACTGATAAAGGCGAGCTGATTCCTGTGACTGTCATTGAAGCATTACCAACTGT
>NZ_JAHAVQ010000335.1 GCF_029916425.1 Liquorilactobacillus sicerae | reverse complement strand
ACCGCAATACAACCATTCCAACTTCTAAGTCGCAGGTTTTCTCAACTGCTGCTGATAACCAACCGGCTGTTGATATTCACGTTTTACAAGGTGAACGTCCGATGGCGGCTGACAACAAGACACTTGGTAATTTTCAATTGACGGATATTCCTGCAGCGCCACGTGGTGTACCACAAATTGAAGTTAGCTTCGATATTGATCGTAATGGAATTGTTTCAGTTTCTGCTAAGGATAAAGGAACTGGTAAGAGCCAAAAAATTACGATTCAAAATCCTGGTAGTCTTTCCAAAGACGAAATCAATAAGATGGTTAAAGATGCCGAATCCAACGAAGAAGCTGATAAGAAAAAGAAAGATGAAGTCGACTTGCATAACCAAGTTGATCAATTGATTTTCTCCAGCGA
>NZ_JAHAVQ010000334.1 GCF_029916425.1 Liquorilactobacillus sicerae | reverse complement strand
CTCAATGATTGCGCTTTTGATGGAGTCACGATTGGTAATAATGAGGGGCTTGGGCTTCCGCATGATCGAATGGAAGATATTTATTCGGAGCGCAGGTTTGCTGTTTTGCTGGCAAATATTTTCGAAAATGATCGCAGTTTGCCAAGATGGGCCGAAGAATATCGTGTCTTCGTAACTCCGAAAGGAACACGAATTTCGGCTTTTGGTCTAACTGCTGCTTATGATCTTACTTATCCACTACTTGATTGGCTGCCAACCCAACCTGTTGAAACACTTGAAAAATTATCTAGTCGAGTTGTTGCCCAATCCGATATCAGAGTTTTGTTATCTCATTTAGGATTGCCAACCGATCAATCCCTAGCACGACGTTTTAAAAAAATATCAGTTATTTTGGGTGCTCATAC
>NZ_JAHAVQ010000333.1 GCF_029916425.1 Liquorilactobacillus sicerae | reverse complement strand
ATATAAAACATGGTCAACGTCAAATTATCACCAAGAACACCGAAAAAGAGTGTATTTAAGGCCGTTCCGATAATCTGTGAACCAATAATTATTCCCTGCTTGTAAAGATTGGCGGTCGTAATTTCCGGAGTGCTTTCAATCAGCTCGTTTAAATCGGCCGAAATCGCCATACTGGCTTCGGCAATAGCACCGAGACTGGCAATTATAGTCACGATAAAGGCAATATTGCTGAAATTAAGTCCAATCGAAAGCAAAAGTCCTTCCAATTCTTCTGAGGACTCGGTTGCAAAACCCTCAATATTGGCAATGTAATTAATCGGAATAATCAAAAGCACAATGATCGCCAAAACAATTAGGCTTGAAGTAAAAGCATAATTAGTGACTTTTTGATTGTCGGCCGAAAG
>NZ_JAHAVQ010000332.1 GCF_029916425.1 Liquorilactobacillus sicerae | reverse complement strand
AATGTAATTTCGCTTCCATTGATATTTCCGTAATTAAGTTTTACTGTCGATCCTTCACCTGCAACAATCGTTGTAGTTCCTTTGCTAGTTCCAAATTCGTTCTTTAGGGCTATCTTAAAATTATAGGTTCCAGGAAACAAAGGCTTTTCAATATCTTTTTTTGTTAACGATTTACCTTTGTAGGTGATTTTAACCTTATTTTGATTCGCACTGCTAAGAACTAATTTGCTCGTAACAGTTGTCAATTCATAACGGTGAAAAAAGATCAAGTAGTTAGTTGATTTAATAGAAATATGACCATCGTTGTTAACAATGCTGTCCCAATAACTATCAGCTCCGTCGCTTCCAATACTTTGGATATAACTATCTGCTCCATCTTTAGCTAGTGGAGATTTCTTTTGGCTC
>NZ_JAHAVQ010000331.1 GCF_029916425.1 Liquorilactobacillus sicerae | reverse complement strand
ATTTATTACTTAACTCTTTGGCTGCAACCGGGAATTTTTGTTTTTAAAGTTACATTTAATTGGAGTTTGCTCGTTTGGTTTTTGATCAGTTTTTCTCTGGCCTTGGGAATCGGATTATCTCATGAAGATTTTCAGAACTCGCTTCAAGGACTATGGCCGGCTTTATTGATACTTTTAACGATCGCCTTGATATTTAAGATAATAAACAAGATTTCAATTAATCAATTATTAGTCATATCCGAAAAAGAAATATCATTTTTTGCTTTGGCTTTGATAATCGCCCTGATTGAGTTAATAATCGCAAAAATTATTAGCGCAATTTAAACTTGTTTGTTATAATTTAGGCAATCTCGGCTGATAGTAGTGAATTGGCGGTCATACAGAAAGTTGGTGAGGTTGAAAACC
>NZ_JAHAVQ010000330.1 GCF_029916425.1 Liquorilactobacillus sicerae | reverse complement strand
AAATAAAATAGATCACGAATCTAGGAATTGGATTGCTTTAACAGCCTTGTGTATTGGTGTTTTTATGTCACTTTTGGATGTGACGATTGTTAATGTTGCCTTGCCAACTATTCAAAAAGATTTAAGTGAGTCTTTTAGCAATTTACAGTGGATTATTAATGCCTACACGATATCTTATGCAGTTTTTTTGCTTTTAGCATCCAAATTAGCTGATTTATTTGGGAGAAAAAAAGTTTTTTTAATTGAACTTGCTGTATTCACTCTTGGTTCTTTGGCTTCAGGATTAGCACAAAATGGAATGCAGTTAAATATTTTTCGAGCAATTCAAGGAATCGGCGGTGCTGGTATGATGAGCATCTCTATGGCTATTGTTGCTGCAACTTTTTCCGGTAAGGAAAGAGGAAT
>NZ_JAHAVQ010000032.1 GCF_029916425.1 Liquorilactobacillus sicerae | reverse complement strand
TGATTCACATCCTTTCTAATTATAGAGTACCACAAAGTACTACAAATTAAAAGGGAAAAATTGACAAAAAAATAAAGTCATATCAGGCTTTATGGAGGATTTTATTTTAAAAAGTGTCAAACTCCCGAGAGGTCAAAGTAGTGCCCGTTACATTATGTTTGAAATGATCAGATCCATGCTTAGAAATCAAGCACGTATTGATAATCACATTGTGGATTACTACTATAAGCTAAAAAAAGGACCACATCCTAAACCGGACATGGTTGCCATGATTGCTTGTGTGAATAGGCTTGATAGGACGATTATGAATTTGGTCCGCACAAACCAAATTTATAATTACGCGAGAACCTCCCATTAAGCTGACTATTTAAATACTAGT
Organism: Liquorilactobacillus sicerae; assembly: GCF_029916425.1. Taxonomy (GTDB): domain Bacteria; phylum Bacillota; class Bacilli; order Lactobacillales; family Lactobacillaceae; genus Liquorilactobacillus; species Liquorilactobacillus sicerae. The sequence continues at coordinate 1,590 of NZ_JAHAVQ010000032.1, read as the reverse complement.
ACAGTTGATATTTATGACAGCTTTTTTCTGTCAAAAAGCTATCACTGTTTAGCGTACTCTTTTTTAAATGAGTTGATACTTGACATCATATTAGAAATCGTATTGGTGGAGCCATGAAGTCCTCTGAATAGGGGGCTTCTTTATTTTACAATTAAAAGAATTCTGGCATAAAAATGGTCCATATTTTTGAATCCGTAACAGATGCGTTTAAGTGCTTTAATTTTGCGATTGATTCCTTCGATCGGTCCATTGGAAAACGCTGATTCACAGCTGTTTGAAACATATTTTAAGTTTTTCTTCAGAGTTGTAATTGAAGTATCCATTGGTGAGCTTTGCTTTTGATAATTGTTCAAGGTAAGGCAGAGCTTTTTCACATCATGCTTTTTAATTGATTCTTGAATTTGTTGTGCTGTTTCATAAACGTATTTAAGCTTTGGACTTGCACTAAGTCCTAAATCAATTAGATTTTGTTGGGTCATATATTCATTGATTCCCCTGAAATATTTCACTTTAGAATCATCAACTTTTTCTGCATCTTTATGAAACAAGCGCCAATTGATTTTTAAAGCTTTGTAAATCCGGCTATGCTTATCGCTTTGTTGCTTTAAAATTGTAACCCTAAGCTGATCGAAAGCCCGATTTACCAATTGAACAATGTGAAAGCGATCAATAATGATTTTAGCATGCGGGAAAAGTCGTTTGATGAAAAGCTGGTAATTGGCATTTAAATCAATGACAACCGATTTGACAGCTGAACGTTCTTCTAGAGAATAGCGATTTTCAAAGTAAGCACAAATGTTTTTAGACAAGCGATCATCAAGAATTGAGATCAAATTGTGCTTTTTAGCAGCGATAGCAATAAATGAATACGATCTGGCAACTGATTTGAATTCATCAAAACAAAGATGTTCAGGAAGTTGGGCTAGGCGCTGAGGCCTTTGAAAATCATGATATAAAATCCGTGTAACTGAACTAGGAGAGATCCCGACTATTTTGGCAATCGTCGTAACAGGCAGTGATTGTTTGGCTAATTTAAAGACAGCTGCTGATTTGAGACCTCTGGTAAGAGAATGATTTTTTTCAACGATTGGAGTGTTGGCACCACAAGTAGTCTGACAAGATTTACAAAAATAACGTTGTTTCCGCAGATACAACAAAATCATTGGACCGTTGAGCGTCGTCAAACGGAGCTTTGTCAAAGTAGTACCATTTTTAATCAGCGATGCAAAGCCACAGTGCGGGCAACGAGAAAGCTGATAACTAAGGCGAGCATGGATCGCCTTGAAAATGATAAACAACGCCAGATCTAACAGTTCTAAGATCTTCAACTTTAAAGAAACTGATATTTGAGTCTTTTATTTCGAGTAAGCGTGCGATAGAATCTAATTGGGACATGGTTTTTTCCTTCTTTCGATTGGGTTTAGTCACTTAAATCGTATCATAGGATGCCATGTTCTTTAATACTTGAATTGTCAAATTAAATGCAACACTTTACCAAAATAGACCTCATATGGTGTGCGCCAATCCAAACATTTTTTTGGACGGAAATTTAATTTGTTGACTATTCCCTGAATTTCATCGTTTGTCTTG
>NZ_JAHAVQ010000329.1 GCF_029916425.1 Liquorilactobacillus sicerae | reverse complement strand
CTTCATCGGATTCTTCCCAGTTTTGGGCATAATTATCACTCTTAATATTCTTTTTGATTGTTTTGATATTCTTCTTTTCAGTGACAGGAACTAAAACAATCATGTCTTTTTCACTATCCTTCACCAAAATTCTTTTTCCATTATGTCTATATATTGGGAAAGAATGTAAATATTCAGGCGAAACCTCGGCCATATTTTCATTTTCAAAATAATCGAAATGATTGGACGACGGATCGTGATAAGCCTTAATAAATGCATTGTTATCGGGCTTGGAAATTATCAAACCGTTATCCTTAAAAAGTTTTTTGAATAGTTTTGTCTCTTGACGGACAATCCACATATCTTTTTTTGCCGAAGTGCTCTTGGCAATTAGTGGTTTAATCATGATTGTCTGATAATTTGAATA
>NZ_JAHAVQ010000328.1 GCF_029916425.1 Liquorilactobacillus sicerae | reverse complement strand
TGATTTATGGTTAATTACTCGAAACAAATCTTACAAAATATCTCTGATTCAAAATTCAATAATCAAGACCTGATAAATAAAGCAATTGTCAATGATTCTGAAAACGAATTAATTGATTTAGCAGAATCGTTAATTGCACAGGGCTTTATTGATGATGCTAAAAGTATACTGGAACATTTGAATGAAAAAAATGATACAAATGACCAGATTAATCTCGATCTTGCTGAAATATATCTCGATGAAGGAAATGTTGATCAAGCCCTTAATTGCTTGGATAAGATAGAGCAAAAAAGCTCCCTGTATTTGTCAGCTCAATTTGATAAGGCAGATTTGTATGAATCCGAGGGCTTGGCAGAATCGGCTGAAGGAGTTTTACTTGATTTGCAAAACATTAGTGACGATCCGGT
>NZ_JAHAVQ010000327.1 GCF_029916425.1 Liquorilactobacillus sicerae | reverse complement strand
GGACTGAACCAGATTGATGAAGGAGAAATTATTTTAAATGGCCGGAAATTAAAAATACCATATGATTTATCAGCGCGAAAAAAGTTTTCTTTTTTACCAACAGAAGATCAACTTATTGATTTTTTAACCGCCAAAGAAAATCTTTCTTACTTTGCTGAAATTTATAGAATAAGTAATTAAAAAAATATCATTGATGAACTTATTGAAGACTATCAATTTTCTGAGCAAAAAGAAAAGTTGATCAAAGATTATTCAAAGGGTATGAAACGTCGACTCAGTCTTGCTTTAATTGATTTAATTGATTCCCCAATTATTGTCCTGGACGAACCGAGCCTCGGCTTAGATATCTATAATATTAATTTTTTGCGAAAGAAATTGTTTCAATATAAAAAGGAAGGAAAATAGGTAA
>NZ_JAHAVQ010000326.1 GCF_029916425.1 Liquorilactobacillus sicerae | reverse complement strand
AAGGCGCTGCGATGCGTCGGCGCCAGGATCGGGAAGACGCTCAAGAGCACCATCAGGTAATTCAGCTGGGTGGTGTCGTGCACGGCCAATCCATGCGCCGTCACATTGATGGTCACGACAAGGGATAAAAGGACGATCGCAAGGGCGTCGTAGCGTTCTTCACTTGGCGCGCGATAGGCGTAGAGGCAGGCGACGGCCGCCACGAAAGCGCTGTAGCCGGCGATATAGAACATAAGCGTTCGCGCGGGCTCTGGAAGTACAAGCAGGTGGGCAACAGAAAAGAGCGAATAAAGGCAGCAGGCTATCAACCAGATTGAGAAAGTAGTCCTACGCCGTTGTTGAGCGCGAAGTGTCGTATAATCGTTAAAAGTGAATATGTTTATGTGATCTTCCGCTTTAACGGGAAGTTGT
>NZ_JAHAVQ010000325.1 GCF_029916425.1 Liquorilactobacillus sicerae | reverse complement strand
ATTCAATATCAACTGAACCGGCTTTTTGAAGCAATTCCTGCAATTTAGATTTATAATCAATGAATTCTTCAAAAAAGCCTTCATCGATTGCCGGAAAAAAAGCTTTATTCAAAAAAACAAAAACCGATTTAGAGCCTTGGTCTTTGTACAAAGCACCGATAAATGCTTCCCAAATGTCCTCCAAAAGACTGTCCCGATTACGAGCACCAGAAAGTTCTTCGCCTTTTCCTAATCGAATGTAACGATTAAAACCAGCCAATCTGGCAAAATGAGAAAAAGATTTGCTTTGAACCATTGCGATTCGCATTTCCGTCAACTGACCTTCTTCCCAATTTGGGTACCGTGTAAATAGATAGTCAGCAACAATCAATTGCATAACAGAATCACCTAAAAACTCGAGTCGTTGATAAT
>NZ_JAHAVQ010000324.1 GCF_029916425.1 Liquorilactobacillus sicerae | reverse complement strand
CGATCACGACGCGAAGGCGATGGGCGCTCACGGCGCACCGTTGGAACGCACGGTTTTCACGAAGGCACTCCTCTCGTAAGGGGTTTCGCGCACGCGCGCCGTAAAGCTCGCGCGCGGCGGTCGCGCCGACACGCGTGCGAGCGGGTGTCCGCCGAGGACCCAGGCCGCCAGGCCGCCGACGAGCGCGTAGGCTGCTTCGTGGCCGTAGCGGCGAAGCGCCCACACGAGTCGCAGCGACGCCGAAGGCTCGTGTTGGTCGTAGGCGACCACGACGTGATCGTCGCCCACTCCGATCTCGCTCATCGCGCCGGCGAAAGCCGCCGCGCCGACGAGCGATCCGTCCACGGGATCGACGAGGTCGTCCCAGTCGAAGGCCGCGGCGCCGGGGAGATGACCTGCGCGGTGCGAGGA
>NZ_JAHAVQ010000323.1 GCF_029916425.1 Liquorilactobacillus sicerae | reverse complement strand
GTACAAGACGTAAAAGGCCGACAAAAAGACCAGTAGAAAACCAAAAGCAATGATCGAGCGAATCGGAACTTCGCTAAAAGAAGTAATGCCATCCCAGGCAAGCAGAAGCATTTTATGCAAAGGATATTTCGATTTTCCGGCCTGACGGGCTCGACGCTTATAGAAGACCTTCGTACTCGAAAAGCCAACCAGCGGAAGCATGCCGCGTAAAAAAAGATTTCTTTCCGGGAACTGCAGAAGCTGCTTTAAGACACGCCGGTCGATTAAACGAAAATCCGCGTGATTGGGAATTATATTAACCCCCAGTTTATTCATCAATTTGTAAAACAAATTGGCACTGGCCCGTTTAAAGAATGTATCGCTTTCACGATTGTTCCTTACGCCATAGACAACATCGTAACCGGCATGATAC
>NZ_JAHAVQ010000322.1 GCF_029916425.1 Liquorilactobacillus sicerae | reverse complement strand
ATGCCGCAGCGCACACCAGGTAAACCCAGTTTGGATAAACTCATGCAAAGGATGGTGTTTTGATTCCAAAAAGGCGTCACATCTTCAAAGATGATATTGGGGAACGGAGTGCCGTAGGCGTTATCGATGATTAATGGAATATTATTATCGCGAGCCAGTTTATCGAGCTTCCCAATCTCTTCATCGGTTAATACATTGCCGGTTGGATTGGTGGGGCGTGAAGCACAAATAGCCGCTATCGAATCATCCACATGCACTTGCTCAAAATCAACGTGGTATTTGAACATGCGATTTTCCAGTATTTCAATTTCTGGATGGTAAGACACAAATATATCGTCATCGATTCCCGCATCGCTGTAGCCAATATATTCAGGTGCAAGTGGCAGAAGTATTTTCTTATGATGCCCATTAC
>NZ_JAHAVQ010000321.1 GCF_029916425.1 Liquorilactobacillus sicerae | reverse complement strand
AATAGATTTGTTTTATTTGGATATATTTAATAAAGAAATGTTCATTAATGCTGATGGCTTTGCTAATTTGATTAATTCGCGTATTGGCAGAAATTTGGCAGACAAAGAGATTCGAGCTTTTACAAAGATCTTTATAACTTTAGCAAAAATATTACATGAGGATAATTTTTCGATTGATTTAAATTTGTTGCAATCCGGCAACAATCAAATGCTTCCGCTTAGAAAGGTTGATCTTCCAGCTATTGTAACAGATCAATTGTTTGTTTTAGCACAGAGTCAGCAAAAAGATATTTTTGCTCTGGATAATGGCTTTCAAATTGACTTCAACGAGGAAATGAGTTTATATTTAATTCAGGCAATTGATTCGATTGGGCATTCTCAATGGTTTTTTAAGGTCTTTGATACATATGAC
>NZ_JAHAVQ010000320.1 GCF_029916425.1 Liquorilactobacillus sicerae | reverse complement strand
ACCTTAAGAGATGGCGAACAAACAATCGGTGTCAATTTCAGTATCAAAGAAAAAATAGCCATTGCACAGCAACTGGAAAAATGGGGTGTCGATGTCATCGAAGCGGGGTTTCCAATTGCTTCAAAAGGAGATTTCCAAGCAGTTCAAGCAGTGGCTTCATCAATTAAAAAAGCACGTGTAACTGCTTTAGCCCGTGCTAATAAAAAAGATATCGATGCCTGCGTGCAGGCAACCGATCCGGCAGCTCATAAACAAATTCACATTTTTATCGCTACCAGCCCAATCCATCGTCAATCCAAACTACATATGAGTAAAACAGAGGTTCTTGAAAAAATCAGCAGCAGCATTGAATATGCACATAATTTTTTTGAAATCATTGAATTTTCTCCGGAAGACGCAACCCGCACAGAAC
>NZ_JAHAVQ010000031.1 GCF_029916425.1 Liquorilactobacillus sicerae | reverse complement strand
ATGTTCAAATAGGGTGTACGCAATCTGATTATACGCAAGGATATTTGGAGGGAATATGATGGAAAAGTTGCATTATAAAATGTACAAAAAAGGTAGAAGATGGGTGTTCGCAGCAATCACTGTTGTAGCTTTAGGAGTAGGAGTGGGCACAGAGACAACTATCGTTAAAGCGGATAATGACATTTCGGTATCAAATAGTACAGAGTCAGATGCTGATTCTAACAATGATATAACCAACGACACTACTGGAAATTCTACGACCAGCACAACAAGTAGTACTAGTGAGAGCTCCACAGCCGGCACAACAAGTAGTACTAGTGAAAGCTCCGCAGCCGATACAACAAGTAGTACTAGTGAGAGCTCCGCAGCCGATACAACAAGTAGTACTAGTGAGAGCTCCGCAGCCGATACAACAAGTAGTACTAGTGAGAGCTCCGCAGCCGACACAACAAGTAGTACTAGTGAGAGCTCCGCAGCCGACACAACAAGTAGTACTAGTGAGAGCTCCGCAGCCGACACAACAAGTAGTACCAGTGAGAACTCTGCATCTGGCACAACAAGTAGTATTAGTGAGAGCTCCGCAGCTGATACAACAAGTAGTACTAGTGAGAGCTTTACAGCCGACACAACAAGTAGTACTAGTGAGAGCTCCGCAGCTGACACGACAAGTAGCACTAGTGAGAGCTCCGCAGCTGACACGACAAGTAGCACTAATGATAATTCACAGAAAGATGCAACAATTAATAGCATAACAAATGTCACCAATAATCTTACTAATTCTGTTGATAGTAAGATAGTGGAAAACAATGTTCAAATTTCTTATAGTACCTTGATTCAACAATTAAGTACCGCTAATGAGTTAGCATTAGATGAAGAAGCGCTGACCCATGTTGATAAAGATAATTTTTTACAATATTTTACTTTAAATGGTTCTGCAACTTATGATGCTAGTACTGGAATTGTAACACTTACGCCTGATGAAAATGATAAAGTTGGTAATTTTTCACTCACTAGCAAAATTGATATGAATACTAGTTTTACATTAACGGGACAAGTTAATTTAGGTTCCAATCCTAATGGGGCAGATGGCATTAGTTTTGCTTTCCATAACGGGAATACTTCTGATTTAGGAAACTCTGGTGGAAACCTAGGTATTGGGGGGCTTTTGGATGCTTTAGGTTTTAAGCTAGATACCTGGTCTAATGGTTATCAGACACCACAATCTAATAAAAATGGAAGTCAAATTGATCCAACTGATTCTAATGATTTTGGTTGGAATGGAGATTCAAAGAGTGCGCCATATGGAACATTTGTTACAACTAGTGATCAACAAATTAAATCAAAAGATGGAACTTATGTTCAAAGATGGTGGGCAGAAGATGTTGCCGGGTCAGCACAATCTTTAAGTAAATCTGATGTAGATGGTCAGTTCCATGATTTTGTAGTTAACTACGATGGCTCAACTCGCCAATTAACAATTTCTTATACAGAAACTAGTGGGAAGATCCTTACTTGGACAACCACAGTATCAGATTCTTATCAGGCAATGGCGATGATTGTCAGTGCTTCAACAGGTGGCGCTAAGAATTTACAGCAATTTAAAATAACTAGTTTTGATTTTCAACAGGCAGCTACTGTTAATGTCGAATATGTGGATACTGAAGGGAACCAAATAGCACAAGGTGAGGTTAGTTATCCAGAGGGTACTAACGTCAATGGCGCTTATTCGACTGAGCAACTAACGATTCCTAACTACACGTTTGTAAAAATGGGTGACGATAGTTTGCCTACTTCTGGCACGTTGACGAAGGCAGGAGTTAACGGAACAGTTATTTATGTTTATGCTCCAGCCTATACTGCGACCACGAAAACAGTTAATGAAACAATCAATTATGTTGATCAAGATGGCCACTCGGTAGCAGCATCTTATACGGCGCAACCAGTTACTTTCTTGACGGTTACTAATCCAGTTGATGGTTCCTCGGTAACCTATTATTCAACAACTACTACAGATAGTTCCTTAGATAAAGAAACAGGGTTACCAACTAATTCTAATTGGGTGGTGGCAGCTAGCGCAGATTTTCAAGAAGTAGTAAATCCAGAAGTTAAGGGATATACAGTAACTAGTAATGATGCCCCAAACTCAGACTTGACTAGCGTTTCAAATCAAAATGTCGATAATAATTCAAACGACTTGAATTTCACGGTTGTGTATACTAAGAATGCACCGACAGTCACTACCGAAACGAAGACTGTGAATGAAACCATCCATTATATCTATAAAGATGGTAGCAA
>NZ_JAHAVQ010000319.1 GCF_029916425.1 Liquorilactobacillus sicerae | reverse complement strand
ATAATATATAAATGTAAACCAATCCCTAACCAGATTGGTTTTTAATTTTTTCTTTATAATTTTTTTGAATTTGATCAAAATAAAACCGTATTTCAAATTAATTTTTAAAAATACGGTCATTAATATTTTCGCAGCTTAGGCGTTGATCAAATTTTATTTTTATGATTCGACAAATCAAGCTTCGCTTTTTAAGAATGATTTAGAAAATAAAGCGGCTAGAATTGCACCAAATTCTGGTGCAATAATGTAAAGCCATAAATGTGAAAGGGCACTTCCACCGACAAAAATAGCCGGGCCAATTGAACGTGCCGGATTTAAAGAACCTCCGGTTAGATTTAAAGCAAAAATAATCAAGAAACCTAAACTTAAGCCAATTACAATTCCTGCGAAATCTCTGTTCCCATGATCCTCGC
>NZ_JAHAVQ010000318.1 GCF_029916425.1 Liquorilactobacillus sicerae | reverse complement strand
GATGATGATATTAGAAACGAAATTGAACAATTTACTGGATATGGTTCTCATACGAATATAAAAGCCGGCTTTTTAGCCTATTCGCCAAAGGCCCAGGAAATTTTGAAGAACGCTGCGCTACAGGCTCAAAGTCTTGGTGCTCGGCAGATTGGAACCGAACATCTTCTCTTGGCTTTGCTAACTGACGAATCAATTCTTAGTTCGCGAATTTTGGCCAGTTTGGATGTTCGTTTACAGGATTTGACTCGTGCAGTTTTCAAACGAATTGGTGTTGACCCAAATCAGCAAAAACCAAAATCCAAGCAACAAGGGCAGAACCAACAAGGAACACCAACTTTGGACTCGATGTCGCGTGATTTAACGGCCTTGGCATCGGCTGGCCAAATTGATCCGGTTGTCGGTCGGGATCAGGA
>NZ_JAHAVQ010000317.1 GCF_029916425.1 Liquorilactobacillus sicerae | reverse complement strand
AACAAAAACAGCCCAAACATTTTTTACCTGCGGTTCTTAATGGAAATATTTGCAAACAAAGAACAGAATCTTGATTTTAACAGTTAACCCAGCACGCAGCTTTGCATTCCGGGCAGGATGGCAAAATATCAGAATTTTTAAACAAATAAATTATGTCCCCACAGGTCTGACACTTATAACGTCCAGCACCTGGCTTATCACCACTCTTAAACATTAACCTTGTCTCTTTTCCCTTAAAAGTTGAATTTAGCATTATTCTAATACAAAAAGGTAGCGCTTACAAAAATATTCGATGTATATATTAAGTTCACTGGAAAAATGAAATATCCGAATTACTTGCAGGATCAAACAACATAAGAAAAGAATAATGTAAGGACAACTATTTTGTATAAAATTCTTTACGAGATATTTGAT
>NZ_JAHAVQ010000316.1 GCF_029916425.1 Liquorilactobacillus sicerae | reverse complement strand
GAACGAGAAGGTCTTGCTGGCCGGCTATTTTCGGAGCGTCGAGGCCGTCCGCGACTCGACCTCGACGCAGGTCGGCCGATTCATCGTGATGCAGGCGGATCTGGAGGGCGGGTACAACGGCGAAAAATTCGCGGTAGTAGGATCGTTCGGAAGGCAGGAGTTCCGCAACGGTCTCCAGAGCACGAGCCGGATGTTCAGCCGCCGGCACTATGTTCTCGCGCGGCTGGGTGAGCAACACAATCTCCGCGTCGGAAAATTTCTTCATTTCTACGGCACGAACGACCCCAATCACAATCTTTACGTGCGGCGAGATACTCAGATGGGATTCGATACCGAGTCCTACAACGCCGAGTTCTCGTGGCTGGGGGATCAGTTCAGTTTATATTTAACGGGATTATTCGGCGCCCTCGGTGA
>NZ_JAHAVQ010000315.1 GCF_029916425.1 Liquorilactobacillus sicerae | reverse complement strand
ATCTAAGCAATATAAACCTCACTTACAGATAAAAATGCACTCCCTATTTTCATGATATATGTATAGAAAAAGGACCTTATATGTTGGCAGTAAAGCCGTTAGAATAAGTTTTCTGTTCCAAGACCCGGTTTGCATTTTGTTGTGAATTAAGGTAGCATAATCCATGGATTTGAGCGGGCGCCCAGTCAAGAAGTGAGTGTCAGACCGAATTTCTAAACCAATAGAAAAGAGGCAGAACAAATGGCAGATGAATTAACCAAGCCTAAGAAGTTGTTCAGCAGCACAGAAGGAAATGTGCAAGCACAAAAAAGTTTGAGTGAGGTCAACGGATCTATAGCAGTCCCACATAATGCCGGGTTCTGGCGTACCCTTAAGGCATACATGGGACCGGGGGTGCTGATCGCTGTCGGATAC
>NZ_JAHAVQ010000314.1 GCF_029916425.1 Liquorilactobacillus sicerae | reverse complement strand
CAGCAAGGGCAATAATTAATTAAAACTGATATATCTAGTCGATGTATCAGTTTTTTAGTACACAAGCTATATGGAATATTATCATTTTTTATCCCTCACTATATTTATTATTTGTGTATCTAATCTTTGATTTTATTCCTGCATAAATATTTTTTTGTATTTCATCAAAAGTGTTTTATGTGCTTGCTTAATAATTCGGATCTTGACAAACTTTTAATATAAGGCTGTATGTAAAGTTCAAAAAAGATGTGCTGCTATTAATTGTTATGACATTTTTTGGGAGCTTATCTATCGTTGATTTTTATCTTCAGTGCTATTAAAGATAACATAGATAAACCGTATAAATAAAAACAGGACATAGCTTTAATCTATTATTTCAGGCAAATCGGATCGCCTGATTTTCAAAATGTATAAT
>NZ_JAHAVQ010000313.1 GCF_029916425.1 Liquorilactobacillus sicerae | reverse complement strand
CCATTACGATAATCAGTCTTATTTTTTAAAACTCGTACCTTTATTTTTGGATCATAATCGATTTGTTGGTGTTTAAAAGCATACTTAAAAGCGCGGATAACTGCGATTGCCCCGATCGCTTCGAGCCGATCGGCATCTTGGACAATTTGTCCGTTGATGTCCAATTTTTTTGCTTGGCCAAAAGTTTCCGTCGACCAGGACATGTTGTCGATAATATAAATGATCGGTTTTGGATCGACATCAATTGCCTTTAAAAAATCAATAACTTTCTTTTTAGCTTCCTGCTGATCCGCAAATAATTTATCGTCGTAGGTATCATGCAAAGTCGCACTTGCCAAGACTATAAATTGGTTGGCAGTTGGTTCTTTTTTAAGAATTTTCTTTGTTAAACCGATTACCCGATCAATATGTGAAC
>NZ_JAHAVQ010000312.1 GCF_029916425.1 Liquorilactobacillus sicerae | reverse complement strand
GTTATAAATGCCTTTGCAAATCATCAAAATCCGATTGAAAATTTCGATGCTTTGGTACATTTGTTAAGAATCGCCCGTGGCTTAAAAACGCGATTTATATTCTTGTTAGGTGCTGGGTCCTTGGAAAGACAAGACGGAAAAATGCTTTTAGATGCACTTTCCCAATTGCCTAACAATGATGCATGGATTCGCGAACCACGGTATGGTGTTGATGAATTATATGTTTTACAGCACGATAGCGAGGGTGTTAATTGGACAGCTGTTTCTCCACAACAGGATTTTTTAAATGGGCCGAAATCTGAATATGTTACCGGACGTAATAATTTAATTTATGCCGCAGATGGAAAGTCTCATATAACCTCTGGGAATATGGCTACGGCAATTCTTAACGAGATTGAAGAACCACGCTTTATTAA
>NZ_JAHAVQ010000311.1 GCF_029916425.1 Liquorilactobacillus sicerae | reverse complement strand
AATCAGAGGAATAAAAGACAATATTTTGAAAACCGGCGCATTGGCCGAAGAAGCAACCGCAAAGCTTAGAAAATATGGAACCATTGCAATCCACATAACTACCGAAGTAGATTTGGCGACATCTTCCTGTCGGCTGACCATTGAAGCAAAAACTGCCGCTAAAATAATATATATAATAATTGCACCTAGAGTTATTAGAACAGTTAAAACAATAAAACCAATTCCCAATTGCGACCAATCAATCAAATTAAGATATTTAGAATAATTGAATGGTTTCGCTAAAGCAAAAGCTATCAGAGCAATAAAAGTATAAGTAATCAGTTGGAAAATAAAGAGTCCGACAATCGCGATAATCTTACCGGTAAAATGCTGGCGGGCTGGAACAGCAGCAAGAATACTTTCAAGAATTCGCGAAC
>NZ_JAHAVQ010000310.1 GCF_029916425.1 Liquorilactobacillus sicerae | reverse complement strand
ACGCTATGGAAGACGCAGCGGTCACGTTGCTGCTTGCAGACGAAGCTGCCGAAGACTTTAATTCGGCCACAGATGAAACAACCGTCTCAGTTTGTAACTTAGCCGTTTCTGATTCAACTTGTTTGGTTGAATCCAACGACGAATCCTGGGTTGTGTCGTTGGATTCCGTTTTTTGCTGGTCGGTCGAAATGCTTTTCGTAGCATTGCCTTGTGAATTGACAGAAACATCAGCATTTGCTGAAAGTGGAAACAGCAGCATTCCGGAAGCTAAAACAATACCAATTAACCATGTCTTTCCAGATTTATACATTTTTTTGTGCATGAAAAAATCTCCCCAAATTAATCCCCGAATAAAAATTAAACAATCATCCCCAACAATGATCTAAGTAAAAATTATTAAACGTTGATCATTTTAG
>NZ_JAHAVQ010000030.1 GCF_029916425.1 Liquorilactobacillus sicerae | reverse complement strand
CTTAGTTGTACCAACTAATGAAGAATTATCAATGGTCCAGCAGATCAAAAAAATTAAAGATTAAGCCACCAGCTTTACAACTGCCAAAATTTAATTGTAGACTTTTGCCAAAAAAAGGTTTTATAATGTGAAGTGATAATGATTATCATTTATATATTTAGTTGGGGAGGGCCGCAATAATGATGGCAGAAGAACAGAAGCCACTTTTGGCTGCTGCAAACAAATTAAAAGAATTTAAAATTAAAAATACGCCGCAGAGACAAGTTATTTTGTCGTATCTGATGACATCGCATGAGCACCCTTCGATTGAAATGATTTTTAATTATGTACGCAAAAATGGTTTTAGTGTAAGTTTAGCAACGGTCTATAATACGCTGCAACTGTTGATCGACCATAATTTGATCATTGAAATTGCTTCTGATAGTGGTGGACATATGCGTTATGATTATGCAGAGGTACCGCACTATCACGTAATTTGCGTTAATTGTAATAAAATTGTGGATGTTTTTGACAGTCAGTATAAGGAATTTGAACAGCAAGCAGTTAAACAAACTGGTTATCAAGTTTTAAATAGCCAGTATGAGGTGTATGGCTTATGTCCGGATTGTCAGGCTAAGTTGAAAAAAAAGCAATTTTAAGATTGACAGCAAGTTAAAATTATCTTATATTCTTAATGTGTTTAGCGATGAAGTAGCGCAGTAACTAAATGTTTTGGAAAGCAGAGACTTGATGATAGCTGCAAATCAAGCCAAGCGTTTGGGTGAATTACACTATGGAGCAAAGGAAGGGCTCATCTCCTTAACGATGATTTGAGTTTGGTCGTCTTTGGATGGCAACTTGGGTGGTAACGCGGAATTTTTCGTCCCTAGGATCAGTTAGATCTTAGGGACTTTTTATTTAAGGAGGAAAACTATGGATATTATTGATGAGCTAAAATGGCGTGGCGCAGTTAATCAGGTGTCGGATGAACCAGCACTCAGGGAACTCTTAGCTAAAAAATCAGTTGGTTTATACTGCGGAGTTGATCCAACTGCTGATAGCTTGCATGTGGGTCATTTAATTCCGTTTATGATGCTTAAAAGATTTCAGATGGCTGGACATCGCGCGCATATTTTAATTGGTGGTGGGACGGGCTCAATTGGTGATCCATCAGGAAAAAAATCGGAACGGATTTTGCAAACGATGGATCAAGTTCATTACAATGAAGCTTGCCAAACAGAACAGATGAAAAAGCTTTTCGGCAAAGACAATATTACGGTCGTCAATAATTATGATTGGCTGTCGAAATTAGATTTGTTGGAATTTTTGCGCAAATTCGGCAAACTGTTTAATATTAATACGATGCTCAATAAGGAAGTCATCGCCAGTCGCTTGAATGTTGGTATTTCTTTTACCGAGTTCACTTATCAGATTTTGCAGTCAATCGATTTTTATCACCTTTACAAAGCAAATGATGTTCAACTGCAAGTTGGCGGAGCAGATCAATGGGGAAACATTACGGCTGGAATTGACATGATTCATAAACTAGAAGGTAATCAAGCCCAAGTTTTTGCTTTGACCGTTCCGCTGATGCTGAAAGCTGACGGCACTAAATTTGGCAAAACAGCTGGTGGAGCAGTTTGGTTAGATCCAAAGAAGACCACGCCTTATGAATTTTATCAATTTTGGTTTAATACTGATGATCGAGATGTGGTCAAGTACCTGAAGTTCTTCACTTTCTTAGATCAAGCGACAATTGCTGATTTGGCAGAGAAAGTCAAAACACAGCCGGAAAAACGCGTAGCTCAGAAGCGCTTAGCTCAAGAAGTGACTGAATTTGTGCATGGCAAGGAAGCAGTTTTGCAAGCTGAAAAGATTTCTAAAGCATTGTTTTCGGGTGATGTAAAAGCTTTAACAGCCGCCGAAATTGAACAAGGTTTCAAAAAAATGCCAACTGTTGAAGTTCAAGCAGCAAAGAAGAATCTCGTTGATTGGTTAGTCGATGCTAAAATAGAAAAATCAAAACGGCAGGCGCGCGAAGATATTTCAAATGGAGCAATCTCTATTAATGGCGAGCGGGTTCGCGACTTAGATTTTGAAGTTGATCCGGCTGCTAATTTTGATGGCCGGTTTGTGATTGCCAGACGTGGAAAAAAGAAGTATTTTTTGGCCAGAGTTAAATAAAGAGATTGATTTGTTATGATTAATTTTAGCTATTCTGGTTGCTTTAAGGTTTTGTTATTTAGGCATATATGAGAAAAGATAATAGTGAACTAAAAAGGCTGAAAAAGAGTTGAAAAAACTTTTTCAGCCTTTTTTTTAAAAACACTTGACGCTTTTTAGATTTCATAGTATAGTAATAAACGTTGCTGTTACAGTAAAGCATTTCTTCTTTGAATGAAAGGCTGTGGACAGTAAGCCAGTAGACCTTTGAAAACTGAACAAAGTTTCGATAAACAAATGTGCAGGGCCTTGAAAAAGGACAACATTTGCGAAGTCAATTCGCTAGTAATAAATTTGAGTCACAAACTTTAAAATGAGAGTTTGA
>NZ_JAHAVQ010000309.1 GCF_029916425.1 Liquorilactobacillus sicerae | reverse complement strand
ACCAGGTGATTTTAGAAATAAAAATTATGGCAATTGGCAATGGCTTGATTGCGGAAATAATCTTGGTAAGGCTACTGGCGGGCTTAGATCCAACGTAGTAGGTATACTGAAGTTTTCAAGTAAAATACTTGCGGAATCGACCTTTTTAAAGCGAGCAGAATCTTTTTCCTTGATGGGGATGTTTAAAAGGCAAGATGGAATTTGGATGAAAATCGGCCAGACCGGAACACAATTATCAGTCATGATGATTGATATCGAAAACAATTCATCCGCTGTTGTTTTGGTTAATTGTTTGAATAAATACAGTGTCTCCTTGGCCAGAGAACTACTTTTGAGAGCCTTTGAAGAGTAACCTTTCCAAATTCTCGATGAACTTCAATAGTATACAAATTTATAACTCGGGAGAATAAACTATT
>NZ_JAHAVQ010000308.1 GCF_029916425.1 Liquorilactobacillus sicerae | reverse complement strand
CTTCAGCACCAACGGTTTGACCGGCTCGCTGCTGCGCCGTGGCGTGTTGCGCCAATTGGCCCAGCTCAAACACGGACAATTGATGGTCGTCGAGGATGGCGAACAAATGCTTTTCGGCACCCCGGGCAGTGCTCTGCTCGGCGAAGTCCATGTACTCGACCCGGCTCTGTGGGGCATGGTCGCCAGTAGCGGCTCGATCGGCGCCGGCGAAGCATTCATCCACGGCTATTGGAGTTCGCCGGACCTGACTGCTGTGGTGCGCGTATTCGTCAGCAATCTCGATGTACTCGATGCCATGGAGGGTGGCCTGGCGCGTCTGGGCCGGCCATTCGTGCAAGGCCTGCACTGGCTCAACCGCAACACGCGCAAGGGTTCGCAGAAAAACATCGCCGCGCACTACGACCTCGGCAATGAAC
>NZ_JAHAVQ010000307.1 GCF_029916425.1 Liquorilactobacillus sicerae | reverse complement strand
ATTATCATTGATAATTTTCATGAACTTGATTTGTTGAATGGAATCCTTACTGAAAGAAAAATATCTCAAAACGTTTTAATGCGGATAAGTCCGGGAATTTCTGCACACACACATAAATTTATTTCAACCGGTCAGCAGGATAGCAAGTTTGGTTTCGATTTATTGTCCGGTCAGGCAAAGAAAGCTTTTGATGAAATTCAAGCCTCGGAATATCTTAATTTATTAGGTTTGCACGCCCATATTGGATCACAAATTTTTGAAAGCAATGGCTATTCGAAATTAGTTGATCTATTAATTAAAACTGCTAGTGAATGGCATTTTCAAGCAGGAATTATTGATGTTGGCGGTGGTTTTGGGATCAAATATACTCAGGCAGATGATCCGATTCCTAATGCTGATTTCATTCACTTGATTTG
>NZ_JAHAVQ010000306.1 GCF_029916425.1 Liquorilactobacillus sicerae | reverse complement strand
GCAAGAGATCGCGCAAATTTTCAAAAGCAGTTTGAACTTCTGGATTTTGGTCGTCTCTTTGCATTGTCAAAACAAAACGGCTTAATTGTATATGCTTTAATGCCATTGATCTAAGTTCTGTAGCAAAAACAATTATCTCTTGTTTTCCGGAATGACCGAATACCTTGGTTTTCAATGATTCTATTACTTGAGTGATTGCCCAGCCAACTATTGCGTAACTTAATTTTTTTTGGTTATCGAAATACGCATATTATGCTTGAGAATGTGTACCTAAATTGTGAGCAATCGTTGAAAATGTCAAAACTTTATCATCTTCGATTATGTTCACGCAGGCCTGAACGATTTTTTCAGCTGTCAAAATTTGATGTGGCATATAAAAATCTCCTTAATTAAATAATATGTAATTGACAATTACAT
>NZ_JAHAVQ010000305.1 GCF_029916425.1 Liquorilactobacillus sicerae | reverse complement strand
TAATACTGCTTTGCAAACTATTAATACTATGTGATGCCATGTGGAATAAAAAGGCAAAGACACTGACAAGAATTTCAGCAAAAATTAAAAGAACAGCAAAATAGACTGTTAACGGCATAACACCCATTACTCGATAGGAAATCATCGTAATCAAAACAATTAAAAAACCGGGAATGAAAGTAATTAAAAAAACAATTTGATCATGAATAAAATATTTCCAAGCATCCTGAAATTTTGAAACGCCTTCTAAGTAAGCAATATTAGAAGCACGCAAACGTTTAAAATTAGCTACGATGAGAACAACCAATAAAATAAGCAATAGTAAGATTAAAAAAACAGCAAAATAATTATCACTTAAAAAATTATAAATAATCGTATTCCAATTGCCACTATCACGTTTATAGTGCAGTCCCAATC
>NZ_JAHAVQ010000304.1 GCF_029916425.1 Liquorilactobacillus sicerae | reverse complement strand
AGTAACGGCTGTTATGTTTATGGGATTATTAGGCTCTGCGGTCACTAATATGGCAGCTGCAGGTACGCAGACCCCTAAGGAAGTGGCTGTTTGGGGAGGCTCTAGCGCAGCTGCCGCTTTTGTTGCTATTGTTGCCATCGCTAACACTTTGGGCCGCTTTATTATGGGATGGCTATCCGATGTTACGGGTCGGAAAGCAGTTTTCTTCATTACTTATATCGTCCAATTACTGGCTTTAATTGTCCTATTATCAACAAAACCAGGTTCCATGAGCATCGGCATGATGTATATCGTTGTTATTGCAATGGCTTTCTGCTTTGGCGGCAACATTACCGTATTTCCGACTTATGTATCCGATTATTTTGGTTTGAAAAATACATCACGTAATTATTCAATGATTTATCAAGGATTTGGACT
>NZ_JAHAVQ010000303.1 GCF_029916425.1 Liquorilactobacillus sicerae | reverse complement strand
AACTGTAACCGTATGATAATTATTTAGGCTAACCTTTTCAATCATAACTTGACGATTATTAAATTCCAAGCGATAAATTCTTTCAGCAATCTCATTTAAAACTTGTTTTTCTTTATACTGATTTTTTTTGTAAACCAGAGAATTACTTAAAACAAGACCATTTAATAAATTCTTTTTTATTTTATCAATATAAAAATCTTTTGAATCAGCTTTACCATCATACAGATATTTTTTCGATAAGCGATTGGAAACAGCTCCTGAAAAAATTTTTTTTGCATTCTTTTCCGCCATTACCAGTGTCGGTCTGCTTTGAAAACGATAAAAGACCGAAAAGAAAATCAACAAAAGAACAGCTATTGCTGCCGAAAAAAATAATCCCTTAGAATGCTCAATTTTCACGAGAGTCCCTTATTGTAT
>NZ_JAHAVQ010000302.1 GCF_029916425.1 Liquorilactobacillus sicerae | reverse complement strand
GGATAATAATCCGGAAACAAAGGCTGTTTTACCTGGTTAATAAAGTCAATGAGAACATCTACATTATCTTTTAGCAATTGCTTTTTGTTTTGCAGATTATTTTCAGTAACAAATTTATTAACTTGTGGGTTTTTTAATATTTCGCTTAAATTCATGAGTTCTTCTTCTCATGCTGATATTTTGCTAATGCATCTAAAGCAACTTGATTATCGATTTTCTCAGCGGTTCCATAATCTATTTTCTTTTCCTTTTGAACCGGTCCATTTTTGAAATTATGTTTTTCATTCTGTTTTTTCTGTCGGGCCTTGATTGATAAAATTGCTTCTGTGGCATTCTTGACATTTGACTGCAAAAAAGAATCAGCAATTACTTGGGAAAGAGGTGCAGGAAGGTTAGTTGATTCCATTCCAATTATAAC
>NZ_JAHAVQ010000301.1 GCF_029916425.1 Liquorilactobacillus sicerae | reverse complement strand
GAACAAGCGGCAGTCGATCTGGCAAAACGGGTTGATCAGGTAGTTGTTTTTGCCGGTTTTCCAAGTTCTTATGAGTCGGAAGGCTTTGACAAGCAGACGATCAGTTTGCCGGACAACCAAAATCATTTAATTGAACGATTGGCCACTGTTAATAAAAAAATAATCGTTGTTTTAGAAAACGGATCAGCTCTTGAAATGCCTTGGGTCGGACAGGTTGGAGCGATCGTCGAGACTTATCTGGCTGGTGAAGCCGTGGGCCAGTCTACTTGGGATGTCCTATTCGGCCATGTTATCCCTCAGGCAAGTTAGCTGAAAGCTTTCCGATTAAATTGTCCGACAATCCAACTTATTTAGCTTTCAATGCTGATCCAAACGAGGAAAATTATCACGAAGGTCTCTTTGTTGGCTATCGTTATTA
>NZ_JAHAVQ010000300.1 GCF_029916425.1 Liquorilactobacillus sicerae | reverse complement strand
AAATTTAGGAACTCGAATCTGATAAAAGCTTTTTGCTTTTGTTGTTTGGTTGCTATAATAACCAGCGAAAAAAGCATAGGGTGAAATAATATTTTTCGGCAGGAAACCGTTGTCATTAATTACAACCGTTTGATTGTCATAACCAGAAAAAATTAATGATTGATAAAGGTCTTGACTGCCTTGATCAAAGTTATCAAATAAGTTAATCATTAAGTCCCTCTAAAAGATCCTTCCATTTAGTTTCAATTTTATTAGTCATAAATTTTGTGGAAATTTGATAAGACTTTTCTCGAAAAGCTTCTAAATTAACTTTATTAAACAAATCTACGATCCTTTGTGACATTTCATCGAGATTATAATGTTCTTCATCATTGCGATCCGAAGAAATCAAAAAACCATTTTTATCATTTTGAACAAA